>JAEWIY010000066.1 GCA_023386835.1 Verrucomicrobiota bacterium
GCTGTGGACCGGCCAAATTGCTGTCGGTCTGCGCATGCCTGATGAGCACCAGTGTTGCCATGGGCGGGGGCGGGAAGAGAACCGCACCTCGTCGATTGACGATCTCCCGTGCCGGTTCCCGCCCGAGGGCAAGTTTTCGGCCAAACGACAGCCATCGACCAGGCCATCGAACGGCACCGGCGGCCGCGTTTGGCCCAACCGGGAGCGGCAGATCGAGCTCAGCCCGGGGAATCAGGCCGCCGGATACGTGTAACCGTCGCGGTATTCACGCTTCAGGTACGCGTTCGCGGCCTCGTCACCGATGAAGCGTTCGCGCTCGCCATCCCATTCCAAGCTCCGGCCGTGCTTGAGCGCGATCATGCCAAGCAGGGCCAGGTTGCTCGACAGGTGGATCTCGCCGACGTCGCACACGGGCGGCCGGCCCGTGCGAATCGAATCGAGAAAGTCAGCCCACAGCTCCCGGATGTTCTGCCCGTCCGGATCGTTCAACTGGGCCGCCTCATGTCGGCTGGGTTCGTTCTGGCGGGCCGGATAAAACGTCCAACCGGACTGCCAGCCGAGGTGGAGCGTGCCCTTGGTGCCGTAGAAGTAGCAGCCGACGGGTTCACCCTTCTCCGCGCCATTACCGGCAAAACGGCGATGCTCCCACTGGACCGTGAAACCACTAAACTGATACGTGGCCACCTGATGGTCCGGAGCGTCGCTCGTCTGGGTGTCGGGCGTCAGCACCGGCGCACCAAAAACGGGTCGGCCTCCCTCCGAGTAGACACGGCTCGTGTGCTTCTCACCGGTGATCCACAGCACCTGGTCCAGCCAATGAATCCCCCAGTCGCCGAGCGTGCCGTTGGCAAAGTCCAGGTAGTTGCGGAAACCCCGCGGATGGATGCCGGGGACGTACGGCCGCAGTGGAGCGGGCCCACACCAGCGGTCCCAGTCGAGCTCACGCGGCACCGGTTGCGTCGCCTGTGGCTCCTCGCGTCCACCGCCGCCCGTGTGCACGAAACAGCGCACCATGCCGATTTCACCGATGCCGCCGTTGCGGATGAAGTCGCGCGCGCTGATGTTGTGCGGCGAGATGCGGCGGTGCGTGCCGACCTGGACCCTTCGCTGCGCCTTGCGGGCGGCGTTCACCATCGCGCGCCCTTCCAGGATCGTGTGGCCGATCGGCTTCTCCACAAAAACGTGCGCCCCGGCCTCGATGGCGGCGATCGTGGGCAACGCGTGCCAGTGGTCCGGAGTGGCGACAATGACGATGTCCGGCCGCGTGTCCGCCAGCAGGTCGCGGTAATCCACAAAAACCGGAGGTTCGTCGCCGGTGCCGGTGCGGACGTTGGCCTGCGTCGCGGTGAGGTGGCGTGTATCCACGTCGCAAAGACCAACGATGCGACAGGATCCGCTGGCCATCGCTTCACGCAGGATGTTATTGCCCCACCAGCCGCAGCCGATGAGGGCTGTGCGGAACCGGTCCGGCGCCCCCGCGTTGACGGCTCGGGACCAGCGGGGCAGGAGGGTGAGGGACGCGGCAGTGGCCGTGGTGTGGAGGAAGCGGCGGCGGTTCATGGGGTAGGCGCCCAGTGAACGGAAAAGCGCGGCCCAAGCAAAGACGGTTGTTGGGCCGCGGATCGGATCGTTTAGGGCCGTTGGGACCGCCAGTCTGACCGTTTAATTCCGTCGGTTCGCCCCTGCATTCCAGCCGCGGCGGGCGCAACGGCGGGTTGCTACCGTGGGAGGTTTTCGCTTTCTTGACCGACTCGGGTCTGCGCACACAGACCTTTTCCCTCTCCGAACATGCCGTCCAAAGTTTCCGGTCAATCGAGCGCGGTCGCCCCTTCCGTGGGCGAAGCGTTGGTGGAGAACGACTTCGTGCCGATTCGGGCGAAGTTGCTCGAGGTTGCGGCGTTCCTGGACCGGGTGGAGCGTTACGGCGTCGCCGGCGACTTTCGGTGCGACGCGCTCCGGCAGGCCGTCGATATCGTGGCGGACGGCAAACCCGAGCGCGCCCGCCGGATCCTGGAACTGTTGAGCGATCCGACGAAAGAGCCGGTCGCGGCGTCCACGGGCAAGGCGGTCGGAGCTTGGAAGCGCAGCTAAACCGCCATGCGTTACATCGAACCTCACGGCCACATGGTGAGCCGCACGACGGATGACTATCTCGCGATGGTCACGGCGGGCTGCGCAGCGGTCTGCGAACCCGCCTTCTGGGCCGGTTTTGATCGCGGCTCGGTGCACGGCTTCCGCGACTACTTCCGTCAACTCACCCAATACGAACCGGCGCGCGCCGCGAAGTTTGGGCTGCCGCATTATTGCTGGTTGTGCCTGAACCCGAAGGAGGCCGAGGACCTCGGCCTGGCCCGCGCGGTCCTGGAGATGATTCCGGAGTTCCTCGATGCGCCAAACGTGCTGGGCATCGGCGAGATCGGGCTGAATCGAAACACCCGCAACGAACTGCGCGTGCTCGAGGACCACATCACGCTGGCGGTGCGCCACCAGCAGCTGATCCTGGTGCATACGCCGCACCTGGAGGACAAACTCAAGGGCACGCGGTTGATCCTCGACGTGCTGGATGCAGCGGGCGTGAACCCGGCTCGTGTCATCATCGACCATGTCGAGGAACACACCGTCCGGGCTGTGCTCGACCGGGGCTACTGGGCCGGCATCACGTTGTATCCAGATTCCAAGGCATCACCGCCCCGGGCCACCGACATGCTGGAGACGTGCGGCCATGAGCGCATCTGGCTGAACTCAGCCTGCGATTGGGGCGTGAGTGATCCCCTGGCCGTGCCGAAGACCGCGCTCGAGATGCGACGCCGCGGGCACGATGTCGCGTTCATCGAACAGGTGCTGTTTCACAACCCGGTCCGCTTTCTTTCGCAGTGTCCGAAGTTTCGGGTGCTCGGGGGAGGCGCATCATGAGGCTGCGCGGCGGCCTGCATCTCGCCTACTGCACCAACGTTCATCGTGGCGAGACATGGGCGGAGACGTTCACCGCGCTGGAGCAGCACGTGCTGCCCGTGCGGCAGCACGTCGCCGCCGGCGTGCCGTACGCGATTGGCTTGCGGCTGGGGGCGCGCGCCGCACGGGAGCTGAGCGACCGTGAAACGCTGGTGGGATTCCAACGCTGGCTCGAGCGGCACGACTGCTACGTTTTCACGATCAATGGCTTTCCGTACGGCAGCTTTCACGGCACCCGCGTGAAGGAGCAGGTGTACGCGCCGGATTGGTCGACGCCCGACCGGCTTGAGTACACGTTGCGGCTGTTTGAGTTGCTGGCGGAACTGGTGCCGGAGGACGTGGCTGGCAGCGTCAGTACCGTGCCGGGCTCGTTCAAGGGCTTCGTCACGGCCGAACCGGAGCGGCGATCGGCGATTTTCCGGCAACTCACCGCCTGTGGCCGCGCCATTGAAGCGCTGGCGCGGCGAACAGGTCGCGATCTGCACCTTGGGCTCGAGCCGGAGCCGATGTGCCTGCTTGAGACGACGGTCGAGACGGTGGATTTTTTTGCGGAGTGGCAGCAACAGGAGCGAGGCGCGTCGGCTTTGTTGCCGTATGTGGGTGTCAACTACGACTGCTGTCATCTCGCCGTGGAGTTCGAGTCCGCGGGGGCCGCGCTTGACCGGCTCCGTGCCGCGGGTTTGCGGCTGAGCAAGCTGCACCTGAGTTCCGCGTTGCGAGTGCAGCCGGATGTCGCGGGTCGCGCCGCGTTGGAGGCGTTCGTCGAGCCCGTTTACCTGCACCAGGTGGTGGTCGGCACAACCGAGGAGCAACCGGTGCAGGCGCGCTACCTCGATCTGCCGGAGGCCTTGGCCACCTCGGCAGGCGACGGGGCGGGCGAGTGGCGTGTGCACTTTCATGTGCCGCTGCACCACGCGCCGGCCGCACCGTTGTCCGACACGCGTCACCATCTGATCGAGGCCCTCGACTGGCTGGCGGCGCATCCGGGCGCCTGCCAGCACCTCGAAATGGAAACCTACACCTGGGAGGTATTGCCGCCGGCCTTACGTTTGCCGATCGGTCAGCAGATCGTGCAGGAGTACGAGTGGACACTCGGTGCGCTGGCGGAGCGCGGTTTGGCCGATCCAGGCGCAGGCCAGGCGACGCGGACGGGTGTTGGAACGCTGTTGGGGGAGGCGGGCGTGTGACAGCAGGCGGAGCCCCCGCCGAACGGTCCGCGATCCGGGTTTGGGCGGACCTCGCACGGGCGGGCAATTTTCCCTCGGTGGCCAGCAACGTCGTGGCGGCCCTGGTGCTCTCACGAGTCGCCGGACCGTCGTGGCCGGAGCCGGTGATCCTGTGGGTCGCGGTCCTCAGCGGCTGTTTTGCCTACGCGGGTGGAGCGACTTTTAACGACGTCGCCGATGCGCACTTTGACGCGGCGCGCCAACCTTGGCGGCCGATTCCGCAGCGCGCCGTTTCGCGCACGGCCGCGGCCTGGCTGGGCGTCACCCAACTCGCGGTGGCGGTGGCCGGATTGTTGTTCCTCGGTGCCTCACCGTTTCGTGTCGGGCTGCTGGTGGCCGTGATCGCGGCGTACGATTGGCTGCATAAACGTTGGGGTGGCAGCGTGCTCCTGATGGGGGGCTGTCGCGCTCTGCTGGCGCTCTCGATCGCCTCGTTGCCCGGGCACACTGACACACCGGCGCTGCTGATCTGGGTGGGCAGCCTGTTTGTGTACATCGTCGTGCTCAGCGTGATCGCGCGGCGCGAGGCAGGTCTGGCGCGGCAGGGCGGGGAGGCCGCCAGGGCGCGGGCGCAGCGGATCGGCCGATGGGTGGGGCAGTTGCTGGCTGCGATGCCGCTGGTGGATGCCGCGGCGCTGGCAGTGGTGGGCGCATGGCTGCCCGCCGCTGTCTGTTTGTTGGCGTACCCGCTTGGGCGCTTGGCACAGCGGCTGGCGGCCTCAACGTAGCAGTGTGATGATGGCAGCTTCGGCGGATGTCTTTTCCCTGCCGGTGCACTTCCGCGAGGAGCACCGGCTGATCTTCACGCGCGATGTCTTCGCGCCCGCCAACCGTGTGCTGGCCGAAGTGCTGGCCCCGCGCGAACCTGGCGAAAGCGTCCGCGCGCTCGTCTTTCTCGATGCGGCGCTGGAGAAGGTCGCGCCCGGTTTGGTGGAGCGCATCCAGCAGTGGTTTGCCCAAAACGATGTGGCGGCGAGCCTGGCGGCGCCTCCGGTCGTGCTCCCCGGCGGTGAAGGCGCGAAGAACTCGTTCGCGGAACTCGAGCACGTTTGGAGCGAGATCAACCACGCCGGCCTCTGCCGGCACTCGTACATCGTGGCCGTGGGCGGCGGCGCGCTGCTCGATCTGGTCGGGTTCGCCGCCTCGACCGCTCATCGCGGCATCCCTCTGGTGCGCCTGCCCACCACCAGCCTCAGCCAGGGCGATGGCGGTGTGGGCGTGAAGAACGGCATCAATTACTTTGGCAAAAAGAACTGGCTCGGGGCGTTCACGATTCCGCATGCGGTGATCAACGACGCCGACTTCCTGCACCTGCTGCCGGAGCGCGAACGGCGCGCCGGCCTGATCGAAGCGCTGAAGGTCGGACTGATTCGGCATGCACCCTTGTTCAACTACATCCACGAGCACGCGGAAGCGCTGGCGCGGTTTGATCCGGTGCCGTTCGAACACGTGATCAGCCTCAGCGCGCGCCAGCACCTGGAGCATATCGCCACCGCCGGAGATCCATTCGAGCGCGGCTCGGCCCGGCCGCTGGATTTCGGACACTGGTCCGCCCACAAGCTCGAGCAGATGTCCGCCTTCCGGCTGCGCCACGGCGAAGCCGTGGCGATTGGCATGGCGCTCGATGTCCTCTACGCAGTGCGGACAGGCGTGCTGCTCGCTTCTCTCGGTGAACAAATCATTCAGATCATTCGCACCCTGGAGTTTGAGCTGTTCGTACCGGAGCTCGAACAACGTGATGCCAGCGGTCGCCGCACGGTGCTCGCCGGTCTCGACGAGTTTCGCGAACACATGGGCGGCCGCCTGACGATTCCGCTCATCCGGGCGCCGGGTTTGCGGCACGATGTGCACGCGATGGACGTGGACGTGGTCGACGCGGCGATTGATGAATTGCGGACGCGCCATGGCTGAACGGATCGCGGTACTCAACGTCGTGGGTCTCACGTCGCGCCTGCTCGGTGCGAACATGCCCCGGCTGCACGCGGCTGCGCAGGCGGGTGGGCTGACCCGAATCCGTCCGGTCTTGCCGGCGGTGACCTGCACCGCGCAGAGCACGTACCTGACCGGCCTGCCGCCGGCCCAGCACGGCTGCGTCGCCAACGGTTGGTATCATCGCGAACTGGCGGAGCATCAGTTCTGGAAGCAATCCAATCATGTCGTCCAGGGAGAGAAGCTCTGGGAGAAAGCGCGGGCCGCGCGACCGGGCTTCACCTGCGCGAAGCTGTTTTGGTGGTACAACATGTACTCGACCGCGGACTGGTCGATCACGCCGCGGCCGATGTATCCAGCGGATGGACGCAAGGTCTTCGACGTTTACAGCCATCCGATGAGCATCCGGGACGAGATCAAACGAGATCTCGGTCCGTTCCCCTTCCCAAGTTTCTGGGGACCGACGGCGGGCATTGCGTCGTCCAAATGGATCGCGCGTTCGGCGGAGTGGATCGAGGAGAGGCACCAACCGGACCTGTCGCTGGTGTATCTGCCGCACCTCGACTACAACCTGCAGCGGCTCGGGCCGGAGGATCCGAAGCTGGTGCCCGATCTGCAGGCCATCGACCGGGTGGCGGGCGACCTGCTCGATTTCTATGCGCGGCGTGGGGTGCGCACGGTCGTCCTCTCGGAGTACGGCATCACGGCGGTACGCCGATCGATCGCGCTCAACCGGGTGTTTCGCGAACTCGGTTGGATCACGATCAAGGAGGAACTGGGGCGCGAGCTGCTCGATTGCGGCGCCAGTCGCGTCTTTGCGATCGCGGATCACCAGGTCGCGCACATCTACGTCAATGATCGCACCCTGCTCGCACGTGCTCGCGCTGTGGTGGAGGCGGTCGATGGCGTGGAACAAGTCCTCGATCGCGACGGAAAAGCCGCGGCCGGGCTCGATCATGAACGCGCGGGTGACCTCGTGGCGTTCTCGGCGGAGGACGCGTGGTTCACGTATTACTACTGGAACGACGAGACCAAGGCGCCGGACTTCGCCCGCACCGTCGATATCCACCGGAAGTACGGTTACGATCCGGTGGAATTGTTCGTCGATCCGCAACTGAAGCTCGCGAAGGCGCGCATTGTCGGAAAGTTGCTGCGCAAAAAGCTGGGCTTTCGGATGCTGATGGACGTCATCCCGCTCGATCCGTCGCTCGTCAAAGGCTCACACGGCGCGTGCCCGCGGGATCCGGCGGAGTGGCCGGTCCTGATTGGCGCAGGCACCCAAGCGGAAGCGATTGAGGCGACCGCTGTGCACCAGCGGTTGCTGGACCTCTGTGTGGGCGCCGCGGGCTGAATCCGCGGGGCAACTACGCGGCGCGGGTGCGGCCGCCCTTCTTCTTGGCCGGAGCCTTCGTCGGCTTCTTGCTCTTTTCGGCGAGGCTTTCCTGCAGCAGTTGCACCAGGTCGATGACGTTCGTCGACGGTTTCGACTTGGCGGAAGTCTTCACCGGCTTGCCGCCCGCTTTGATCTTCTCGTCGACCAGCTTCATTACGGCCGACGCGTACTCGTCGGTGTAGCGGTCCGGATTCCATTCGCTCGACATGTGCTGGATCAGCGCCTTCGCCATTTCGCGCTCGCGTGCGCCGGTGGACTGGGCCGGAGGGGCCTTGATGGCGTCAGCCGGTGCGATCTCCTGCGCAAAGTGCATCAGCTCCATCACGAGCAGGTTGCCTTGTGCCTTCACCGCCGCGAGGTGCTCACGGTTGCGCAGCGTGACCTTGGCGATGCCCACCTTACCCGTCTCGGCCAGAACGTCGCGGAGGAGGGCGTACGCATTGTCCCCGCCCTTCATGGGCTCGAGGTAGTACGGAGTCTGGAAAAAGATGGGATTAATCTCCTTCTCGTCCACGAAGTCCTTGATCGCGATCGTATGGGTTGATTCGAGCTCCACCGCGTCGAAGTCCTTGTCCTCGAACACGACGTATTGGCCTTTCTCGTACTGATACCCCTTTACGATCTGCTCCCACGGGACCTCCTTGCCGTCGGCTTCCGCGACCCGCTTGAATTTGATCGGGCTGAGGTCGCCCTTGCGTAACATGTTGAACGATACACGTTCGGCGCCGGAAGTAGCCGGATAGACCGCGATCGGGATGCTCACCAAGCCAAAGCTGATCGAGCCTTTCCAGATGGTCCTCATAGACGGCCACAGACCCGCCCCCGAGCGAACAAGACGCGGGATTGTGAATAACTTTTTGCCGCTAGAGGGCGTCGCTCCGCTTAGCCGCTATCGGAAAAGGAATTACGTTGTCCGGGATGGCTTCTGGCCCGGGAAGCGCGTGCCACGTTACGTCCTCGGCGGGAGCAACCAGGCCGTTGGCCTCCATCAGCTGGCGCACCCGCTCACGCTCGCGTGTTAACGTGGACGGGCGGGCGCGGGCGACGGGACGGGATTTCATCTGACGGGCAGCAGAAGGGACCGCTCGGAACACCGTCCAGGGCAAACTCGCCGAAGCGGGCGTGAGCGGAGGAGCCCGGAGAATTCCTGACCCGGCATCCGGGGTGAGTGACGGCCTTCGGACGCTTTCCGCCGCAGCGAGTTGTGCTAGGATCAAGCATGTCATCCAGCCAGCCTCCCAAGTCGCTCAGTGAGGTGGTTGATCGCTTGGAGAAGGCGGCGGAGTCGGGAGGCGAGGTGAGCTTGAGTGACATGATGGACGAGGTGGGCCGGCGCTCGTTCGGGCCGCTGCTGCTGCTGGCCGGCTTGATCATGAGTGCGCCGGTGATCGGCGACATCCCGGGGGTGCCGGTCTTGTTGGGCCTCTTTGTCCTGTTGATCGCAGTGCAGATGGTCTTCGGGCGACGCCATTTCTGGTTGCCGCAATGGCTTCTGAAGCGCTCGGTCAAAGCCGAGAAACTCGGCCATACGATTAGGAAGTGGCTGCGGCGGCCGGCTCGATTCATCGATCGTTTCCTGCGTCACCGCCTGCCGATTCTCGTCGGAACCGGCGGTGCGCGTGCCATTGCGGTTGCATCTTCCTTGCTGGCGCTGACGACACCCTTTGCCGAGTTTATCCCGTTCAGCGCGAATGGCATCGGAGCCGCCATCATGCTGTTTGGCCTCGCGTTGATCGCGCACGACGGCGTCATGGCCTTGCTCGGTTGGCTGGCCGTGGCGCTGACGGTGGCGCTTGGCACGTGGGCGGCGATGTAGTGCCACCGGCACTTCCGCCCGGTTTTGTCACATCCGGAGCGGCTGTTTCGTCCAAGAGAGTGTATGCACACCTCCACGATCATCGATCTGCCCGCGGCCGAGCCGCGCCTGAACTACCGGCAAGCCGCGCCGCACGTGCTCGCGGCGATGCGGGAATTGCAAGCCGCGGTGGACCGCAGCTCGCTCGAGCCCGCCTTGCTCGAGCTGGTCAAACTACGCGTGTCGCAGCTCAACGGCTGCGCCTTCTGCCTCGACATGCACTCACGCGATGCGCGGCAGGCGGGCGAAACCGAACAGCGAATCTATCTGCTCAATGCGTGGGCGGAGACGACTCTGTACACGCGGCGGGAGCGCGCCGCCCTGCGTTGGTGCGAGGTGCTGACCCGTCTCTCCTCCGGACCGGTGCACGACGAGGAGTTTGCCGCCGCGCGGGAGGAGTTCACCGAGCCCGAACTGGCGGAGCTCACACTCGCGATCGTCTCCATCAACGGCTGGAATCGGTTTGGCGTCGGTTTCCGGATGCCGTTGGGTTTCAACCATTGATCCTTCAGCGGCGCCGCGAGCCGGCTTTGGTGTGATGAATCTCGTCTCTGCAGCCTCAGACAATCGCTTCCCACCGCCGCCCGCCGGGGCCGCGGCCGAGCCGGCCGGCGACGACCGGCTCGCCGGGGAGCGCGGGGCCGATGCGTTCCTCCAGCACCGGGCGCAGCTCTTCGGGCTCGCGTACCGGATGCTCGGCATGGTGGCGGAGGCGGAAGACGTGGTGCAGGAAGTCTATCTGCGCTGGCAGAAGGCGGACCGCTCCCAGATCGATTCGGCGCGCGCCTGGCTCACCGCCACGACCACGCGCCTTTGCATCGACCATCTACGCTCCGCCCGGTATCGGAGAGAAAACTACGTTGGAGTCTGGCTGCCGGAGCCGTTGGTCGACGAGAGCGTTGGGGCGCCGGATGCAGTGGCGGCGATGGCTGATTCGCTGCGCATGGCATTCCTCGTCGTGCTGGAGGAGCTCAGCCCGGTTGAACGCGCCGTGTTCCTGCTGCGCGAGGCCTTCGACTACGAGTACGCGGAGATCGGGGCCATCGTGGGTAAATCGGAGGCCAACTGCCGGCAGATCTTTCGTCGAGCCCGGACGCGTCTGGCCGAGCGGCCGGCCGCGGAAAATGCGGCGGCGATGGGTGGGCCCGCGGTCGAGCAGGCCGTGCAACGCTTCGTGCGCGCCTGCACCCACGGCGAACTCGGCGACTTTCTCGAGCTGCTCAGTGCCAATGCGATGCTCTACACCGACGGCGGCGGCCGGGTTCGCTCCGCGCTGCGCCCGATTCGTACAGCGGATCACATCGGTCGCTTCTTCATCGGTATTCGCCGGCGTGGGTTTGCCGGCGCGCGTATGACGCCGGTCCAGGTGAATGGAGAACCGGGCTTGTTGATCGACCGCCTCGACGGCCACCGGATGGTGGCGGCCTTCGCCCTGGAGGGTGAACACATCCGCGCCATCTACATGGTGACGAACCCGGATAAGCTTCGGCACCTCCGCATCGCGCCTGCACCGGCGCCAGCGTAGTTGAAAGTCGGCGACGTCCGGATTGTCGCGGCTGGACCGCGCGCCGGTTCAGCGTGAAAGTTCGCGCTGGGCCCGGCTGGGGGCGTGGCCCGGCACCCACATGTGCTTCCACTCCAGCTCGAGTTTTTGTTGCATCTCGAGCGGGTAGGACCAGTCGCCAAAGTCCGCCGCGGACGTGTTGTTGGTTCCGATCGTGAACTTCGCTCCCGCCGCCTTGGCGAGCCGGAGAAAGGTTTCGGAAGGCAACCGGTAACGCGCGTTGATCTCGATGGCGACGCCGTGGCGGACGGCAGCGTCGATCACCTGCTGCATGCGCGCTTTCGTCCACAATTCGTCGTAGCGGCCCGCGATGGAATCCGGCAGGAAGGTGGGGTTGACCAGAATGTCGATCGGTTCCTCGGCGATGATCCTAACCGTGTTGGCGACCAGTTCGTCCATGAAGCCTTGAACGTTCGGCCCGATGTCCGCCTCCTCGGGAATCCACAGCCGGAGCCGTTTTCCGGCCCGGTTCGTCCACGTCATCGCGTCAGTGAAGACATAGTCAAACTGGGCGCGCGTCTCCGGCTTGAACAACCGCACCCACTCGCGTCCCTCCGCCTGCAGGGCGAGAAACACCGGCTGCCCGCGCATCGCCTCGAGGAAGGCCAGCGCGGCGGCATCGTTCTGGATCGGAAAACCGATTCCGCCGTTGGTCGCGATGCCGAGTCCCATGCCGGTGTCCCGCGACAGCTTGAGCGCCTTCTCGAGCGTCAGGTCGCCCTTGAGGTGCGTGTGCAGGTCGATGAGCGGGAAATTGGCCTTGCCCAACACGAGTCGCTGCACGGCCGCGGCATCCAGCGTGGGGCGGGGGATCGAGGTGTTTTCGCCGGAAGGCAGGGGCCGCACCCGCAGGTTGCGGTAAGCCACCCGACTCTCCGGGTCATGGCCCTGCAGGGCAAAGGTGCCACGGCCGAGCCGGTTGATTTCCGGAGCGCCGGCGGGCCATGGTTCCGCGGGCTCGACGTAATGTGCTGTCACGACGCCATTGATACGGATTTCGACCTCCGGCCGTTGCACACGGATGTGTACCGTGAACCATCGGTCATCCTGCGGCAGCGCGACATAGGTATTGCGGATCCCGTACAAACTTCCGGTCTTCTTCAACTCGAGGTAGTCGCCGTGCTGCTTCTGCGAGTTGTTGACCTGCACTTCAAAGCCCTGAGCCGGCCAGCCTTTTTCCTGCCAGGCCGTGTGGAAATAGATCCCGGAGTTCGCCCCCGCGGCCGCCCGCACCTCCGCGGTGAACTCGAAGTTTTCGTACGACGCCGTGCCTTCCGATCCGACATAGAACAGATGAGCGCGTGGTCCGTCGGCGACAATGGCCCCGTCCTCCACCCGGAAGCTCGCCGGGTTCTCCGCGGCGCGCCAGCCGGCTAACGAGCGGCCGTCGAACAGCGTGATCCATCCTTCTGTTGCGTCGGCCCGCGCCCCGAGGGCCGGGAGCAACGCAACAAAAAGCGCAAGGAGTGAACCGAGCCAGGCCAGCGGGGGAGTCAGGGGCATGTCGATCGACTACCGCAAAGAGCCCGGCGAGAGAAGCCCCGCCTGCGCGAGACGGAGGATGCACTCGAGAGCGGGGCTAAGAATTGGCGACTCGCCAGCCCTTCGCGCGCCTGAGCCCCGGTGAGTCGGATCCGGGATTTTCTATCCGCGGTTGAGGTCAAATAAGTTCACGCACCTTGTCTGCCGCGACGGTGGTCGCGATCTTCATCCGTTCCGGCGTGCCGCGGGCGAGTGACTTCGCGAAATGCACCGCCTGCTTCGCATTGATCTTCGCAGGCATGGGTGGCTCGTGCGGATCCACGACGGCCTCGACCAGCACCGGGCCGGGCTCGCTCAAGGCTTGGGCCAGGATGTCGCCGCAGGTGGCGGGATCCTCGATCGTCCAGGCCTTGCCACCCATCGCTCGCGCGCATCCGGCGAAATCGATCGGATGCAGATCGCACCCGTACTCGGGATTGCCGAGGAAAACCATCTGCTCCCATTTGATCTGACCGAGGCTGTTGTTCTTGATGACGATCACCTTGATCGGGAGCTGGTACTTCACCGCGGTCGAGAACTCGCCCATCAGCATGGTGAAGCCGCCGTCACCGACGAACGCCACGCATTGCCGTTCCGGATACGCGATCTGGGCGGCGATCGTGTACGGCAGTCCGTTGGCCATGGTGGCCAAAGTGCCGGAGAGGGAGTGCATCTGCCCCGGCTTGACCGGGATCTGCCGGGCGAACCAGGTCGCGATCGTGCCGCTGTCCGAGCTGATGATCGCGTCGTCGCGCAATCGCTGGCCGAGCTCCCAGGCGACCACCTGTGGTTTCATCGGCGTGTCTCGCCGCGTGCCGCGCTGTTTCATGAGATCCCACCACTCGCGCATGCCTTTCTGCGCCGTCTCGAGGAAGCTCCGGTCCTCCTGGCGCCGCAGCTGCGGCAGCAGGAGTTGCAGGCTTTGGCGGGCATCACCCGCGAGCCCGATCTCCACCGGGTAACGCAGCCCGATACGGGTGGCATCGCGGTCGATCTGCACCGCGCGGACGGCGCCGGGTTTGGGGTAGAACTCGATGTATGGAAATGACGTGCCGACCATGAGCAACGTGTCGCAGTTCTCCATTGCCTCCTGGGATGGCAGCGTACCCAGCAAACCAATACCGCCGGTGGTGTACGGTGAGTTGTCGGGCACGCAGGCCTTGCCGAGCAGGGCCTTGATGATCGGCGCGCCCAGTGTCTCGGCCACGGCCACCAGCTCGTCGCCTGCGCCCAGGGCGCCCCGGCCTGCCAGGATGGCGACGCGCTTCCCGGCGTTCAGCACCTCCGCGGCGCGCCGGAGATCGTCCGCTTCGGGCAGCCCGGCGCGGGCGGCGTACACCTGGGTCGCAGCGTAGTTCGGGATGTTGCGGGGAGAACGTTCGCCGCTGCTCACCGCGAGCGACTGCGTATCCACCGGGAAGTTGATGTGCGCCACGCCATGGCGGGCGAGCGCGCTGCGGCAGGCGAGGTTGACCACGTTGCCAACATGCTCCGGCCCCATGATGCGCGTATTGAAGACCGCGACGTCCATGAACAGGCGGTCGAGGCTCACGTCCTGTTGCGCCGAGGTGTCGATCAGGTCGTGGTAGTGGTGCCCGGTGATCGCGAGGACCGGCTGCCCATCGAGCTTGGCGTCGTAGAGTCCGTTCAGCAGGTGGATGCCTCCGGGGCCGGACGTGGCCAGGCAGACGCCAAGGCGGCCGGTGTATTTGGCGTACGCGCACGCCATCAGGGCGGCCGATTCCTCGTGGCGGACCTGCACGAAACGGATGCGCTCCTTCTGCACCCGCAACGACTCCATGATGCCGTTGATCCCGTCGCCGGGCAGACCAAAAATCACGTCCACGCCCCAGGCGCAGAGGGTGTCAACAAGCACGTCGGCGGCGGTTGGTGAGGCCATGGCGGTAAGGGCAGGGTGATGAACGGTGGGATGTGCAGACGCTTCGGCGGCGGGCGAGCGTTCGATGCGCAACTTACCCCGAGTCGCGAAAACGCCCATCGGGCGTGCACCGGAATGCTTCATGGGAACGGCCCGTGCCGCCGGAGCCACCCGGACTGGCGCACCTCGCGGCAGCACCCCAACGTGCAGGCAGCTGAAGGCGCGTCGCGCCGGCCGCGGTGGATTAACCGGCCGCTCGTGTGTGGTCGGAGATGAAATGGGCGATGGCGGCGGCGGGCAGGGCGCCGGCTTGCCGGGCGATTTCCCGGCCGCCGTGGAAAAGCACGAGCAGCGGGATGGCTCGGACTTGAAATTGTCCGGCCAATGGCGGCAGGCGCTCCGTGTCCACTTTGACCACCAACCAGCGGCCGCGCCCCAGCTCGGCGGCTTTGGCCACCTCGGGAGCGATCATCTTGCACGGGCCGCACCACGCCGCCCAAAAGTCCACCAGAACAGGCACCGCGGATCGGGCGACCAGCGCGACGAAGTCTTCGCGCGCTTCGACGTTCACGGGTGCTCCGGGTGGCGGGATCGACGCGCCGCAACGTCCGCACCTTGGCCGCTGATCCAACCGCGCGTAGTCGATCCGGTTGCCGCTACCGCACGCTGGGCAGCTCACAATCACGCCGCGTTCATCCAGCGTCAGCGCAATGTTCATCGCCGGCAGGGAAGGATCGTTCATCACGATCGATTTTCGGGGTGTGTTGACGGTGGCGACGACGACGGGGGCAACGTAGCCGCGCTCGACGTGGGCGGCAGCGTCGCGGACGGAGGTAGCACCAGTCGAAACTGACTGCCTTCACCGGGCGCACTTTTCGCATCGAGGCGGGCGCCGAGTAGTTCCGCTGCGCGGGTCGCGATAAAAAGACCCAACCCGACGCCCTCGATCGCCTCGGGATGCTCCCCGCGCTGGAATTCGCCGAAAAGCGCCTGCACCTGTTCCTGTGGCAGGCCGGGGCCATGGTCGGTGATCGTCAGTTCGCAGCTGTCGTCCGACGCCAGGCGCGCCACGACTTCGATCTCGCCGTTGGGCGCGTACTTCACCGCATTGCCGATGAGGTTGACCAAAATGGTGCCGAGCACATCGGGATCGGTCCAAAGCTGCAGCTCGTCCGGGCACTTCACTTTGATCCGTTGCACGGCGTGGCTGACGTCCGGTCGGTCGCCGCGATCCATCCGCGCCGCGGAGCGAACAGCGCCGTCGAGCAACTTCGAGAGGGCGACCGCGCGCGGAGAGGCGGTGACGTTCTTGCGCAGACGTTCCGCCTCCAGCAGCCGCGACATTGCGTTGATCGTCGAGTTTATCGCGTGGCGGCACTCGTCCACCTCGCGCAACAGTTCCTCAAACTGCGAGAGCCTGGCCGGGTCGGCGCCGGACTTCGCCAGGTGCGGCCGGAGTTCGGAGGCGGTGTCGACCACTCCGTGCATGCTCGTCATGGCGCCGTTCAGCTCGTTGCGCACGTCGTGTGACATGGAAGCGAGAAACTGCGCGAGCGCATTACTCTCGAAACGAAGCCGCGCTTCCCGCTGCGCGGCGAAGCTCTTGACCGTACGTGCCAGGATGACGTCGACGCCAGCGTCCAGCGCTTGCTGCTCCCTCGGGCTCAGTTCGCGTCCAAGCTGCTGCCGGAGGCACTCGCGCAACGTGCCGCGCAGCAGCACGTGTTCATGGATCACCTCGTCGATCGGAAATTGTTGGCCCTCCCGAGCCGTGGCGTGGGCCGGGCCAATCAACGCCAGCCGCGCCAAGCCGTCCTCGTTGACGTACGTCTCCGCGAGCGCGTCCAGCATGACATCAAGGTCGTCGCGCAGCGCGTCGTCATCGAGCGATTGCGCGGAGGGCATCTCGGAGCGCAGCTTCGTCAGATGCCGCGCGCAGATCTGGGAAACGGAGGAGCGAATCGCGTCGGCGAGAGCCGGCTGCGGCGCGTGCAGGATCTGCCGCACACTCGGTGGGATCGCGTTGGTGTTTTTGTCGACGGCGTGGGTCACGAGCGAATCTGCGCGGCCGTTCGACCGGCGGTGGGGTGGGTCGAGCGGCGTGACGCCGCCTCCTGGCCGTGTTTCTGTGGGCGACGGGTTGCCGACGTCCGCTGCCGTCCGCGTGGTCCTAAACCAGCGCGGTCCTCGTTCGTTGAAACGGATCCGTCACACCACATGCCGTTGAGTTGTTTCGGCGCCTGCATGGGCGTGCCGCAGCCATCGTGACCATTGGACCCGCAGGCGGTTCCGTTGCCGGGGCGGGAGCGGCCGATGGAGATCGTTCCTCGCCACGAGCCCAGGCGAAGAAACTTTGATTGGCGCGGAGATGGTTTTGCGCTCACCGTGAGGTACCCTATGCCCCCTTCCGTTACCCGCCGCGCGTTCCTGCGCTCTGCTGGCGTGGCTTCGGCCGCGTCCGTCGCCTTCCCCGCGATCCTCCGCAGCCAAGGTGCCGGAGCGTCCGGGCCGAACCAGCGGCTCAATGTCGCGTGCATCGGAGTGGGTGGCCGCGGGGAAGCGGCGGTCGACGGCGTAAAGGGGGAGAACCTGGTCGCGTTCTGCGACGTCGACGACGAACGTGCGGCCGAGATGTATCGGAAATATCCCGACGTGCCGCGTTATCGTGACTACCGGCGGTTGTTGGATGAGGTTGGCAACCAGATCGACGCGGTGACGGTCTCAACCGCCGACCACATGCACTTCCCGATCGCTTATGCGGCGCTGCAGCTGGGCAAGCACGTGTTTTGCGAGAAGCCGCTCACCCATACGATCTGGGAAGCGCGCCAATTGGCGAAGCTGGCCGCTGAAAAGAAGGTCGCGACCATCATGGGCATCCAGGGCCACGCGCTGGAGGGCACCCGTTTGGTCAAGGAGTGGATTGATGGTGGCGTGCTCGGCGAAGTGCAGGAAGTGCACAGCTGGACCAATCGGCCGATCTGGCCGCAAGGGGTTCAGCCACCCGATCACAGCAAATATGTGCCGGTTCAGCCGGGGACCTTGGAGTGGGACGCCTGGCTGGGCGTGGCGGCGGAACGGCCGTACGATCCGGCTTACCACCCGTTCAACTGGCGCGGTTACTGGGACTTTGGCACCGGCGCCTTGGGCGACATGGGCTGCCACATTCTCGACGGAGTCTTTTGGGCGATGGAACTGGAGGCACCCACGCGCGTGGAGGCGATCAGCGGCGGAATGACTGCGATCAGTGCTCCCACGGCCTCGATGATCACGTACCATTTTCCGGCTGGTCCGAAGCACCGGGCGTTCAAATGGACCTGGTACGACGGCGGTTTGCTGCCACCGTTTCCCGAGCGTTGGGAGGGCAACCGCGAACTGCCGGAAGGCGGCACGTTTGTCATCGGCTCCAAGGAGACGCTCTTCGCCGACCACATTTATCAAAGTGCTCGCCTCATTCCTGAGGCGCGGATGCGGGAGCGTCGCGGCGAGTTGCCACCAAAAACGCTGCCGCGCGTCGAAGGCGGGCACTTCGCCGAGTGGTTACGCGCCTGCAAGGGCGGGCCGGCGGCCGGGGCCGATTTCGCTTATGCGGCGCGACTGACGGAAACCGTCCTTCTCGGCAACGTGGCGGTGCGCGCGCGCCGACCCATCGAGTGGGATCACGCGGCGATGCAGGTGACGAACCTGCCGGAGGCGAATGCCTTCGTCACCAAAACCTACCGCCGCGGCCACGGCCTCTAACTCTCCGACCTGTAGTTGTATGAACCGCTCACGCTTCCTCCTCTCTTTGTTTGCCGGCACCACCTTGCTCGTGCTCGGCGCCACCGCGCAGGCGCAGACCTCGTCAGCCCTGCCCGCAAACCTGGCCGGCGATTGGGCGCTGACGCTCGCCAATGGCGGCGCCGGCTGGCTGCGACTGGCCAGTGGGACCGACGGAAAGGCCACCGCCAGTTACCTGTGGGGCGGTGGCTCGGTGCATCCGGCCACCGGGGTGGATGTTTCCGGCCGCTCCGTGGTGGTCCGTCATGAGCGGCCGGAGACGCGCCGTGACTCCGCCGGAAAGGTGACCTGGCAGGGCGTGGCGCAGGTGCAACTGCGCGTCGAGCCGGCCAACGAGGGCATTCGTATTGATTTTACGGTGACACGCGAGGGGCTGCCCGAGGAGCGGTCGAGTGCGACCGGGCGCCGGCAGCCGCCCTTGCCGGCGCGGCCGGACCTGGCGCGGGTGCAGTTCGGTGAGCCCGTGGCGTTGCTGTCCGGTCCGGGGCTGAAGGGCTGGAAACTCAGCCGGGAAGGGCGACGCAACGGCTGGAGCCTTGAGGACGGGGTTCTGCGGAACCGACCGGAAGGGGGGCCAGGCGCCCCGTGGGGCGACCTGCAGACCGAACAGGATTTTGAGGATTTCCGCCTGCAGGTGGAGACGCGGGTGCCGCCGAACGGCAACAGCGGCGTGTACCTGCGCGGCCAATACGAGGTGCAGGTGGCCGACAGTGCCGGGCAATCGCTGGGCGCGCACGGCATGGGCGCCATCTACAGCCGCATCGCGCCCGCGCGTTCGGTCGAGCGGCCCGCCGGTGAATGGCAGACGATGGAAATCACGATGGTCGATCGGCACGTCACCGTTGTGCTCAACGGTGAGACGATCATCGACAATCAGCCGCTCGAGGGCTGCACGGGTGGGGCATTGAGTTCCGACGTCACCGCGCCGGGACCGATCCTGCTCCAGGGCGACCACGGGCCGATCGAGTACCGCAATCTCGTGCTGCGGCCGGTGGTCCGGAAGCGTTAACGGACGCTCCGATAAACGCGGCTGCCGGCGCACCAGGCGCCGGCAGTGGCTTGGAGGGAGGTTTGGACGGGGGTCGCGGAAAGTCGCCCGCCTGGGAGTTCAGCGCAGCTCGGTCAGGCGGGTGGCGTCGGGCCGCAGATCCACCAGGTCCCGGATCGCGACCGGCTGTCCCGTGGCCATGCTCTGATTGGCGGCGATGCCGATGAGGATGGAGGCTGCGCCCTGTTCGTGACCCGCGGAGCGGTTGAACGGATCGGAGGGCGCCCGGCTGGAGAAGATCTGCTCCTGCAGCAACGTGTCGCTGCCGCCGTGCGCGCCCTTCACCTGCGGAATTTCGACGGTGTAGGGCTTCTGAAAGAGCGGGAAGACGCGCAGTTCGTGGCGGCCGCCATGGAAGTGCTCGGCGCCGACCGAACTTTCGCCCGGGATGTGGGCGCCGTGCATCTCGCGGTACTCGATCCGACCCTTGTCGCCGGTGAAGGCGACGCGGTAGCCCTCGTACGGGCTGAAGGCGTTGAGGGAGTAGTTGAGGAGCGTGCCGTTGCGGTAGCGGACCAGGACGTTCATCGTATCCTCAATATCAATACCGTCCCGGAAGACATTCCGATCACGGATGTACCCGGACTCCTTCTCGGCCTCGCCGAGGTAGATCGCCTTCTCGTATTCGATGTCCTGGATCATCGAGTGGGAGTAGTCGTAAACGAACGGATCGTCCTTCGCCTGCGCGCCCAGGTAGCGCTCGTAGCGGGTGCGATGCGCCTCGCCACGACGCAGGGCGTTGTCGCGGCCGTAGAACTGCAGGGCGCCATGGGCCACCACGTCCGCGGGCACGGCGTCAATCCACCAGTTTACGAGATCGAAGTGGTGCGTCGACTTGTGGACGAGCAGGCCGCCGGAGAATTGCTTGTGGGCGTGCCAGCGCCGGAAGTAGTCGGCGCCGTGGCTGGTATTGAGCAGGTACTCCAGTGTGACGTGCCGCACCTGGCCGATGACGCCGCTCTGCAGGAGTTCGCGCACCTTGGTCGTGCCGGGAATCCAGCGATAGTTGAACGCGACCCGCACCGAGCGGCCGGTTTCTTCCACTGCCTGCAGGATCGCGCGGCACTTTTCCGCCGTTGTGGTCATCGGCTTCTCCGAAACCACGTCGCAGCCGGCGCGCAGCGCCTCCACGATGTAGCGGTCGTGCTCGGAATCGACCGTGCAGATGACGGCGACGTCCGCGCCGGTTTCGCGCAGCATCTTGGTGAAGTCCGCCGCCGCATACACCGGCACTTCGCCGTAACCAAACTTCTCCTGCAGCCGCTTCTGGTGAAAACGGGCCCGCACCAGGCTCGAGTCGCACAGGCCGACGATCTGCGCATCCGCGCCGTACGTCATCGGCACCGGGTCGATGAACATGCGCACCCGGCCGCCGGTGCCGACGTACGCATAGCGCACGGGCTTGGTCGGGGACGCAGTCACCGAGGCGGTGGGCGAAAGAGGAGGGCAGGAGGTCGAGAGCGACATGGAAGAAAGGAATCGGCCGGTCCTGGGACCAGCTTGGTCAAACGCGCATTAGATTTAGCGTGACCGCGCTGGCAATGTTTTTCCCCAACCACTCCGAGCGCGGCCAGACAACCGTTTGCTCCGGTGTCAGTAGCAGCAGCGAAAAATTACCCTCCACGCCTCCCGCTCGCGTGCGAGCCCCGGGGCGACTACGGGTGCGAGATTGGAAGGGCCCGCCTACTCAGACGAGGCCGCCGGTGGCCATTGAGATTCTGATTCATGGTCCGCCTCGCACATCGTTGCGCGCGGTGGGTTCGCCTCACAGCGCGGTGGTTTGGGGTTGCCAAAGATGTCCGGCCGGGTCACACGCGCATTAGATATGACCGCTGCCTCTTCCCGGCCGCCCGATGCGCCCGCCTCCCCGGAAAAGAGTGGAGTCAGTGTGGTCATCGCCATGAGCGCCCAGGAGCGGCAACTTTTCCTGACGCAGGGGCAGCAGGACCTCGCGCCCGTGGGCGTTCGCGTGGACTGCGTGGACACGGCGGGCCTGACGCAGGTGGCGTGGCTCGAGCGGTTGCGGGCCCTCAACCCGGTTGTGCTCGTGAGCGCCTGGACGACTCCGCCGTTGCCGATGGAGTGGCTCAACGATCCGGCCTGCCGGCTTCGCTACGTTTCCCATGTCACCGGCACGGTTCGGCGCCTCGTGCCGCGCGTGTTTCTCGAACGCGGCGGACTTGTGACCAACTGGGGCATGCTGGCCGCGGCCAGTGTCGCCGAGCAGGCGTTGCTGCTGGTGCTGGCGGGACTGCGCGACCTCGGCCGCTGGCGCAGTTGTATCGAGTCACCCGAGACGCGCGCCAGCTGGGCGCGGGTGGCGACGCGTCCGTTGCGGGGGGCGAAGGTGGCGCTGCATGGCTTTGGCTCGATCGCGCGGCACCTCGTGCGGCTGCTGCAGCCGTTTGACGTGACGATCCGCGCTTACTCGGCGGGAGTGCCGGAGGCGCTGTACCGCGAGCATGGCGTCGCGCCGGCGAAGAATTTGATCGATGCCTTCCGCGGCGCCGACGTGGCGATTGACTGCGAAGCGCTGACTCCTGGGACCGCGGGATCTGTCTCAGCCGAGGTGCTGGCCGCGCTGCCGGACCGGGCCCTGTTTGTAAATGTCGGACGCGGTCGGGTCGTCGACGAGGACGCCTTGGTGCGGGAGGCGGCTTCGGGTCGCCTGCGCGTGGCCGTGGATGTCATGGTCCATGAACCCGTGAGCCCCGAATCGCCCCTTTGCCGCGTGCCGGGCGTGATTGTTTCACCTCACATCGGCGGTCCGACGGTGGCCGAGTATCCACGTTGTGGATCGGCTGCGCTGGCGAATGTGGCGCGGTTCTGGGCCGGTGAACCGCTGCGTGACCCGATCACCGTCGAGATCTACGATCGCTCCACCTGAGTCCCGCCCCCGTTTCCTTTCTCTCCCTCGCTTCCTTACGTCCCCTCCTCCCTCGCCCCAGCTATGCTGACCATCTTCGATTACGGCGTCCTCATCGTTTATTTTACGTTCCTCCTGGGGGTCGGCTGGTTCTTCCGACACTTCGGCGGCGACAGCAGCCAATACTTTCGTGGAGGTGGCCGCATGTCGTGGTGGCTGGTCGGCACCTCGGCGTTCATGGGAGCGTTCAGCGCGTGGACGTTCACCGGCGCGGCGGGTCTCGCCTTCGAACAGGGCATCGTGGTGATGACGATCTACTGGGCCGGCTCGTTTGGGTTCTTTTGCAACTGGGCCTGGATCGCGGCGTGGTTTCGCCAAACGCGCGTCATCACCTCAATGGAGGCCGTGCGCGCGCGCATGGGCCCGGTCAACGAGCAGGTGTTCACCTGGCTGACGTTGCCGATCGGCGTGATCGTGGCGGGCATCTGGCTCTACGGTTTGGCGATCTTCTGCGCGCCGGCGTTCGGGCTCGATCTGCGCCTGACCATCGTCATGTGCGGCATTGCCGTTGTCTTCATGGCCACGGTCGGCGGCCAATGGGCGATCGTCGCGGGCGACTTCGTCCAGGCGCTGATGCTCATTCCGATCACGATCGTGGCGGCGGTGGCGGCCTGGATCAAAGTCGGCGGTTGGGAGGGCCTGCAGGCCGGGCTTCCGGCGGGACACTGGGACTTCACCGGCTCCGCGGCGGCCGAGTTTGGCAAGTTTTGGGTGGTCGCGATGTTCATCGAAAAGTTTTTCACCCAGAACGCGCTCCACGGCGCGGGCCGGTATTTGAATGTTCGCGACGGCCGGGAGGCGCGCCGGGCGGCCCTGCTCGCCACCATCCTTTACGGAAGCGGCTCCATTCTCTGGTTCGTCCCGCCGCTGGCGGCTCGTGCGATGGGCATGGATCTCGCCGGCGCCTTCCCGGGACTGACGAAACCCGGTGAGGCCGCCTACGTCGCCATGGCTTCCCAGGTTCTCCCCGTCGGCCTGCTGGGCTTGATGGTGACCGGCATCGTGTCGGCGACCTTGTCATCAATGGACCACGGTTTGAACCGCAATGCCGGCGTTTTTGTCCGCAGCGTGTACGTGCCGTTGTTGCGTCCGCGGGCCAGTGAGCGGGAACAGGTGCTCGTCGGCCGGCTGACGACGCTGGTCTTTGGCATCGTTGTGATCCTGACCGCGCTGATGTACAGCAGCTGGAAGGACCTCGGTGCCTTCAGCCTCATGTTCCGCTTCAGCGCGCTGATTGGCATTCCGTACGCCGTTCCGATGGTGCTGTGCCTGTTCGTGAAGCGCGTGCCCGACTGGGCCGGCTGGTCCACGGTGCTGCTCGGCATGGGGGTCGGTTCGTTGATCGGAAACGCCCACAAGATCTTCGGGCCGTTGGTGAATCCCGATTCCTTTGTAGCGCAGGTTCTGGAGTGGACCGGTGGGCATCACTTCATCGCTGTCACGATTGGCGGCAGTGTGATCAGCACGCTTTGGTTCTTCGGCATTCACCTCGCCTTCCGCAATCGGATGAACCCGAAGCGGGTGGCCGAGATCGAGGAGTTCTTCGCCCGCATGCGCCGGCCGGTTGAGCCGGCGACGGAGGAAGTCGAGCACACCAACACCCGCGGCACCATCGGCATCGGCCGCATGTGCCTCGCGTACGGAGCATTCATTCTGCTCCTGGTGCTGATCCCGAATACCTGGGTCGACCGCCTCGCGATCGCCTTCTGCGCGGCCTTCGTTGCCGGGGTGGGGTACGCGCTGCTCAAACTTGGGCAACGCCCGCCGCCGGTCGCGCCGATCGCGCGGCCATCCGAGCTCACCTCCGCTTCCTCTCGATGAGCTTCAACAAGATGATTTTCAGCGGGGTCACGCAGGACCTCGCCGATTTCGAGCGCTTTGCCCTCAGGGCAAAACAGTCCGGCGGCACCCACGTGCGGGTGTCGGACGGGTTGCCCTGGAGTACGTGGGAGTACGATCAGGAGGATGATCCTTATCCTTCCTGGGTCATCTCCAACTGTGGCCTGCTCAAGATCACCGCGCCCGCGCCGCTCTCGCAGTATTTGCCGCAAAACTACCGCGAGCGTGTCATGGGGATCCTCGAGTCGCGTTGCGCCGTGCTGCGCCGACTGGGGCTGAAGGCCGCGTTCCGGTTCTTCGATCCCAGCATGCTGCCGGAGCAGGTCTTCCGTGACCATCCGTTGTGGCGTGGTCCGCGGGTGGATCATCCGATGCGATCGCGGGTGGCGCGATTCTCCGCCACGATCGACCATCCCGAGGTGCTGGAGCTCTACCGTGAGGCCGTCCGCATCCTGCTGCGGCGGTGCCCGGAGATCGACCTCTTCACGATTATCACCAACGACTCGGGAACAGGGCTCGACTGGAGCGGCGGCCTCTACAACGGCCGGATTGGCAACACGCTTTACCGGGAGCGCCAGATGGACGAGCGGTTGAAGTCGTTCTTCGGCACGTTGCAATCGGCGGCCCGCGAATCCGGTGTCGAGCTCGAGGTGGGGGCGATGTGGACGCGCGAGGATGATCCCGCTGCGATCGCGCGTCACCTGCCTGCGGGTACGGCGATCGAGAACCTGGAAGGGCCGGGCGCGACGCCGTTCCTTGCCACCGCGGGTTTCGAGGAAGGTTATTGGAATACGTTCTGCCCGGTCGTCGGCATCCCGCAGCCGATGCTCCTGCTCGAGGGCCTCAGCGAGGCCTTGCACGGCGAGCCGGTGCGGCTGCAGATCGAACGCAACTGGTGCGATGCCGGTGGCGACAAGCTGCCGAAAGTCGAAGGCATCGCACCGCGGCTGCTGGCGGCGTTCGGCGACCGGCTGCATCGGGACCTGTATTTCGATCTCTTCGACCTGGCGATGGAACGTCGTCCACGCACGGCGCGGGACCGCCTCGAAGTGCTCGAGGAATTCGCAACGCGCCGCGTCGGTGCCGCCAACGCCGCCGCGCAGCTGCAGGTGTGGCTCGACGTGCATGAGAGCTCACGCAGTCTCGAACTCGTGCAGCTCGGTGGCCACCTGGTGCATCTGGGCTGCGTGCAGCAGCGCTGGCTGACTCGTCCGTTTGTGCCGTTTCCGTCGGAATTGACGCCGGACGAGAAGGGCTACTTCCGCCGCTTCCTCTTCCAGGCCCGCGAAGAAACGTATGCGGAGAGCCTCGCCGATATCCAGGGCACGCAGATCTACCAGAGCTGGAGCGGCCGCTACTTCGTCGGTCGCATCGTCGATCCCGTGCTGGAACGGCTGGACCGCGCGGCCCGGCTGTCGCGTGAACTGGGCGACGATCAGCAGGCCCGCCGGTTCCAGATCTACCGCTGTTTCCTGACCACGGTCCGTCACGCCGTCAGCTATCAGGCTCAGCTCGACCGGGTCCGTCTTCTCGGTTTCCCGCGTGAGGAGAATCCGCTGTTCGGCACCCGCAACAGTTGGGACCGTCAGCTGATGCTGGAGACGGTCCGGGCGGAGCTCGACAATACCGCCGTATTGATGGAGCTGCTACGGCCGGATCCGCGGGAGTATCTTGAACTGGCCGCTTCGCCCCAGGAAGAGGACATCCGCAAACTCTCGCCCGAAATCCTCGATCACCTGCAGCGCAAGTTGGACCTGACGAACGCGCGCTGGCTGGACTACCGCCGGGTCTTCACCACCCCCAACTAACCCGCAAACCACTTGTCACGTATTAAGTGACAAGTCGTCCGTCGGCGTTCGCTCGAACGCGATGACCCCGGCGCCGCCCGGGCGTTTTTGACGTATTAAGTGACAAACGCGGTCGTCGGCGGGGGCCGGGGGGGGCCCCCGGGG
>JAEWIY010000119.1 GCA_023386835.1 Verrucomicrobiota bacterium
GCGTGTGGCCGGGCGCCCGCGCTCGTTTTTAGCCGGCACCACTCGTCCCAAGCTCTTTCCCTTCCGCGCGTATCCGTGATGTGTGTACCCGCCACCATGCGCCTCCTCGTCGTTGAAGATGATGCGAAGATTGCCAGCTTCCTGGTGCGCGGGCTCAAGGAAACCGGATACGCGGTGGATCTCGCCTCAGACGGCGAGACCGGGCTCATGCTGGCGGAGACCACGGACTACGACGCCGCGGTAGTCGACGTGATGCTCCCGCAGCTCGACGGACTGTCGCTAGTCAAACGCCTCCGGGCCCGCCGCCGCCAAATTCCCGTGCTCTTCCTGAGCGCCCGCGCCGGGGTGGAGGACCGCGTCAAGGGGCTGCAGGCCGGCGGCGACGACTACCTCACCAAACCCTTTGCGTTCTCCGAGCTGCTCGCCCGCGTCCAGGCGCTGATCCGCCGGGCCACCCAGACGAGTGAGCCAACACGGCTGGTGGCCGGCGACGTGACGCTCGACCTCGTGACGCGGGAAGTGACGCTCCAGGGCAAACCCGTGGAGCTGCAACCGCGCGAGTTCACGCTGCTGGCCTTCCTGCTGCGGCACGCCGGCCGCCCCGTCACCAAAACCATGATCCTGGAACACGTCTGGGATTACAGCTTTGATCCGCAAACCAACGTCGTCGACGTATTGGTTCACCGGTTACGCGCGAAGATCGATCCGGATAAGACCCGGATCGAGACCCGCCGCGGCGTTGGCTACATCTTCCAGCCGCGCCACGCCGGCTCCTAGCACCTGCCGCCCTGTGCCGGACCTGTTTCACCGCTCTCTCGCAGCCCGACTGGCGACGCTCTTCGGGGTGTTGTTCGCCTGTGGCGCCGCCCTGCTGTTCGGTGTGCTCTACTGGCGCCTCGCAGCCGCGCTCGAAGCCCGCGAGAACGCCGAGGTCGCACGTCGGGCCGAGGTGTACGCGACCGCCTACAACTTCGGCGGGCTGGCTGCGCTGCGGGCGCAGTTCATCACGGAGCAGGAGGACCCAACCGTTCGCTCGTTGCTCGTGCGGATCGTGGGCAGTCGGGGTGAAATTCCGTTCGCCAAGGTTCCGCCCGAGTGGCTGGGCGAACAAATCGGCTCGCTGGTCCTTCCTGACGGTTGGGGCGGCTGGCAGACGCAGGTGGTGCAAACGATCCGCGTCCCACGCGACGCCCAGCGGGACCTCGCCATCGCGTCCCTTCGGCTTCGCGACGGCAGCCTGCTGCAAGTGGCACGCAGCACCGACAGCCGTGCCGTGCTGTTGCAACCGTTGCGGCGCACGTTCGCCATCGCAGGCGCCGGGATCCTGCTGGCGGCGATTCTGGCTGGCGTGATTGTCGCGCGGCGCAGCACCGCGCCTTTGCGAGCCGTCACCGCAACGGCGCGGCGGATCGTGGCAACCGGCGATTTGGCGGAACGCGTTCCACAACCACCGGGACGCGACGAGGTCGCCGAACTGACGGAGAACTTCAATTCCCTCCTCGATAAAAATGCCGGGCTGATCCGCGCGCTGCGTGAGACGCATGACAACCTCGCGCATGACTTGCGCACGCCCCTCGCCCGACTGCGCGGGGCGGCCGAGCTGGCGCTGCAACGCACCGACGACCCGGCCGCCGTGCGTGAGGCGCTGGCCGACTGTGTTGAGGAGTCCGAACGCGTGTTGCACCTGCTGGAAACGTTGCTCGACGTCTCTGCCGCCGAATCCGGTGCGCTGGCGCTCCAACGCACGCAGGTGGACCTGAACCACCTCGCCCGCGAGGCCGCCGATTTGTATTCAGAAACTGCGGACGAACGGCGCATCGGGGTGCGCCTGGAGGGCACGGCGGCCGTGCCGGTGACCGGTGATCCAGTGCGGCTTGGCCAAGCGGTGGCCAACTTGCTGGACAACGCGCTCAAGTACACACCGCCCGGTGGACGCGTCGTGATCGAGACGCGCACGGCGGGCGACGACGTGGCCGAACTTGTGATTTCCGACACCGGACCAGGTGTGCCGGCGGTCGATCGGGAGAAAATCTGGCGGCGGCTCTATCGCGGTGATTCGAGCCGCTCACAGCGGGGTCTCGGCCTCGGGCTCAGCGTCGTCAAAGCCGTTGTGGAAGCGCATGGCGGCACCGTGGGCGTCGACGAGGCGCCGGGCGGCGGCGCGCGTTTCAGTGTCCGTTTGCCACAAAACACTTCGTCGAGTCAGGACGCGACGTGAACGACGTCGTCTGAAGCCCGCCCGTGGGCCAACGCTTGCCTCGCTGCGCGGCTCCGCCTTGGTTCGGGACGCGATGGCCGCCACCAAGCCGTTTACCTTCATCTGCGGACCTGACGACTTCCTGGTCGGTCGGGTCGGTAAAGAACGCTTCGATCAGTTCGCGCAGGACGTCACGGATGAGTTTTCCCGCGAAGTGATCAGCGGATTCGCGGGCAACGTCGGCGAGGTCGAATCGGCGGTGAATCGTTTCCGCGAAAGCGTGCAGACCATTTCGATGTTCGGCGGAAAGCGGCTGGTCTGGCTCAAGGACGTGAACTTCCTGGCCGACACCGTTACGGGGCGCGCCGAAGGCACCTTGAAGCAAGTCGAAGAGTTGCAGCGCCTGCTCGGCAGCAACAACCCCGACGAGGTCGCGATCCTGGTGACGGCCGCACCGATCGACCGCCGCCGCAGCTTCCCGAAATGGTGCGAGAAAACGGGAGATTTTGTTCTGGTTGGCGGCGACGGTGACGCCGAGGCGCTGGCCAGCGTTGTCCTGAGCGAAGCCAAGACACTTGGAGCCACCCTCACGCCCGAAGCAGTGACGCTCCTGCTCGCGAAGGTCGGCCCGAATACACGCTTGCTCATCGAGGAAGTGCGCAAGCTCGCGACCTACGCAGGCGACGGGGGTGCGATTGAAGAGGAGCACGTGGCCACCCTTACGCCGAACGTCGCCGAAGGAGATTTTTTTGAAGCCGCCGAGGCGTTCTTCAGCGGCAATTTGCCGTGGACGCTCGATGCGTTGCACCGGCACTTTTTCGCCGGCGGCGATGCCCGCCCAATCATCAGCGCGCTGCAGAACCGGAATCGGATCCTTCTGCAGGTTCGTGCGCTGGTGGACTCGGGCGAGGCGCGGGTTTCGCCGCGCGGTCTCGACGGGTTGAAAACCGCCCAGGCCAGCTACGCCGGGCACTTCGTCGGCGCGACCGAGAAGAGCTCCTACAACGTGTTCAGCCAGAACCCCTGGTATCTCGGCAAACTCGCGGGTTCGGCCAAGCTGCCCTCGTTGCGCCGGTTGATCGATAACCAGCAGGAATTTGTGGTCGCGTTCGAGGAATTGATCCGGCGACCGCACGAACAGGAGGACGTGCTCCGGGAAATGGCCGTCCGCTGTCTCGCCCCGGCGGCCTGAGGGCGCTCAGCCGATCAGGATCGCCGTGACCGCGGCGCCGATGGCCGTCAGCGTCAGCACCATCCCGCCGGATTCGAACCAGGCGTAAAGGGACCGATCACGGCGCTGTAGCGGAAGCGTGGTGACACCGGGAAGCAGCCGAGGGGCACCAGCGGTCGCGAACGGCGACCGGGTGAAGACGCGGCGCACGACCGCGGCGGACGCAACGCGGCGCGATTCGGCCGGCGTGAACGGAGCGGAAGAAAAGGAGGAATTCATGATGGGTAAAGTCTACCCACATTCGGAACCGGCCACCATGGGCCGATCGGCTAAACGGCGCCCCTGGTGAGGTGGCTCCGATTTGCGGTCGCCGCACGGCCGGCAACCTGTTCTCGTTGGGCTTCCATGTCCTCCGCGTCCATTCCGAACGTTCTTGCCGATCGCTATGCCTCGCCGGCGATGAAGGAGATCTGGTCCCCGACCGGCCGTGGG
>JAEWIY010000148.1 GCA_023386835.1 Verrucomicrobiota bacterium
CTGTGATGTGCCGCGGCCGCTTGGGCCCGGCGCGGCCGGTGGCGGAACTCGACGAGCACCGGATCATGCGCGAGGCGACTGGTCTGGACACCGGTGAAGGTGCCCCCGCGGCCGGCGGAGAAGCGAAATCGTAGTGCTTTTTTCATGACCGAGAACCGCCTGTCTCCTGTTCGTTCAGCGCGCTCCTGGCTCACCCGTTTCGGGCCGTTCTTTGCCTTGGTGGTCGTGTACCTGTTTTTTGCCGCGCTGCGGCCGGAGACGTTCGTCACCTGGGGCAACACGAGCATCATGCTGCAGCAGACGGTGATCATCGGCATCGCCGCACTCGGGATGACGTTGGTGATCATCTCGGGGGCGATTGATCTCTCCGTTGGCTCCATCATCGCGCTCTGCACGATCGTGGTGGCGCTGCTGCTGGGGCAGGGCTGGTCCCCGCTGGCGGCGGGTGTCGCGGGCGTGGGGGCGGGCGCGCTGTGCGGGTTGTTGGCCGGGTTGTTGATCACGCGGCTGCGGTTGCTGCCGTTCATCGTGACGCTCGGCACCATGGGCATCTGGCGTGGCCTGGCCAAAGGGCTCGCCGACGAACAACCGATTTACCCGGACGACAGTTGGTTGAACCGGCTGATGGAGCTGCCGGCTTCGGGATTGCCCGCCGGAGTGTGGCTGCTGCTCGGTTTCGCGCTACTGGTGGGCGCGCTGTTGCGTTACACGCGCTTTGGCCGGCATGTGTTTGCCGTCGGCTCGAACGAGGCCACAGCACGTTTGTGCGGCGTGCGCGTCGAACGACTGAAACTGTGGGTATTCATCGTCGGCTCGGCCTTCGCCGGATTGGCCGGCGTGCTGCAGTTCGCGTATTTGACTGGTGGAGACCCGACGACGGCGGTCGGCCTGGAGTTGAACATCATCGCGGCGGTCGTGATTGGCGGCGCCAGCCTCTCGGGCGGTCAGGGCACGATCGCCGGAACGCTCGCCGGCGCGTTTTTAATGACGGTCGTCGCCAACGGGTGCACCAAACTGGAGCTGGCCAATTGGGTGCAGGAAATCGTCACCGGCGGCATCATCGTCGCCGCGGTGCTGCTCGATCGGTTGCGACAAAAACGCGCGACCTGAGCCGCCAGGGCGGCGGATGAAGGCCGCCCTGACGACGAGGCTGCGCGCGTGGGGACACCGAGCGCCCCGATCAGCGGGTCGGGTCGAAGTCTGGCGGGTCGCGCGTGAGGATGGGCACCGGCGCCACTTGCGAGCCGGTCCAGAGCACGCGCAGCCGACCTTTGGTGGATCCTCGCGGAGGTGCACGGTGCTCCCAGAACGGAAGATCCGACGGGAGCAGGAGCACGGGTGTGTGCCAGCGGCGCAGTTTTGAGAGGAGTTTCATGGTGTTGGATGGTGGGTGCCGGAGTCATTCAGGCCGCGCGGGCTCCGGTGAGCAGGGCGTCCCACAGCGCGAGCACGTGGAAGTCGGCGCGCAGCTTCTTCTCGCCGGCTTCGCGCACCTGGCGGGCGCGTTCCCGGGAGACGCCCAACTCGGCGGCAATGCTGTCGAGCGAGGCGTCCTCGAGGTAGTACCGCCGGACGGCGAGCGCCTGGTTCGGCGGCAGTCGGTCGAGGGCGGCGCGCAGCCCGGCGAACAGGTCGCCGAGTTCCGCTGCTTCGAGGGGCGAGGGAGCGGCGTGGTCGGCCAGGTTTTCCCAAGGCGCTTCCGCTCCGGCCTCTTCGGCCGCGAGGTCGGCCAAGGCAGCCGTGACTTCGTTGGTGGAGAGCTCCAGTGCAGTCGCGATCTCGGCGACCGTCGGCGCGCGGCCCAGCCGGCCCGTCAAGTCGGCATCGGCGCGCCCGACGGCCCGGGCCCGTTCCCGCCGCCGGCGGGCGAGGGGATCGAGCCGCCGCAGCTCGTCGAGCATGGCGCCCCGCACGCGGACGAAGCAGTAGGCGCGGGCTTCCTCCGGCGGCCCGGCAAAGCGGTCCGCGGCGTGCAGCAGCGCCAGCTTGCCGGCCGAGGCCAGGTCGTCGCGATCGACGGACACCGGCAGGCGCGGGCTGAGCGAAGCGAGCGCCCGTTCGACGAGGTCGAGCAGATCGGTCGGCTCCAGCGCGGGAGCAGGAAGGAGGGTGCAGGTCATGAGAGAAGGCCCGAAGCGGAACGGATTTTCGAGGCAGCGTGGGTGTCCTCGACGGAAGCAGGCCCTTCTCGGGCAACAAAAAGCCCACTTCCGGTTAGAAGTGGGCGGCGGCTTAGAGTTTGGGTACTCGAGTCGTCAGTTTAGACCACTTCCAGTGAGTCGCGCATGGTTGCGGACGCGGTTGGCGTTGGCAGAGCCAGTGAAGCGACGAAGCGCGAGGGCCGCGCGACGGGCGCTTTTCACCATGAGGGCAGCCGCCGTCCCATGCGTGCAGATCGGATATGAAGAGGCATCGATCATGGGTGGAGGGCTGGGTTGGGAAGAGTGCGGCTAGCGCCGTGCAGAAGTGGTGCGGACGAGGGGTTTACGACCGTCGGGCCCGCCAGATCAAGAGGGCAGTGCAAAATTTACCCAAAATCCTGCGTCGGTGTCGCGTCACCAGAAAGCGCTGACCAACGTGAAGCGGGCCGCAGGCGAGCCCTCGGGCCCTTCGCGCAGACCCGCGGGCAGGAGGTTCTCGTAGGGAAGCACGCCGATGCGGGTGGGCAGGCCGAGGAACATCCGGTCGATGGCCGCTCCGTTGGCCAGTGATCGCCGTCGGGCGTCGATGGCTCGTTGCTGCGTCGCCAGGCTCTGCGTCAGCAGCCGGTGCAAGCGCGATTCCACCACCATGACTTGCGGAAGGCGCACTGCATCCTGGCTCTCTGCCAGCATTTGCATCGCCTGCTCCCGGATCGCCGGATCGTAGGGGTGGCTTTCGCGCAAAAGACGATGAGCGGCGGCTCGGCCGCCTTCAGTGCCCTCCGCCTGCGCTTGGGCCTGTGGCAGATTAAACGCCACCACGGCCGCGGTCACCGCCGCGACCCGCACGCCGGGCCGAAAAAGCCGAGCGAGGGGGTACATGGGAACAAAGACCGGAATCGGAGCGGAGGTTCCGTCTCGAGCTCCAGTTCATGGCCTCAAACTCATCGTTGTGCGTTGCGGGGTTGCAGCCCGTGCGAGCCGTCGAATCCTCCCTGCGCGATGCGTTTTTGCTTCCGCCCCTTTCGCCGCTGCCGGTTCGGGTTGGCCGTGGTGTTGCTCGTTCTCGGGATGTTCCCGGCGGCCGCGGTGGCGGAACGATCGCCCAATCGTCACCGGCCGACGCCGCCGAGCGCCGCGGCCACGCCGACGCGAACCAGTCCGGTGCCAACGTCCGCCCGGGCTCCGGCGACAGCCCAAGTGATGCTGGGGGTGGATGTGCTGGAAGCGGATGGCTTCCGGGCGATTCGAGGCAAACGACTGGGTCTGCTCACTCATCCGGCCGGGGTGAACCGGCGCGGCGAATCCACCATCGATGTCCTCCGCCGGGCGCCGCAAAGCCAGCTCGTGGCGCTGTTCGCCCCCGAGCACGGCTTGTATCAGACCGCGGCGGCCGGGGAGCACGTGGCGGACACGGTCGATCGGCGAACCGGCCTTCCTGTGTATTCCCTGCACGGCAGCAACAGCCGCAAACCGTCACCGGCCCAATTGCGGGGTTTGGATGCAGTGGTCATCGACCTGCAGGATATCGGCGTTCGCTCCTACACCTTCAGCGTAGTCATGCGTTACACGGTGGAGGCCTGCTTTGAACAGGGGCTCGAAGTCATCCTGCTCGACCGGCCCAATCCGCTGGGCGGCCAAAAAGTGGATGGCCCGCTCCTCGACGCCGAGTGGATGAGCGGCGTCGGGGCGTTTCGCATCCCCTATGTGCATGGGCTGACGATGGGTGAACTGGCCCGCTGGGCCGCCGCCACCCCGGGGGCACTGGCGGTGACCGAGGCGCAACGGAAGCGCGGCCGTTTGACGGTGATCCCAATGCGCGGCTGGCGACGCGACATGCGCTGGCCCGAGACCGGCCTGAACTTCGTGCCGACTTCCCAGAACATTCGCGATTTCGCCGCGGTGGTGGGCTACGCCATGACCGGGCTGGGGTGCGAAGGCAGTGCGTTCACGCATGGAATCGGCACGGGACACCCGTTTCGCGCGCTCGCCTTTGCGGGCCGGAGTTCCAGCCAACTCCAGAGCGACCTGCAGTCACTACGATTGCCCGGGCTGTCGTTTCGCCGGCTGAAGCTGACGGATGCCCGCGGAACGGCGACGGAGCGGGTGTATGTGGAGGTCACGGATTGGGCGCGATGGAATCCAACGGAGTTGAGCTTCCACCTGATGCGCCTCGCCTGCCGGTACGACCCGCCCAATCCGTTTCGTGGTCTCAATGCCACGCAGCGGCGGACCTTCAACATCCACGTGGGCTCGACCGCCTGGTGGGAGGCAGTGACGCGTGAGGGAGCCCAGGTCGACGTGAACCGCTGGGTGCGGCACTGGCGGACGGCGGCGGAAGCGTGGCATCGCCAGACGCGTCCGTACTGGCTGTATCAGTAAGCAGGTGACGCCTTCGCGGGCGCTCAGACCTGCACCGGCTTGAGCGGCCGATCGGCCCAGGCGGGGCGGCGAACTGCTCCCGGATGAAAGGCGTTCAGCAGCTCGGTGGACGCAGTTTCGACCGAGCGGGTGAGCTCGTCGGGTTCGCGCATCGCCGTCTCGACGCTAAACATCGGACTGCCCGGGCGGCTCGCTTCAATTTCTAGGGCGACGCCGGCGGCCCGCGTCAGCAGCGCAGCGGCGGGGCCGTGCTCTCCCGCCACCACCGGCTCGAGCTGGCGCCGGATCGGAACGGTGATCTGCGGCGGGAAGCCCCATTTCTCGAGCGCGATCGCACCAGCTTCTGGATACGCAATGGAACATTGCTCCATCTGCGCCCGGGCGGCGACGGAAGGATGTGCTGGGTCCAGGGCCGCTGTGCATTGCCGGCTGCGCGCCAGGATAAAACAGCCGATCAGGTGTAGCAGGCCGGTCGTGTAGGCGGCGGCCTGGGCGTGCACCTCGACGGTCAGTTGCTCCATCGCGCAGGCCGCGATGGCCGCGCGCCGCCAGAGGCAGTCCGCCGCGGCATTGTCTGGCAGGTTGGGCAGACGCAGCCCCTGCCGGAATGTCACCAGCAAAGCAATACGGTAGGTCTCGCGATAACCGATGCGGTGCACCGCGGATTCGAGATCGAGCACCTTGCCGCCGCGGTACTGGTAAGGCGCGTTGCAGGCGGCGAGAATCGCGGCCGTCAGAACCGGCTCGGCCTTCAACGCCTCAATCGCGTCGCTCATGTCCTCATCCGGGCTTTGCAGGAAACGCGAAAGGTGCCGGATCACGCGAGGCGTGACACTCAGCTCACCGATACTGGCGATTACGGCATCCCGGGGCGACACAGGCGGCAGCGTGCTCCTGCGCCGTGTGTGGCTCCAGCCCATTCCGCGCTGGCGCCGCGGTTTAGCGAAAGATTGGCGAACGCTGAGCCGGAATGGACGTAGGCGGTCGCACGGTGGCGGGGCGGGTTTTCGGCGCTCCGTCGCTCTCCGGCGCCAGCACGTGGTCCCATACCGCGACGCCGGCCAGCAGGCTCAACAGACCGCACGTCCACAGGATCTTCGGGGCCACGGTGCCCGCGAGTTCGTTGGCCAGCAGCCCGCAAACGAGCGCGGCGATCAGCGCCACGGTGACACCGGCCGTCAGGACCGCCGCCGTCGGGGCTCGTCCGCGGCCGTGCGCGAGGCAGCGATGCGCCAGACCGATGCCCAGCACCATCAAGAGAGGACTGAGCAGAATGCCCAAGGCGATGGCGGTGATGATCGAGGTCATGGCACAACGAGGGTGAGGGCTTCGTTGTACCGCAGGAGCGCCTTCGTGGGTATGGGTCGAAGGGCGAATCAGGGCCCTATGGACTGGGCCGAAAGGCGAAGTTGATCCCGATCTCCGATGGTGGCCGCACTGGGCGCAGCTCTTGCGGCCGCAGCGCGAGACCTCGCACTTCAGCCGTCGTCGCGCAATTCCGGTGGATCAGCGTGACACTGGCCAGTCGTCGCTGCGGAATGGCACGGCTGGCAAGCCCGCGCCATTGCGCAGGTTGGCTTCCGGGCAATTGCGCCAGGCGTACCGGACTGCCACCGGCGCCGGCACGTCCGCCGAGCGAACGACGACCTCGCGGCCGTCGATTTGAGCTCGGGCAGGACGGAAAACCCGGTCGGCTCCGGCAACTTCAAACCCGCGCACCTCACCGTCCGCCTCGAGGCCGTCGGCCTGCTCGAAACTGACGCGCAACGCATCGCCGTCGGAGCGCAGTCCGGCGTATTCAGGACCCTGGTACACGACGGGACGGCCATAGTCGCGCGCCAGTGCAATCTGCGCCAGCCGGCGGCCGACCTCCTGCTTGTTGCGCGGGTGAATGTCGTCGGGATCCCCGATGTCGATCGTCACCGCCTGACCCGTGTGCGGCAATGAGAGCACGGCGGTCTGAGCGTCGCGCAGCTGCGCCCAGTTGGTGCGGTGGGCCTCGGCGCGATTCCAGTTGGCCAGCTGCACCCAGTAGAAGGGCAGGTCGGGTCGTTTCCATTCCCGGCGCCAGGCTTCGATCAGTTCACGGAAAAGCGCCTCGTAGCTGTCCGGTTGATCGGCGTTGGCCTCGCCCTGATACCAGAGCACGCCGCGCAGCGCAAAACCCACGTGCGGCGCGACCATGCCGTTGTAGAGCACGCCGGAGGCAATCTCGGGTCCCGGCGCCCACGGTTCGCCCGGCGTCTTTCCGGCCGATCCCGTGCTGGCCCAGCGGGCGAGGGCAGCCTCCTGCTGGCCGTAAGCCGCGGCGATCTGGTTGAAGCCCCGGGCCTGGTGGTCGGCGGCGAGTCGGCGAATCGGATACACCGTCAGGCTCGACGGCGGCAGCCAGGACTCGACCGGGGTGCCACCCCAGGTGCTGTTGAGCAGGCCGATCGGCACATTGACTTCGCGCAGGATCTCGCGGGCAAAGAAATAACCGACCGCGGAAAAGTTTCCCACCGTCTCGGGACTCGTGACCACCCAGCGGCCGCGCACGTCGGGCTGGGGCTGGTGGGCGATGGTCCGTCGTGTCTTGAAATGACGGATACGCGAATCGGTCGCGGCCGCCTGCTCCTTTTCGGCCTCCCGCGAGGACCGCACCGGCCACTCCATGTTGGACTGACCCGAGAGCAGCCAGACATCGCCGACGAGGACGTCGCGGACCGTGATCGTCTCGGCGCCGCGTACGACGAGGTCGCGCCCGGTGGCGCTGGCCTCCAGCGGCGGCAGCGTGAGTTGCCACGAGCCGTCGGCGTCGGCAGTCGCACGCGCCTGGCTTCCGGCGAAAGCCACCTCAACCTGTTCCCCAGGCGCGGCGGTTCCCCAGATGGGAAGCGGCTGCTGCCGCTGCAGGACCATGTGATCCTGGAAAATCGGGGCGAGTTCGACGGCGACGAGCGGAGCCGTCAGAACCAGGGCAACGCAGGCAAAGGAAGCAAGGCGCATGGAGCCGTCAGCGGTAGTCAGTGGCCGGCCGATTGGCAATGCTGCGGCGCCGCCAGAGCTTCGCCGAAGCGCACGTCCTTGGGGCCGTCGGTCAGGCTGCGGGTGGCTCGTGGTCGGCGGGCGGCGGTTCGGCCGATGCTTCCCGCGTGACGGCTGGCGGTGAATCCACCGGCGCCGATGCGGTCGCGGCAGGCACCGCCGCGGGCAATTCGGAGCGTTCCGCTGGAGGGTGCAGGAACTCGTACAACTCACGCGCGAGCTTGGGACCGAAGCCGTCCACGTCGGCGATGGCGGCCGCGCTCGCCGCCCGCAGGCGATCGATGTCACCAAAGTGCTCCATCAAGGCCGCGCGTCGCACGACGCCCAGCCCGGGAAAATCGTCGAGCACCGACTCGCGGATCTTCTTCGAGCGGAGATCGGCGTTGTAGGTATTCGCAAAGCGGTGCGCCTCGTCGCGCAGGCGTTGCAACAGGTTCAATCCCGCATGGGCGAGCGAGAGGTTCAGTGGCGGCCGCTCGTCGGGAAAGATGATCGTCTCGTGTTTCTTCGCCAACCCGATCAGCGCGGGCGGCGGCAGGTCGAGCGCGACAAACGCCTTCAACGCCGCGGCGATCTGCCCGCGTCCGCCGTCGATCACGATGAGGTCGGGCATCGCGCGTCCCTCCTCGTGGATGCGGCGGTAGCGCCGGCCGACGACTTCCTCCATCGCGCGAAAGTCGTCGTTGCCGATGAAGCTTTTGATCTGGAAGCGCCGATAGTTGGCCTTGTCGGGCCGTCCGTGGGTGAAGTGCACCATCGAGGCGACGACAAACGTGCCGCTGATGTGTGAGATATCGAAACACTCCATGTGCTCCGGTGGCGCGGGCAGGCCGAGTGCCTCCTGCAACGCGGCCAGCGCCTCATCATCGGCCCGGATCAGCGGTTGCTCGCGCTCGAACCGGCGCGTTTTCGCCAGCGTGCGCTCGAGCGCAAAGACGACGTCGCGCAATTCCGCTGCCTTCTCGAACTCCTGTTTCTCCGCAGCCGCGGCCATCTCGGCCCGCAGCGTCTCGAGCCATTCGCGCGACTTGCCCTCGAGAAACGCACACGCGTCCTCCACGCGGCGACGGTACTGCTCGGTCGTCACGTCATTGGGAAACCCGTACAGCTCCTGCCGCACGTCGTCGTACATCCGCCAGCGTCCGTCCGGCAATTTCTGCGGGTTTGAATCGCCCAGCAGGATACCATACTGGCGGCGCATCTGCGCGAGGGTCTTGCGCAAGAGGCCGCTGTGCGCAAACGGGCCAAAATAGCGCGAACGATCGTCCTTCTTCAGCCGCGTCAGCCGGAAGCGCGGCAGTTCCTCGCCCAAGTCCACCCGGACGAGCAGGAAGCGTTTATCGTCGGTGAAATCCGTGTTGTATTTGGGTTTCCACTGCTTGATCAGCCGGCCCTCGAGCAGCAGCGCCTCCGGCTCGGATTTGACCTCGATCGTCTCGAAGTCGGCGATCAAGTCGATCAGCGCGCGGATCTTCGGGTGCAGCGTCATCGCGCGCGACGGCGTGAAGTACGAGGAGACGCGTTTCTTCAACGCCTTGGCCTTGCCGACGTAAATGATTCGGCCGAGCCGATCCTTCATCAAGTACACGCCCGGTTTGTCGGGCAGGCGACGGACTTTTTCCTTGATGGTTTCGGTGGGCGGCATGCGAAGGGCGGGCGACCGGAGGGAATCCGGCGACGGCTGGCTTTTTGATCAGTTTAGCCTAGTTTCCCGACCTGCAAGTATGGTTTCGTCTCCGTCGCGTGTCCCGCCTTCACCTGCGTCCCTGGCCGCCCTGCGGTATGAGTTGCTGACGTTGGGCGATGAACTGCTGCTGGGGCTCACCCTGAATTCGCATCTCTCGTTCATCGGCCAACAACTGGGACGGCGCGGCATCACGCTGACGCGGCAGGTGACGGTCACCGATGATGCGGCGGTGATTGCCGCGCAATTTCGCGAAAGCTGGGCGCGGACGAATGTGGTGATCACGACCGGGGGATTGGGGCCCACGTGTGATGATCGCACGCGCGAAGCGCTGGCGGCGGAATTGGGCGAGGCGCTGGTTTACGACGTGTCGATCGAGCTGGCGATCGCGGAGCGGTTCGCGCGTATCGGCCGGCGCATGACAGAGAACAACCGCAAGCAGGCGTTTCGTTTTGCGCATGGAGAGGTCCTGCCCAACGCGAACGGCACCGCGCCCGGCCTGTGGCTGGAGAAAGACGGCAAGGTCCTCATCATGCTGCCGGGGCCGCCCAATGAGATGCAGCCCATGTTTGTGGACCAGGTGGTGCCGCGCCTGGCCGCGCTCGGTTTGCTGGCGAATCGCGAGTCGTACGTGCAGGTGCGCACGGCGGGTATCGGCGAGTCGGCGCTGGAGAACCGGTTGCAGCCGCTCTTTGTCCCGCACGGCGATCACCTTTGTATTGGCTACTGCGCCCACCAAGGGCACGTGGATGTGCGACTGAGCTCGCCCACGGGGGTGCTGGACGAAGAGGCGCTGTGGCGACTGGCGGGGGAGTGCGCCGCGCTGCTGCGCGAGGATTTTCTGTGTTATGGCCACGACACGCTGGCCAAGGTTTGCGCGGACCTGTTGCGCACGGCCGATCGCCGGCTGGCGGTCGCGGAGGCCGTCACGGGTGGATTGCTGGCGCACAGCTTCACCGACATGGCGGGGGCGTCGAAATTCTTCGCCGGAGGCTGCGTGTGCTCGTCGAACGATGCCAAGATGCAGCTGCTCGACGTGCCGGAGGAGATTCTGCTGCAGCACGGGGCGGTGAGCGCGGAGAACGCGGTGGCGATGGCCGCGGGCGCAGCCGAGAAACTGGGTGCGGATTACGGCCTGGCGATCTGCGGTTTTGCGGGGCCGTGCGGCGGGACCAAGGAGAACCCGGTGGGCACCATCTTCCTCGCGTTGTATTCGCCGGAGGGCGTCTGGTCGAAGCGGCTCAATTATCCGGGCCCGCGCCTGGCGGTGAAGCAACGGGCCGTGACAGCGGCCCTCGATTGGCTGCGTCGAGAACTTTTGCGCGCGCAGAGCGGGCGTACGTCGATCCAGCAGCGCAGTCCCTCCAGCGCCTAAGGCACTCGCCAGAAATCGGAAAGCCAGGCGGGGGAATCTCCTTGGAGAAAAGCGCTTCATGCGAAGGCGATGGAGCCGATACTTCGAGTGCCTTGCCTCGATTTAATTTCACGCCCGAAGCCATGCTGGTGGCGGCGCAGCGCCTGCCCTCGGCTCCCAAAGCGTTTGGTGCGCTCGAAGCGATCCTGCGCGACCCGGACGTCGCCATCGACGCGGTTGTTGATGTCGTGCGGGTCGATCCCAGCCTGGCCGCGCGCGTCATTCGCGCCGCCAATAGCGCCATGTTCCGGCGCGGTGACCCGGCGTCGAATCTCGACGAAGCGATTGGCCGCGTGGGCCTGCGGGAGATTCACCGTCTCGTTGGCTCCGTCGTGGCCGAGCAACTCTTTGCGATCGGCCTGCCGCTGTATCGTGTCTCTGGCGACGAGTTGTGGATCAACGCGCTCGCCACGGCGGTGGCGGCGGAGCAACTGGCCCTCGCGAGCGGCCAGGACTCACGTCAGGCCTACACGATTGGAATCCTGCGCTCGGCCGGACGCATGTTGCTGCAGCGCATGGCTCTCGACGCCGCGTTGCCGCCGGCGAGTGGAGCGAAGGAAAACGGCAAGCAGACCCGTGCCTGGGAAGTCGAATGCTTCGGCATGACGGCGGACGAGGTGGCCGCGCAGCTTTTGAAGGTGTGGGGATTCCCACCGACGACGATCGATGCGCTGCGCTTCGGCTGCCTGCCCGAGAACGAGCCGGCGCGCCGGCCGACTTCGGCCCTGCTGCACCTCGCTTCGTGGATCACCGAGATTTTGGGCAAGGGCCTGCCAATCGAGGCGGGTTTGTGGACGCTCCGACCGACCGTACTCGCGCAAGCCGGGTTGGACGAAGAACGCGTTCAAAGCCTCGTGCCAGACGTGCGGGCGGCCCTGAACCGCAGCATGGCGGCGCTCCGGCCGCAGGATCGCGCCGCCTGAGTCTGCGCGGAACGCGCGTCAGCCGACCAGCCGCTGCAGTGCGGTGAGGTACTTCTGCTGCGTGCGCTGGATCACGTCCTCGGGTAGTCGCGGGCCGGGAGGCGTCTGATCCCATTTCAGGCCCAGCAAGTGGTCGCGCACGAACTGCTTGTCGTAACTGGGCGGTGATTGCCCCGGCGCATAAGCATCGGCCGGCCAGTAACGCGACGAATCGGGGGTCAACACCTCGTCGATCAGGACGAGCCGACCCTTTTCATCGGTGCCGAACTCGAACTTCGTGTCGGCCAGGATCATCCCGGCGGCCTTCGCGCGATCGTGGCCGCGCTGGTACAGCTGCAGGCTGATTCGTTTTACCTCCGCGTAGCGCTCGGCGCCCAGTGTGGCCGCGCCTTGGGCATCGTTGATCGGTTCGTCGTGCTGCCCCTTGGGCGCCTTGGTGGTCGGCGTGAACAGCGGCTCGGGCAGACGATCGGCCTGCTGCAGGCCAGTGGGCAGACGGTGTCCGCACACCTCACCCGTTTTCTGGTACGAACTCCAACCGCTGCCCGCCAGGTAGCCGCGCACGACGCACTCGATGGTGAGCGGGCGCAACTTCCGCACGATCATGCTGCGCCACTGGAGGTCCCGATCCGTGATGCCGCGGCGTTGAAATTCGCCCGCCTGATCCGGTAACAGGTGGTTTGCGATCAGGTCGGTCGTCTGCGCAAACCACCAGAGGCTCAGCTGGTTGAGAATGATGCCTTTGCCCGGGATGCCGTCCGGCAGGATAACGTCAAAGGCCGACAGCCGGTCGGTTGCGACCAGCAGCAGCGCGTCGCCGAGGTCGAAGATCTCGCGCACCTTGCCCGAGGCGAGATGGGGAAACGGCAGGCCGTCGATCGAGGTGACGGCGGTTCGAGGCAACGCGGCGGCGACTTCGGCGGAGGTCATGGGCAACGCAAGACGAGTCCTTTCGCCGCCTGCCGGTCAATCCGTGAGTCGGAAAGGGGCAGCGATGCGGGTGCAGCGAGGCTTGGAATAGGTAATCATTCCCCCGGCGTCTCTGGTGAAGGCGCGGCCGGGCGGTGCCGAATGACAGAATGTGTCTCGCCGCTGGTTTTTGTGTGGTTCGCCGAGTGCCGGCCGTCTCTGGCTCCTGGCGCTGGTGTGGCTGTTTAGCCTCGCTGGAGCGGCGTTGGCGCAGGACGCGGTCGCGCCATGGGAAGGGGCTCCGCGCAAGGGCCGACAGAAATTTCGGCGCGAGATGACCCGCACGATCTCGGCCAGCCATCCGGCGATCCAGCCGGTGGTCGACGCGATCCGCCGAATCAGCAACGACCCGCTCGAGCAGCTGGTCCTGGTGGAAGAGTCGACCTTGCTGCTGGTCCAGTACCACTCTGATCAGGACGTTTACGGCCGCCGCGACTATCACGCCACGCTCGACGAGATGTTGCTGCGGCGGGATCGCGCCGGGTGGGAGCGATTGCGCGACGATTGCGACGGGCGGGCCGTGTTCGCGGCTCATCTGCTCGAGGCATTGGGCTTCAACTGGCGACTGGAAACCTCGTACTGGAAACGGCACGCGTGGGTTTCTGTCGTTCATGACGGCGCTCGATATGACCTGCTCGATCTGCGCGCGGGGGCGCCGGAGCTGCGTGATCGTTCGTACCGGCTTGTGGGCCGTTGGCTCACGCGGCCGACGCGACGGTTGCCGGCCTTTGGCTGGCACGGGGCTTGGGTGGCGCGAACGGGTGCGGACCTCGAAGTGGGCCACGCACTCGGAGTCGTGTCAGAGCGTGCTTTGCTCGCGGAGCGCGAGTCGTCGGATCCCACGCCTGACGGGCGCGCCCTCGCCGCGAAATCCACTGATCGGTTGGCGGCCGGGCTGACGTTCCACCCGGCCGCCCCCTAGCCGCGGCGGCGGGTCCCCTGCCAAGAGCGCGGCGCGACACGAGCGCGCTCAAGAAGGTCGCCGCGTGATGGGACCGGGGACCCACGTTTCTAAAGGGGTTTTCTCCGATGTGGGTCCTCAGTGAAAACTGGTTGGGAAAGCAGGGTGTTTGATCCTGCTCAATTCGCGCCTGTGTGTGTCCAAATGAGCCCGGTGCAGCTGTTTCGGCTCGGGCTCTTCCTTGGTGAAAATCGTTATTTTTGGACTTTCCGTCAGCTCCTCATGGGGCAACGGCCATGCGACCTTGTGGCGTGGGTTATGCAAGGCGCTCCTTCGCGCCGGCCACCAGGTTGTATTTTTCGAGCGTGACGTCCCGTATTATCGCGAGCACCGGGACTTTCCGGAACTGCCGGGCGGCGAGCTTCGGCTTTATCAAGAGTGGGAGGAAATCCGGGCTCGGGCGGCGGAGCATCTGGCCGATGCCGATGTGGCGCTGACCACGTCGTATTGCCGCGACGCCGTCCGGGCCACCGATTTGATGCTGGAAGCACCCGTGATCCGGGTGTTCTACGATCTGGATGCGCCGATCACCCTCGAGCGCGTGACCCGGGGCGAGGCGGTCGACTACTTGGGTGAGCGCGGCTTGGCCGACTACGAACTCGTGCTGAGTTACACCGGCGGTCGCGCGCTGGAGGAGCTGCAAACGTTGCTCGGTGCGCGTCGGGTCGCGCCGCTCTACGGTTTTGTGGATCCGGATGCGCATCACCCCGTGGCGACGCAACCCGACTTGCCGGCGGATCTGTCGTATCTCGGCACGTATGCGGAGGACCGGCAGGCGACGCTGGAGACGTTGTTCATCGAACCGGCGCGCCGGTTGCCCAACCGGCGTTTCCTCATCGGGGGCGCACTGTATCCTGGCGATTTCCCGTGGACGCCCAACGTCTTTTTCCTGCACCACGTGGATCCGCCGCGGCACCCCGCGTTTTTCTGCTCCTCGCGGCTGACGTTGAACGTCACGCGGCGGGCCATGCGCGCGTACGGCTACTGCCCGTCCGGCCGACTCTTTGAGGCCGCGGCCTGCGCGACGCCGATCATCAGCGACTCGTGGGAAGGGCTGGAGCACTTTCTCCAGCCCGGCGCCGAGATCCTCGTCGCCGATTCGGCTGAAGACGCCGTGGCGGCGATCGAGGCGGACGATGGATTCCTCCGCGAGTTGGGCGCCCGGGCGCGCGAACGGGTGCTGGCTGAACACACCGCGGGCCATCGAGCGGAGGAACTCGAGCGATTGTTGAACGAAGCCTATGCCGCCCGTGAGGAGGACGTGGCGGTGGTTCCGGAGGAAAACTGACATGTGGGGCATCATACCTGCGGCCGGGGCGGGCAGCCGGATTCAGCCACTCGCGTTTTCGAAGGAGCTCCTGCCGGTCGGGAGCCGGGTTGACGCCGAAGTGGAACGGCCGCGCGCCGTCAGCGAGTACCTGCTCGAGCGCATGATCCTCGGGGGAGCGACCAAGCTCTGTTTTGTCATCTCGCCGGGCAAATCGGACGTGATGGCCTACTACGGCGGCAACGTCGGTTCCGCGTCGGTGGCCTACGTGGTGCAGCCGCAGCCGGCCGGCTTGTGCGACGCGCTGTTTCGCGCCTGCCCGCTCATCCGCCCGGATGAGCAGGTGCTGATCGGGCTGCCCGACACGATTTGGTATCCACAGGACGGATTCAGGCAGTTGCCGGACGATGAGCTCTCCTTCCTGCTCTTCCCGGTGGAGAACCCGCAGGCCTTTGATGCGGTGATCGCGGACGCGGCGGGCGAGGTGGAGGAGGTGCAGGTGAAACAGCCGTCGCCGCGGTCCCACTGGGTCTGGGGCGCGCTAAAGCTGCCCGGACGGATCCTGCACGAACTGCATGAACTGTGGGGTGAACCCGGGCGGCAGGACGAGTACCTGGGCACCCTGGTGAATGCCTACCTCACGCGCGGCGGGCGTGCTCGCGGCGTGAGGCGCGGGGAGTCGTACGTTGACGTCGGCACGTTGCACGGGTACCGGCAGGCGTTGCGCCTGCTGGAGGAGAACCATCCGCCCGCAGGCGCCGCGGTCCCGCCACCGGCGAGCCGCCCCGTGCGGCGGCCCACCCTGGCGGAGTATGCGCCCGGCTTCCTTTCCTCTGTAACCACAAACTCAGTACACGGAGATTTGTCGCATGATTGAAGCGGTGATGTTCTGGAACGAGCCGAACAACAAGTCGCACTGGGCTTTCGAGATCGACCCGGAGTGGAGCAAGTTTGCCGAGATGGTGAAGCTGGCCGGCCGGGCGGTGCACGAGATCAACCCACGCCTGGTGCGCGTGCTCGGAGGCATGTCGCCGATCGATTCCAACTTCATCACCAACCTCGCCGGCAAGGGCGTGCTCGAGACAGTCGACGCCATCGCGGTCCACGGCTTCCCGCTGGATTGGAATCACTGGAAGCTGGACGAGTGGCCGGCCAAGTTGCGCGAAATCCAGTCGGTCACGTCCCTGCCCGTGTGGGTCTCGGAGGTGGGCGTATCGACGTTTGGGGCCGAGGAGGTGCAGGTCTTTGGTCTGCGCCGCACGCATGAATTGCTGCGGGGGCGCGTGCCGCGCGTGCACTGGTACAGCCTCTACGATTTGCCGAAGGCCTGGCCGGCCACGACCCGCCACAAGGAGGCGGAAGGATCCGCCTACTATCGTCATTTCTACATGGGGCTGCTTCGGGAGGACGGTTCACCCAAACCCGCGCTCGAGGAGTTCCGTCGCTGCGCGCCGGATTTCGGCATCTGCCAATGGTTCCATTTCGAGGATCATCGGCTGGATGAGGCTGTGCGTTGGCTGCGGGAGCTGGGGGTCCGGCATCTGCGCACCGGGCTGAGCTGGGCCGACAGTTTCCGGCCCAATGCGGACGCGTGGTTCGACCGTCAGATGGAGGCGCTGGCCGAGTTCGACGTCACCGTGACGTTCTGCTTCACCCCGGAGCACCGCGGCGAGCAGCCACACCACACCAGCCCGCCGCTCGTGCTGGAGGAGTACGCCGAATTCTGCGCGCGCATGGTTCGTCGTTATGCACCGACGGCCGCGTCCAATCGTCCCGCCGCGGCGGGTGAACCTGCGTTGGTCTGATGCCGGAGCAGGCAAAACGAACGTCCTCAGAAAACGCGCACCCGCTGCCCGCCGGGCGGGGCGTGCTTGTGATCCCGCATCCGGGAGAAGAGATCCTCGGAGCCGTGGCGACGCTGCGACACGAAGGGCTGGAGCGGATTGTTTACGTCACCGATGGAGCCGCGCCCGATGGGCGGGATGCGGCGCGAGCCGGCACGCCGGATGTCGAGCGATACCGCCAGATGCGGCGGACGGAGACGCGCGCGGCGCTGCAGGCCGGCGGGATCGATCCGGATCGCGCCGTTTTCCTCGGCTACGGTGATCAAACCGCCGCGTTCCACCTCGTCTCGATCGCCCGTGATCTGGCGGCGGTGCTCAACTCGGTTGATCCGGCCTGGGTGATGACGCCCGCATTCGCCGGTCGACATCCGGATGAGGACGCCACCGCGATGGCGGCGCACGGGGTCGTGGCCAGCCGTGTGCAGACCGGAAGGGCCGCGCCGGAACTGTGGGAGTTCGTCGCGTATTCGTTTGTTGACGACACCGCCGAGGCGGCTCGATCCGCCGCCGCAGCTGGTTTCCAGGCGGTGCCGCTCGGCACTGCGGGGGAGGCGTTTCTCGAAAAGCTGCAGGCCGCGCATCGCTCACAGGCACGCCTGCGCGAGCGCGAACGGGGCGACCGAGAGTTTTATCGGATGGCGCCGCATTATGATTTTGCGGACGGACCCGGCTCGGGCCGACCCGCCTACGAGCGGCAACCGTGGGGCATGTCCGCGGCGCAATGGCGGGAACTTGCGCGTGAAGCCGGAGATCAGCTGGGTCTCGTCTGTTCAATGGAACGATGAAACGGTCACTCACCATCCTCAATGTCGCGTATCCGCTGCTGCCGGTGTCTTTTGATGCCATCGGCGCAGCGCAGCAGACGATCGCACATTTGGACGCCGGTCTCGTGAGCGAGGGACACCGATCGATTGTGATCGCCTGCGCCGGGTCGCGGGTCCACGGCGACCTGGTTCGAATCCCGCGCGTCGAAAGTCTGGTGTTTGCAGAAAAGCTGATGGCCGCGCAGGAGCACTGCCGCGCAGCGATTGATAGTGTGCTGCGCCAGGTGCGGGTCGACGTCGTGCACCTGCACGGGCACGATTTTGCCGCGTACCTTCCGCCGCCCGGAGTGCCGGTGCTGGTCACCTTGCACCGTGGTGCGTCCGCGTATTCGCCGGGCGCACTCTCGATCCGCCGCCCCAATACCTTCCTGCATGGCGTGTCCGAGGCGCAGCAGCGGGCGATGGGCAGCGACGGCCGTTGGTTGCCGCCGATTCCGCACGGGGTGACGGTGGATGCTTTTGCCGCCGTGGTCCGGCAGCCGGAGGATTTTGTCCTGGGCATTGGACGGATCGCGCCGGAAAAAGGCTTCCACCTTGCGCTCGAGGCGGCCCAGCGCGCCAACGTGCCGATGATCCTGGCCGGGGAGGTCGACAGTTACCCGCTGCATCTGGGTTACTTCCGGCGTGAAGTGGAGCCGCTGCTGGACGAGCAACGCCGTTTTGTCGGGGCGGTGGGCTTGGACGAGAAGCGCCGGCTGATGAGTGCCGCGCGGGCCGTGCTCGTGCCCAACCAGGTCGCGGAGGCCAGCTCGATGGTGGCGATGGAGGCGGCGGCGTGCGGCACGCCCGTGATCGCCACGTCACTGGGTGCTCTGCCGGATTTGATCGAGCCGTGGCGGACAGGGTTGCTCGCGGATGGCAGCGCCGCGATGGCGGATGCGATTGGCCTGATCGATTCCGTGCCTTCGTCCGGGTGCCGCGTCGTCGCGCGGGAGCGCTTTCGCTGGGAGACCAGCCAGGCGCTGTACTTCCAACGTTATCATCAACTGGCCAACGGTGGAACGCACCGCGCGCACGCTGCGTAAAACCGTCAGAGCCTGATCCTTTTATGGTTACCATCGCCTCATCCAATCTCCAATCCCGCGAGGGCGGCCCTTCCGGCCGGGCGGGCCACGCGGTTCGCGTCGCTCTCGTCGGCGTCGGCAATTGCGCCTCCTCCCTCGTGCAGGGCGTGGAGTTCTATCGTACGGCGTCCGAGGAAGAGATCGTTCCGGGACTCATGCATGTGAACCTTGGCGGCTATCACGTCCGCGACATCCGGTTTACGGCGGCGTTTGATATTGAGCGCAACAAGGTCGGCGCGGACCTGGCTGACGCCATTTACCAGGCGCCGAATAACACCTATCGATTCGCCGACGTGCCCCGCACGGGCGTGACCGTGCATCGTGGACCGACCATGGACGGTTTGGGCCGGTACCTGCGCGATCGGATTGAGGAGTCGCCGCAAAAACCCGATGACGTGGAGGAGATCCTGCGGTCCACGCGCACGGACGTCGTCGTGTGTTACCTGCCGGTGGGCTCGGAGCAGGCGGTGCAGTGGTACGCCGAACGCGCGTTGGCGGCGGGCTGCGGGTTCGTCAACTGCATCCCTGTATTCATCGCGTCGCGACCGGACTGGCAGGAGAAATTCCGGGCGCGCGGGTTGCCGATCATCGGCGACGACATCAAGTCGCAGGTCGGGGCGACAATCACGCACCGGATGCTGGTCAACCTGTTCCGCGACCGTGGCGTGCGGTTGGACCGCACCTACCAGCTCAACTTTGGCGGCAATACGGATTTCCTGAACATGCTCGAGCGTGACCGGCTCGATTCGAAGAAGATCTCGAAGACCCAGGCGGTGACCAGCCAGCTGGGCGAGCCCCTGCCGGCCGACGATGTGCACGTGGGCCCGAGCGACTACGTGCCGTGGCTGACCGACCAGAAGTGGTGCTACATTCACCTGCACGGGACAACGTTTGGAAACGTGCCCCTGAAATGTGAGCTGAAGCTGGAGGTTTGGGATTCGCCCAACTCCGCCGGCGTGGTGATCGATGCCGTGCGTTGCGCGAAGCTGGCGATGGACCGCGGACTGGGCGGGCCGCTGGACGCGCCCTCCAGCTACTTCATGAAGTCGCCGCCGCACCAATACACCGACCACGAGGCGAAGGAGCGGGTGGAGGCCTTCATCTGCGGCAGTGCTCCGGCTGTGGTCCGCCGTCCGGAGCCCGCCGCCGCGCCGGTGGCGGCATCGTAAGCGCCGGCGCACGCATCGGGCGGGGGGAGAAACACCCCCGCCCGGGGGGCAGGAAATGCGGAGAGTTGCCGCTTGCAGTAGTGCCTTGGCACTACGTAGATGACGGCGCGGAACGGCCACGAGGCGCTGTCGCCGGACCGCCCGTCCCACCTTCAGCTCATTTCGGTCGTTGGTCCGTGCTTTGCGGGCCGGCGGTTCCGGGCGCGCGTGTACCGTGGGGCGTGAATCCTCTCCAGCATCAACTCCCCTATGTCCCGCCTCCTTTGTGCCCTCTGGCTCCTGGTTGTCACCGGAGCTCCACAGCTTGCCGCGCGCGCCTGGCCCGACCTCGATCCCGAGGAGTTCAGCCGAACGCAGCCCGTCGTCGACCCGGAGGCGGGCGCTGAGATCATCCTGCGCGAGACGCGCATCGACGGGCTTTCGTACACCGAAACCACCTACGAGCACTTCGTGCGCATCCGCGTCTTCAACCAGCGCGGCATCGACAAACTTTCGAAGATCGATCTCTCCTACGACCGGGGACAATGGATCTCGGGCGTCGAGGCGCGGACCATCAAAGCCGACGGCACGATCATTCCGTTGTCGAAAAAGGACATCTATGACCGCGAGGTGGCGAAGGTCGGCTCCTATCGCCAACGGGTCAGGTCGTTCGCCCCAGCCGGGCTCGAAGCCGGAGACATCATCGACTACCGCTATCGGGTCGAGGTGTCGCGGTTCACCTATTTCTACGCGCTCGCTTTCCAAGGTGATCTGCCGGCGCGCACGGTCCGTTACCAGATGCGGCCGCTCGGCGTGCCTCGCTTGATCTGGCGGACGCTGGGATTCAACTGCCCAATCGAGGACGTGAAGCGGGACAGGAACGGCTATGTCACCTTCGAGCAGCACAACCTCGCGGCCTGGGAGGACGAGCCGTTCCAGCTCCCGAAGATTCACCAACAGCCGACTGTCTTGTTTTACCTGCGCGAGGACAAACTGCCCACCCCGCAAGAGTACTGGGAAGATTTAGCGGCGGAGTGGTACCGCGAAGGCCAGAAGCGGGCGAAGGTGACAAAGGCCATCACCGAGGCCGCTCAGGCGCTGTACTTGTCGGGCGATGACGATGACACCAAACTGCGCAAGATCCACGCCTTTTGCCGGACCCAAATCGAGAATCGAGCCCTGGCGGAGCCTGCTCCGGGCAAGAAGTTTCTGACGAACGTGTCGGCGTCCGACACGCTCAAGCGCCGGAGCGGCTGGCCGAGCGACATCGATGAATTGTTCATTGCGCTCGCTCGGGCGGCCGGTTTCGACGCTCAACCGGCCCGGCTCAGCGACCGCAATTTCATCCTCTTCAACCCGGAGGGGGTGGATCCGTTCTATATCACCGACGAGGCAGTCGCTGTCCGCCGGGGAGAAAACCAGTGGCAGTACACGCAGCCGGGCACGGATCCGCTCCTGCCGTTTGGGATGGTGGCGTGGCGCAATACGAACACGCAGGGGCTGATTGCGCAGCCCAAGGGCGGAGCGCCGCGCCTGATCCCTGGCAGCCGCGCGGATCGGAATCAAAGCCGCCGGGTTGGCCGGTTTGAACTGGGATCGGATGGCACCCTTGAAGGCCAGGTGACGTTGACGTACACCGGATACGCCGCCGCGGCACGGCGTCACAACGGACGCGAGCAGACCGAGCAGGAGCGGATCGACAGCCTGCGCGACGAACTGCGGGACCAGATGCCGACCGCCGAGGTGACAGAGGCCGTGTATTCAAATTGGGACGACATTGACCAGCCGCTGACGATCACTTTCCAACTCAAGGTTCCGGAGTACGCCGACCGCACCGGTTCGCGCCTGTTTGTCCAGCCCAGCGTCTTTGAGAAGAATACGAAGCCGCTGTTCCGCAACGCGGAGCGCCGGACCGAGATGCTCTTCCATCATCAGTACCTGGACGAAGACGATATCCAGATCACGCATCCGGAAGGGTATCAGCTGGAAGCCGGCTCTGCGCCCGGGTTGGTCGATATGCTGGGAGCCGGGGAGTACCACAATGCGATCCGGTACAGTCGGACAAAGCGCCAGATCAGCTACGAGCGGCGCCAGCGGCTCGATGCCATCATCATCGCCAAGGCGCATTACGCCCGGGTGAAGCAGGTGTTCGAGCAAATCAATGCGGCGGATCAGCACGCGCTGACGCTGCGCCGGGTCGAGGAGCCGAAGCCGGAGGCGACAGCGGAGACCACGCCAGCGACGCCTCCGCTGGCTCTGGCGCAGCCTTAACGACGTTCAGTCATGCGTGTATTCATTGCTCTCGTGGCCGCTGTGACTTCGGCGGTGTCGGCCTGGGCGGCGCGCGATTCCGTCCCGGCGTGGTTGACGCAGGCGGCGACGGCGCCCGTGCAGGTTTCTGTCGACGGTGCTTCGGCCGTCGTGTTGTTGGACGAAGCGGTCGTGGAGATCGGCAAAGATGCCGTCCGGACGACGCGGCAACGTTATGCCGTGCGCATCCTTTCCGCGGAGGGCCGGCGTGAAGCGCGCGCCGTGGTCCCGTATTCAGCGAGTTCCGGCAAGGTGCAGTCGTTGCGGGGCTGGTTGCGACGGTCGTCCGGTTCGGTCGTCGAGTACGGCAAAAAGCAGATCGTTGACGTGGCGCTGAACGCAAACGCGCTCGAGCTGTACAGCGACATGCGCAGCCAGGTCCTGCGCGCGCCCGAAAGTGCGGTCGCGGTGGGCGACGTGTTCGGTTTCGAGGCCGTTTATCAGGAGCGCACGATCTTCACCCAGTGTCTTTGGGCTTTTCAAGGCGGTCTGCCGGTCGAACGTTCCAGCTTCACGCTCAAGCTCCCGCCGGGGTGGAACGTGGAGGCCCGCGCCTTCAACCACGAAGCGCGTGAGCCGTTGATTGAGGGTGCGAGCCGGACCTGGACGCTGGCGCAGCTGCCGGCGCCGGAAACCGAAGCCTACAGTCCGCCGCCTTCGGCCTACATTCCAATGCTGGCGCTCGACCTGCGGCCACCGGCGGGTGATGGGGCGAAGCTCCGGTTGCTCGAACCGCGCAGCTGGCCCGAGCTGTCCGGGTATTTTACGCCGCACTACGAGAGCGCCTCCGCCGCGGACGCCGCGCTGCGCAACCGGGCCGAGGAGCTGGTGGCTGGGCGGGGTTCAAAATGGGAGCAGATCCAGGCCCTCGCCCGGTTTGCCCAGCAGGTGAACTACATCTCGATCACCCTCGATGCGCAGCGCGCCGGAGGCATGATCCCGCGCCCGGCCCGGGATGTGCACCGGTTGAATTACGGGGACTGCAAGGACAAGGCGACGCTGCTGCGCAGCCTGCTGGCAAGCCAGGGCATCCGGTCGCACCCGGCGATCGTTTTCGCCGGCGAAGAGTCGCACGTTCGGGAAGAGTGGCCGTCGCCGTTCCAGTTCAACCATTGCATCCTCGCGATTGAAGTCGACGAGACCGTGGGCGGGACGGCGGTGGTGGAGCATCCTGAACTCGGGCGGCTGCTCTATTTTGATCCAACCGATGAATACACGCCGCCCGGGCGGTTGGATAGCGGACGGCTGGCGCGGCACGCCTTGTTGATCGCGGGTGAACGCGGCGGCCTCGTTGCCTTGCCGGAGGAGGATGCGGCTTCCGACCGGCTCGAGCGACGTGTGAAGGCGAGCCTGACGGCGGCTGGCGACATCGAGGGTACGATCGAGGAGGATTTTCTGGGTTTGAATTCCAACGCGGTGCGGTCTGAACGCCGGCAACGTTCCGCTTCGGATTATCAGAAGGTGATTGAACGCTGGCTGGCCCGGACCTTGCCGGCGCCGCGGGCGTCACGCGTGGACGTCGACGAGGACGCGCTGGCGCCGCGCTTTAGCCTTGGGATCGACTTTTCGGCCATCGGTTATGCCAAGCCGATGCGCGACGTGCTGCTGGTCTTCAAGCCGGTGTTGGTGGCGCGGCGCGATCACCCGGTGCTGCGCGCCCGGGAGCGTCGCCAGCCGTTGCAGATCGGTCCGCGGTCCTTTCGCGAGACCAGCACGATCAGCCTGCCTGAAGGTTTTAAGGTCGATGAACTGCCGCCCGCGGTCGACCTCCGGACCAGCTTCGGCACCTATCGCGCGCGCACCTCGGTCGAGCAGCACACGCTGCACGTGGAGCGCTCACTGGAGGTTAACCGGTGCACGCTGCCGCCGGATCAGGCCGGTGTGGTGCGCGAATTTTTCGAAGCCATCCTGCGGGC
>JAEWIY010000200.1 GCA_023386835.1 Verrucomicrobiota bacterium
CTGTAGGTGTTCTTCACGTGGGGATCCAGTTTCAGGAATGGATTCCACGCGTTGAAATTGTGGTGATCATTGACCTGCGCAAAAAGCGCAGCCGGCGAAGCCGCGAGAGTGGCACTGCGTTCGACCCGGTAGTCCGACGGACGGGTGGCGGCATAGACCAGGAACAACGCGACGACGATCACGAGACCGAGCAGGATTTTCTTCAGCATGACGGGGGAGCGGTTGAGGACGAAATGTGCGCGGGCCGCAGAGCCGGAACGAAAACGCTCCTTTCTGCTGCCCAGTGACACGACGAGCACGGCGCCCCGGTTCGGACACATCGTCCCCAGAATCTTTGCGCAAACAGGATTTACCACAAAGACACGAAGCACACAAAGGTCGGACGGACGGATGTATATCAATTGCCAGCCCAGACCGGCCCGGCGCGACTCTCATACGTGCTCAAGAACAGACTAGTCCGTCCTTAGCTCACATCCACTTCGTGTCCTTCGTGCCTTGGTGGTGAACACAATCCGCCGCGTCACACTCGTGCGGAGCACGAGCGCGGTGGCGAGGCCGGAGAGCGCCACCGCTGGCGCGAGGAGCAGGCTGTCGGACGCCGGGGCACCGCAGAGTTCCACGCCCGCCGCTCCGGCGAGCGTGAAATAGGTCACCACACAGCCGATACACTTCGGCAGCGCGAGCATGCCGGCCGCGGCGGCGCCCCAACGCGCAGTGCGCCGCCAGGTCTGGCGATCAGACGGGAGCAGTCGCCGCATTTTCATAACGGTCATGGTGGCGGACCCACGCCATCGTGAACTCCAGCGCCTCCTCGTCGCGGCCCTTCGGAACAACGTCGAGCACCCGATACGCTCCCATCAGGCGCTCCACGCCGCGGCCGTAAGTCGAATACGTGTGGAACACCGTGCCGGCCGCATCGCGCACAAACACGCTCAGCCCGGGAGCCTCCTCGGACGGAAACGGCTGCGTGGTGTAGTTGTACTCCACTACACCGGACGCGAGCTCCTCGGGTGTGAAGGAAACGCGGAAGTCGTGGTTGAAGCGGGTGCCGTGCGAGGAATACCACGGAAACGTCCAGCCCATGCGCTGGCGAAACGGCGCGATCTCCGTCCACGGCGCATGCGACACCGCGGCAAAGGCGACGTCGCGCGCCGCCAGGTGCGGCAGCATGCCGTCAAAGTGATCCGCGACGAAGGAGCAACTCTTGCAACCCTCCTCCCAACCCGGCCCGAGCATAAAGTGGTAAAGCGCAAGCTGGCTGTGCGAGCCGAAAAGATCGGTCAGGCTGCGGGTGCCCTCCGGTCCTTCGAACCGATACCGTTCCGTCACTGGGTAGCGCGGCAACGCACGAATCTGCCGGCTGAGATCATCCTCCAGCCGGCTGAAGTCCTTCTCTTTTTGCAACAACGCACGGCGCGCGACGAGCCAGTCGTCGCGGGAGGTTACAGCAGCCGGCGTGGAGGTGGTGTTCATGACAGGTGTCTTCTTCATAACGTTTGGGTGGTTGGTTTCCGGACAAAGCTCCGCCACGACGCCCGGGCCGGGCGCTCGCGCTTTTTCAGCTCAACGCGGTTCAGCGGGAGGGCTTGCGCACCGCGCGCAGTTTTCCGCTCGCACCGCCGCCGCAGTAAAATAGGCCGGCGCCATCGGACTCGAGCCCGCTCACGGTAACGCCCGCCGGCATCGTCAACGCCTCCAGGACCTCGCCCGACGTCGCATCGATTCGCCGCAATTCTCCCTGATTCTCATCCATCGCGCCGTGCCAGAGTTGGCCCTCCACCCACGACACGCCGGTGACAAACCGATCGGACTCAAGGGTTCGCAACACCGCGCCCGTCGTCGGATCGACTTGGTGAATCTTTCGCGCCCGATACTCACCGACCCAGAGCGAGCCTTCCGCCCAAGCCATGCCGGAATCGCGGCCCTGCGCCGGCGCCGGTAGCGTGAGCAGGACGCGCCCGGACTGTGGATCGACCTTCTGGATCCGATCGTCCGCCAATTGCCAGAGATGTTGTCCATCGAACGCGGTGCCCGCCGTCGCCTGAACGGGCAACTCACGCCCGAGTGCACCGGTCGCGGGGTCGAGGGCGACGAGGTTCTCACCCCGCGCCAACCAGACGTGTGTGCCATCATACGTCACGCCGTGAACCGCTTCGGTCCCGGCAAACGGCCCATACTCACGAACGACCTCCGCCGGGCGAGCAGAGCGTGGCTTCTTCCTGACGGGGCGCGGAGTGGTCATTTCCGGAGCTTAGCGCAAAGCCAGCGAACCAGGGAGTAACAACGTTGTCGCGAAACCACCCGGGCTTGGCGCCAACCACCGACGCGATCGCCCCTCGCCCAGCGCACGCACCGCCCCGTTCTCCTGCAACTGCTGCATCATCCGCTGAACCGAACGCTGACTCGTGCCAATCGCGCGCGCCAGCGCCGAGGTCGACCAGGAACCTCCGTCCTCAAGCAGGGCCAGGACGGCGCCGGCTGAACCTTCGTGAAGCGGCGCCAGCACCACCACCGCGCCCGCGCGGCGCGGCGTGAGCACAAAACCCGCCGCTGTCGGCTCGATCGTCGCCACGGGTCGTACCAACGCACGCAAGCGGCTCAGCTCCACGCGCAGCCTCACGCGATGCGATTCGTTGATCACGTGCGTCGAAAACGCCCGCGCAATGAGCGACTCCCGCGTCGCTTCAACCGGCCACGGCTCAGCGAGGGCTCGCAGCAGATCGAAAAGGATCGGCCGCCCGGCCAGTGAGACGAGGGCGCCTGGCCCACGCACGACACGGCGACAACCGTCGACAATCAACCGGTCCGACGTGAGGACCGCTTCGACTTCGTCCAGCCGCAGCACGCGGGCTGTACCCGATTCAAGGATACGCGCGGCGGGAGCGGTCAACCCGTGGCTGGCACGTTCGATTTCGGCCAGCAGGGCCGGAATGCCCGCCGCCTGCGCTGCGGTGCGCGCTGCCTGGAGCGCGGCTGCCGCATCGGCGACCCGCAGACGGCGCAGCGCCAGTTCTGCCCGTGTGAGTTCCGCGCGCGCCAGCAGGGGCCGAGGCAGTTGATTCTCCTCACCGGACGTTCCCGCCAGCGCGGCTTCCGCGGCATTGACTTCGCCCACGAGCAGAAATCGCCGCGCGGCGATCAGTCGGGCGTGGGCCGCATTCACCGAATCACCCAGTTGCTCGAGCGTCCGCGCCACCGCCTCCAACCGCCACTCCTTCCCGCTCAGATCGCGTGCCGCCAACGCCACCTCGGCTTCGGCCAGTTCACATCGCGCGCGCGCCAAACGCTCCTTCGCCCCAAACTCCCGCCCGGCCCGCCGCAGCAGCTCCCGCCCGCGCTTGTACTCGCCGAGCTGCGCCATCGCGATGCCGCGGAGCGCCAGCGCCGGAGCGTCCTCCCGCAAGGCGACGCGGTTCAGCGCGCCCAACGGGTCGCCTGTCGCCAGCGCGTGCGCTGCGCCCGTGATCAACGAGTCCATGCCGATCGTGTCACACGCCCATGCTGACGGTTCACACGGCGGCGTGAAACAAGATTATGCGGTGCCGTCCATCACACGCGCGGCCGTGTCAGCCAACCCAGCAATTTCATTCATCAGGCATTCTTTGGGCGAGAAGCCACCCGGGAGTTGGGATTCACCACTGACGACCGAAGCGACAGTCCGCCAAGGCACGGAGAGAGTTCACCACAAAGCCACAAGGACACGAAGTGGAGTAAGCGTGTTATAGAGTGTGTGCGAGAGGGGTGCTAGCCGGGCTCAGTGCATTATAAATCAACCATCCAGGTTCGGACTTCGTGTCCTTCGTGCCTTTGTGGTGAACACAACCCCTCTGATCGAGACTCGCCTCCGGACGCGTGTTCACTACGTCGTTTGTCCATGCGCTACGTCGCCCTCTTGCGCGGCATCAACCTCGGCAAACGGCGGGTCAAGATGGAGCGGCTGCGAGAACTCTTCGAGGAGCTCAAGTTCGCCCGCGTCAGCACCTTCATCGCGAGCGGCAACGTGCTCTTCGAAACACGGGCCCGCGACACCGTCCGGCTCGAGCAAACCATCGAGCGCCACCTCGAAGCGGAGCTCGGTTACCCGGTCGAAACGATGATCCGCACCGCCGCGGAGATGCGGGTCGTCGCCGACGCGCGGCCGTTCCCCGCGACCGACATGGACACTGAAGCGGACACGATCCACGTCGGGTTCTGGAAAACGCCCGCCGCGAAAGCCGAGGCGAAGAAGCTCGCGGCGGTGCGGACTGAATACGATGCGTTCGCAGTAACGGAGCAGGAATATTACTGGCTCACGCGTGGCCGCATCACGGACTCCGTCGTCTGGACGTTGCCCGTCATGAAAACGATCGTTCTGCCGAGCGGCACCATGCGAAACCTGAAGTCCGTCCGCACGCTCGCGGATCTGCTGGGCCAGTAAACCACGCCGCGCCCCTTCAGGCCCTCACGCCGAACGAAGAATCTTCTGCATGGGCCGACCCTTCGCCAACTCGTCGATCAGTTTGTCGAGATAACGTATCTCCCGCATCAACGGGTCCTCGATCGTCTCAATGCGCACGCCGCAGATCAGGCCCTGAATGAGCGAGCGGGCGGGGTTGAGCCGGGGAGCCTCGGCGAAAAACGTTTCGAAGTCCGTCTGCCGTTCCAGCTGCTTCTTGAGCGCGTCGGCATCGTACCCCGTCAGCCAATGGATGACCTCATCCACCTCCGCCTTCGTCCGTCCCTTCCTCTCCGCCTTCGCGATGTACAAGGGGTACACGGCGGCAAAACTCATGGTGTAAATCCGCGGCTTTTTCATCTCGGATTCTTTTTTCACCACAAAGACACGAAGAACACAAACGTCGGAGTTGGATGGATGAACTTGTTCGCCGCCATAGACGTGACCCACGCGACGCCGATTTCAACGACCCCGCTAGAGTCAGCCTTCCTCACTCAAACCACCTTCGTGACTGAGTGGTAAAGACAAACAAAGTCGACCGGCTTCCCCACTCTGTGTCGCTGTGACGCTGTGGTGAATAGAACCCCAAAACGTTCGTGCCCTTTGTGCCTTAGTGGTACCCCTTCGCTGACTATCGCCCGCCGGAGACCTCCAAAATACTGCCGGTGGTATAGGAGGCCTCGTCCGACAGGAGCCAGAGAATCGCTCGCGCGACCTCCTCCGGTTCACCACCGCGTCGCATCGGCACGGAAGCCTTCACCCGCTCCACCCGATCGGGTTCACCGCCACTCGCGTGGATGGATGTCTTGATGACACCCGGCCGGACCGCATTCACCCGAATCCCTTCGGCCGCGACCTCCTTCGCCAGACCGATCGTCATCGTCTCCACAGCCGCCTTGGCCGCGGCGTAATCGACATACTCGCCGGGCGCACCGAGCCGGGCTGCCACCGACGACACATTCACAATCGCGCCGCCCTGGCCGCCGGTTCGCGTCGAAAGACGGGCCACCGCTTCGCGCGCACACAGGAAGGCGCCAATCACATTGGTCGCGAAGACCCGAGCGAGCCGCGCGGCTTCCATCTCCTCGACCCTCTGCTGCCGCTCCAGCATGCCCGCATTGTTCACGAGCGCAGTCAACGGACCCAGTGTCTGCACCGTGTGCTCGAACAGCCGGCGAACGTCGTCCTCCAGGCTGACATCGGCCTGCACCGCGATAACGTTGTGGCCGTCGGCGCGGAGTTCTTCGGCCAAGCCTTCCGCCGAGGCGCGATCCTGGCGATAGTTGATCGCGACGGCGTAGCCCCGCGAGGCGGCCAGGCGCACCGTGGCTGCACCAATCCCCCTGCCTCCACCTGTCACGATCAACACCGGTTTCATGCGCCGAGGTTTGGCTCACGCGCCGGCAGATAGCCAATCCCGATCCGACTGCGCTGGAGCACGAGCCGGCGCGCCGTGTTGTTGCCGAACGTTTCGGCCGTCCCAAATCGCTCCGGACGGCTCGATTCTTCCACTAGAAATGCCGGTTCCCCGGCAGACTCCGCCGTAGACGGGCTTTGGCTACAGGGGTGTGGGTGCCACAACCTCTCCGCGCGCCCCAACGCGGCGCAGACTGCTCCTCTGAGCCTGACGGAGAATGGCGCAAAAAACTTCGTCCTCTGGTCGAAACGCCGGCCTTGCCGTCGACCAGAGGGCGATCGGTCGTACCGTTTCGGCCGGTCCCCTTTGTTGACGCCATGAAATTCATCTGCCTCGGCCACATTGATACCAACGCGTTCGCCGCCCTCCCGGAGGCGCAACGACAAGCCATGATGGACAGCTGCTTCGCGTACGACGAACAGCTGCGCGCCCAGGGCCACTTTCTGGGCGGTGAAGGCCTCCAGCCTGCCGCCACCGCGCGGACGCTCCGTTACACCGACGGCCGCCTGCTGGTGACTGACGGGCCCTTTGCCGAAACCAAGGAGCAACTCGGCGGGATCATGATTCTCGAGGCGCGGGACCTCGACCATGCCGTCGAGCTGATCGGCCACCATCCGGGTGCGAAGTTCGGCCCTTGGGAGATCCGGCCGGCGGCTGATCTCGACGTGCTGGTTCGTGAGAGTGCCGCTCGCCGCCGCGCCACGGGTGGAGCGACGACGGCGATCTAGTGTTCATTCGACGACAAAACAGCCCGCTCCGGGGAGCGGGCTGCGCCTGTCCGAAAGGGAGATGGCGAGGGTCTCAGTTGCCGAAGTTGCCGCCGCCGTTCGTGTAGGAACCGCTGAGGAATTCGCCGCTATTCTCGGCGCCGCAGTTGTTGCGAACGACGTTCGTGTCACTCGACGACAAGATGCCGTGACCACGGACATTCGCCGTATCAAAGCGCGTTTTGCCGACCACGTTGCCTTCGACCAGGTTACCCGTGCCATCACACCAGATTCCGAACGTGCCGGCGTAACCAATTGCGTTGTTGCGGACCTGAATCGCTGTACCATGGACTTGAATACCGGCGGCCAGTGCCATCCGTGAGTTGTTGGCGCTTTGCACGCTATTCTCGAGCACGAGCGAACCGCTCTGCGACGAGGCCGCGGACACATAGATGCCGCCGAGTTTCGTGTTGAACACGGTGTTGCCGACCACCCGCGAGCCGCCCTGCACATAGATCCCAATCCCATCCGGCACGTCGCGCACCTGGCAGTTAATCACCGAGCCACCATTGCCACCGAGGTAGATTGCGGCATACACCGATGTATCGAAAACCGCGCAGCGCTCGATGTGCGTATTCTGACCGTAGGAGTGGATTCCCCCGGTGTCGGAGAGGCGCAGGTCGATCACACGCAGGCCCGAGCCGCTGTGCTCAAGGCTGCCGATGGCCACGTGGGGCGTGCGCGCAATCGAGCCGTTGCGAATCTCGACGTTCACCGCGAGCGGTACGTTGATCGCGTAGCCGCCCCCGGTCACGCCGGACGCGTAGCTGAGGGTGTGGCCGGCGAGGTCGAGCGTCACATCGGCCGCGCTAATCACAATCACGTGCTTGGCGCCATCGCCCATCACACGATTGCCGCCCAGCACGTACGAACCCGACGTGCTGATCACGTAGGTTTCGGTCACGTTACCACCCGGAATGACGACCGGGCTGCTCGGGCTGCTGCCGCTGTCATTCTTGCCCTTTTGGGCAAAGCTGGCCGCGGGGGCGACGAACGCCAGGGCGGCGAGCGGAAGAACCAAACGAAGGAGGATGCTTTTCATGGAAACTGAAGTGAGAGGCTGGGTTGAATTGAACAGGGCCAACCCTACCCGTTTTCACCGCCGGCGTGTATTAGCTGGGCGGCTACTAGCCACCCGGCCCAGTGTACCCTGCAGCCGTTCCGCGGCGCGTGATGGCGGCCCCGTTTCCCCGCTCGCTTCGCGGCCTTTCTCGACCTCCTTGTCCGGCCGGAGCGGCGTGGTTCGTCGAATTTCCTGAACGGATCACCGTCACCAAACGCATATGGCTCGTGTCACCACCTACCTGAACTTCCCCGGCAACACGGAGGAAGCCTTCCTCTTCTATCGCGCGGTCTTCGGAACCGAGTTCGTCACGCCGATCAAACGCTTCAAAGACGCTCCGTCCGAACCCGGCGACCCCTCCATGCCGCCGGAGCTGGCCAACGGCGTCATGCACGTCTCCCTGCCGATCCTCGGCGGGCACGTGCTGATGGGCACCGATGCGCCCGAGGTGATGGGCTTCAAGCTGATCCCGGGCAACAATGTCTACATCAACCTCGAACCCGACTCACGCGCTGAGGCCGAGCGACTCTTTCAAGCTTTGGCCGAGGAAGGAACGATCGAATCGCCCCTGCAGGAGATGTTCTGGGGCGCGTACTGGGGCACGCTGACCGATCGATTCGGCATCCACTGGATGTTCAACTGCCCCACCTCGTAACTGGCGCGGTCGCGCCGCAGCGACGCGCGACCTTCCTCCCAACCGGCGCCGGCGACGAAGCCATCGTCGGGCCCGATCGTTTGGCGCAATTGACTTGAAACGAACGTTGTCCCGGCAGCGCTGATACGTTGTACTCGGCGCATGCGGTGCCCCTCCGTCCAGCGGTGGCCATTGTACGCGCGTGCACTTGGCCTTTTGTCCCTGATTTGCTGCCTGCTGTTGTCCCCGGCCCAGGCTGCCTCAAAATGGATCCGGCTGGAGGCGGACGGCTTCACCATCCTGAGCGACGCCTCACCGAAGGAGGTGGAGAAGTTCGCGTTGGACTACGCCGCCTTCCGGCAAACGACGCAGGAGCTGTTTGCAGGTCCGGGGCAGCGCGCCCCAAGGGCCAACCTGGTGCTCTTCCAGCGCGAGAAAATGCTGCGCGAGCACGTGCCGCCGAGCAGCGATCCGAACAAGACCATCAGCGTATTCACCATCGAGATTGATGGGGATGCGGTGCTGGCCCTGGCCCTCGCAGGGGACCGCCAGCGGGCGCTGGAGATGGCGTTCGAGTTCGACACCATCTGGACGCTGCGGCGGTACGGGTATTTTGTCCCGACGTGGATGGGCCAGGGCGCGGGCAAGGTTCTCTCCACCCTCGTGCTCCGCAAAGATCACCGGATCCTCGGACGTCCGGCCGATCGTTTCACGGGACCGCTGGAGCGCGAGGGTTTGATGAACTGGGAGCGGTTCTTTGGCATCGGAGTGGGTTCAAAGGAGTACTCCGGACATCGTACGATGCATCGGTTTCACTCGCAGGCCTGGGCGCTGATGCACTGGGTGCTGATGGAAGAGGGAGATGGGGGTGAACGCTTTCGCCGCCTGGCGCAGGAGTTGCGCCGCCAAGGTCCCGTGGGCGCCGTTGAGACCGTCATGGGCATCGAGGATCTCACCCGCACGGGCGGACGCGTTCGGCGGCTGTCGCGCACCCTCCAGTTGCCGTTTGATGAGGCGGCGACACGAGCCAGCTGGAAAATCACACCGGCCACCGAGAGTGAGGTGCAGGTGCGGCTGGCGGATCTGCTCGCCTTCTCCGGCCGGGCGGCGCAGGCCAACTGGGCGATCGAGCAGGCACTGGCGGCCGATCCGAATTCACCGTTGGTGCAGGAGGCGGCGGCGCGGCGTGAACTGTGGCAACAACGACCGGACCTGGCGATCGATCGCTACCGCGCGGCGATTGCGGCGGGCAGCACCAATCCGACTCCCTACCTGCGCTCGGCCACCGATCGCCTGAATCGCGGACGCCGCGGTCAGTACGACTACCTGGGCGGCGGCGTTCCCCGCGAGGTCAACGCCGCCCTCGACGAGATCCGTCGCGCCATCGAGCTCGATCCGGGCAGCCAGGAGGCCTACCAGCTGCTTGGCCGCGCCTTTTACGTTTCCCGGGAATTGCCGCCCACCGCGATCGACGAACTCTCGCCCGGCATCGGACCCGGCGAGACCGGAGCAATGGTGCGCTTCTATCGCGGCCTCGCCTACCTGCGCCTCAAAAAACCCAAGGACGCACGGGACGACTTTCTGGCCGTGAGCGAGGACAATGAAGCGTCCGAAGCGCTGCAGCTGAATGCGATCAATCAACTGCAGCGCGCGGAGTTCGACGTCGTTCGCCAGGACGTGGAACGACTGCTGCTGGCGGGAGACTTCGCCGAGGCTCGCCAGCGACTGCGGTCCGCACGCGAGCCGGTCCAGGATGCGGAGTTGCTGACCCAGTATCAGCGCCTGGCCGACTGGATGGAGCAGAACATCATCAAACTCCAGCAAGCAGGCGCCAACCGCGCTTCCGCTTCCGGCAGCCCTTAAGCGACCCGCCGCCCGCGGCCGCGCGACCCAGCCGTTGCCCGGGCTTCGCGCGGCCACCCCACGCCTTCCATCACGCCGGTCTCGGCGTCGAGTTTCAGGTTGTCACCAGGTCCAGCACGCGGGGCTGCACGAGACGTTCGAAGTCGGCGTAAGCCAGCTTGATCACTTCGGTGTGCGTGCCGGCGTTGAACGCGATCTCCTTTTCGCGGCTGAGGCTCGCCGTCACGTAGATCTTCATTGAATACAGGTTGCCGAACGGCGGCATGGCGCCGAGCTCGCAATCGGGAAACAGCCGCCGCATCTCGCCCTCGGTGGCGAGGTGCACGTCGTCCGATGCGAACAGGTCCCGCACGTCGGATAACACGAGCCGGCGGCTCGCGGGCAGGACCAGCATGGCCGGTTCGCCGTCGATCCGGACTATGACGGTCTTGGCGAAGTCACGGGCGGAAACATGCGCTGATTCGGCCACGTCGCGCGCCGTGTAGGCGGGGGAATGCCGGATCGTCACGTACTTGATGTCGTTGTCGTCCAAATACGCTTTGAGCTTCTTCGCGATCATACGTCCTCCTGGTTGAACTTTGGGCTGAGGAACGCCGCAGGCGTGGGACGGCCGCTGCGCCGGCCTGCGTCTCCGGCGAGCAGACAGTTTAAGCCCCCTGCGTGGGAAGTAAACGCCGGCATACGCGCGTTCGCGGCGCCGCCGCAGCTGAAGCCGTCGGCGCGCCCCACCCGCGTTCCGCTGCGAAACGCCGCAATTTCCAACGACGGCGAGTCGAGCTATCCGCGCTCCGACGCCGAGTCTTCCGCTGGCGTTGGCAGGAAGTTGAGCGCCAGGAAACGCAAGGCCGACCGGGTATCCGCCTGCACCGCCGCGATTTCCTGCTCCAGAGGGGTTGTCGACAAAACCTCCGGCGCCGGCGTCAGCGCCGCCAGCACCCGCTGCCCAAACGCTTCGGTGGTGATCGTGGCGTCCGGTTCGACGGGCATTTCCGACGAAACCAACGTCTCACGAGCGCCAGGGGCCGCACCGTCGCCCGGCTCAGGCCCGCGCTGCCACACCACTACGGCCACCAAGGCGGCGCCCGCCGCGGTCGCCGCCAAGGCGAACCAGCCGCGGTTCGTCCGCGCGCGGGCGCGACGCGCCTGCAACGTCGGCCGGATGGCCGCGAAAATCCGTTCCTCCCGCTCAGCGTCAATCGAAGCGGCGGGCGACGGAACCCGGCGCGGTTGCAGCAGCGCGTGCTCAAGGCTGGTGGCTGCAGCCAGATACCGCTGGCACTCGGGGCACGCCTGCAGATGGCGGGCGAGCCAGCCCCCGCCATCCGGCCGGGCCTCACCGATCCAAGCCGCCCGCCAGCGCACCAGTCGGCAAACAAACGAGGGAGAGGAACTCGGGTGCGAAGTCATGGCGACGGAGGGTTGCGGAGAAGGCGCCGGCGCGCCCGGAAAACAAGAATCTTCACGTGCGGAGTCGTCAAACAGGTCACTTCAGCGGTTTCACGGATGGAAAGGTTCTCGGCGTAACGCAGCCAGAGGACTTCAAACTCTCGCGGCGGCAGCTGCTGCCGCGCGCGCGCCCAGATGTCATTCACCTCGTCCTGTTCTTCCATCGCCCCGGCTGGCGTGGCTGCCGGGAGGGCCGCATCCTCGGGCAGCGCCACCCACTCCCGAGCGCCCCGGAAATGATTCAACGCGGTGCGACGGGCTATGGTGAACAGCCAATTGGCCAGCGGCCGGCGGTGGTCGAATCGATCGAGGTTCCGGAACGCCTTGATGAAGGTCTCCTGCGTGATGTCCTCCGCGTCCTGCGCCTGCCGGGTCATGTGGCGCACGAACGTATAGATGCGGTTCTGATACCGGCGCACGAGTTCACGGGCCGCGCCGGCATCGCCTGCCAGGCTCGCCTGCACCAGGTCGCCTTCCACCGGGTCAGACGTGGCCGTTGTTGCCCCGGGGTGGGGGGCCCCGGCAATGGGGCCCGCGGG
>JAEWIY010000233.1 GCA_023386835.1 Verrucomicrobiota bacterium
TTCTGGGTGTTGTGGGGGGGCTGCGCCAAAAAACCCCGCGGCCAAGGTTCACTCGCGGCCCCAGCCGTCGAGCTGAGTGGGCTCGTTTGTGGCGAAAGGCTGCCAGAATTACTTCCAAACCGGCCAGACGCCGGTTGGCACCGCTCAGAGCGGCTCGGTCACCGGCAGCAAGCCGTACTTCTTTCCGTACTCGAGCATCTGCTCAACGAAATCGCTTGGGTACTCGACCTTCACGTTCACGATCTCGCCGTTGCGCTCAACCGGCACGAGCCGCGGCTGAATGAAACCGGAGAACGGCGCGATATCGAGCGGAGCGTACCGGCGGTGCACCTCGTTGAGGAGGTCCTGGTCGACTTTCACACCGTAGTTCTCCACCAGCGCCCGGCCCGCTTCGTAGTCCCCTTCCGACTTGATCCGCTGAATTTCGCGGAGCAGCTCCCCAAAGAGTCCACGCAGCTTCTCGTAGTCGTTGATGCGAAAGAAGGTCTTTCCGTCGCGTTGGAAGCGCTCGATCACCTTCGCGTCACGACCTTTTTCATACGCCCAACCGGCGACCAGCTGCCGGTTTCGCATGTGCGCCTCCTCGAGTTGGTGTCCCGGCTGCACGCGAAAGAGTTGTGTCATCAAGCCGTTCATCACGTAGCGGTCGTATTCCGCCTTGCCGACCTCGAGGGTCGGCATGACGCCGATCTCCACCAGCTTCGGATCGAGCGTGAAGTAGAGCGCGACGAGATCCGCGCGCGCCTCCTCGAGCGTATTGGCGTAGTTTTTGAGTGTCTCAGCCGCCGTGCCAACGCCCGGGTTCACCTGGCCCGACGCATGACCAATCACCTCGTGCATGTCGGTGTGGAGGTCCGACGCGAGCGGCCCCCATTGCCGCAGCCGCGCGATCACCTCGGGGCTGGCGCCGAATTCTTCGGTGGCGGGGCTCTTCGATTGCACCTCGTTGTAAGCCGCCACGATATTGCCGAGGGAAACCGACTTGGACCCGTGCTGCTTCCGAATCCAGTCCGCATTCGGCAGGTTGATACCGATCGGGGTGGACGGAGCCGCATCGCCGACTTCACCCACCACCGTGATCACCTTGGCCGAGATGCCCTTGACGTCCTTCTTCTTGTGCTCGTCGGCAATCGACGAGTGGTCCTCGAACCACTGGGCCTCGCGCGAGATCGCGGCGATCCGCTTCGTCGCCTCCTCATCGCGGATGGAGACGACCGATTCAAACGCACCCTTCTTCCCGACCGCATCCGCGTAAACCTCGATGAAACCGTTCACAAAATCCACCCGCGACTCGGTGTCCTCCACCCACGCGACGCAGTGCGCGTCGAACTCCGCCAAGTCGCCTGTGCGGTAGAAATTGATCAGGTGCTGCAGGCTCTTCTTCTGCGTCTCGTTCTCCGCGACGGTCACGGCCTTCTCAAGCCAGTACACGATCTTTTCAATCGCCGGGCCATACATGCCACCGACCTTCCACACCCGTTCGAAGATCCGGCCATTCTCCTTCACCAGCTGGCTGTTCAGGCCAAACGACAGGTTTGGGTTGTCGCTCTCCTTCGCCAGCTTCGTGTAAAATGCCTCCACCTCCTCCGCGGTAACATTGCGGTAGAAGTTGTTGGCCGAGTCCGCGACGTTGTCGACGTGCGCGTCCAAGTTGACCGTTTTGGCGTCCACCGCGGGATCGAACAGGATCGGACGTAGTGCCTCCGCGAATGCGGCGACGCTCTTCCCCTGCAGCGGGAGTTTGTTGCGATCGGATTGATCGAGCAACTGCCGGAAATACTCCGGCGTGAACTTGGGTGCGAACTTCACGCTCGCGTAATGGTGGTGGATGCCGTTGGCGAAGAACACCTGCTTCGCGTACGTGAGAAAAGCATCCCAGTTGGCGCCCTCGCGTGGGCCGCGATAGCTTCGCAGGATCGTTTCGAGCGCCTTCCGAATCGCCAGGTTGTGGCGGTACTTCTGGTCGTAGAAGATGTCGCGTCCGGCGAGACCGGCCTCGTTGAGGTAGTACGCGAGTTTCTTCTGCTGCAGGGTCAGGTCGTCAAAGCCGGGCACCTGGTACCGGAGAACCTGGATGTCCGCAAAACGATCTGCCTTCACGTCAAATGAACCTTGCGGCGAGGCCGACCCGAGCGACGCCGCCGCTACACTTCCAAAGAGAAGCGTGGAGATCCACCAAGGGATGAGTTTACGCATGGTCCCAACATCGCCTGAGCGAGGCCCGATTCCAAGCCGGTTTCCGCAATCCAACCCGCTGACACCCGCGGCAAGATCCCGGTCCCTCCCACTCCATTCCGAGGGAATCACGGCGTCGACCCGTCGCAGCCGAGCCTCCTCGGCAGCCGCCCGTCAGCGTAGAGCCGGCAGCTTCACGTCGAAGCTCGACCCGACCGGCCGCACCTCTTCAAGGAGAATCCGAGTGCCGTGTCGCACCACCGTTTTCAATGCGTCCGGACCGCTGCTCTCCACCTGGAGGGTGAGGCGGCGGCCTTGCAGGTGCACGTCCTCAAGCGAGTAGCCCTGCCCTGCCCAGGCGCTGGGCAGGCGCGGTGTGAGTCGAAACGAATCCAAGCCCGTCGGTTCGAGGCCGAGCAGACCTTCGGTGAAGATGCGGGCGTAAAGGGCGCTCTCCGCCGAGAGATGCCGCATGTTGTTCTCCGGCCAGGCCTCAATCGCATACGGCACATGAAAGCCCAGCAGGCGCGTCTGCGTATAGGCCTGCACCTTTTCGAAGGTCTGGTCCGTGGCTCCCACCCGCAGCCCGGCACGCAATGCGTACAAGGTGCCACGATCCCAAAACAGATCCGGCGATGAACCGTCAGGTCGCCACTCAACCCGGACCCCCTGCTCAGTCCACATCGGCCCAAACAAAGCCCGGACCGTCTCATCAGCGCGCGCGGTCAAGCCCATGGCCAGCGGCAGCGTGATCCAATGCCGTAGCGCGTCGTGCCCTTCAAAATACCGATACGTGTTGTACCCGCCGATCGACGCCCCGAAGTAGACCTCGATCGCCCGCGCGAGTTGATCGGCTCGCTGATTCAGATCCTGAACGTAGGCTTGTTCGTGCCCGAGCGATGCCGCGAGGTGCGCACTCAGGCGCAGGGCGGCGTAATACAACGATGACGTGGAGAGGTTGGCCGTTCCGGTCGGCAATCGCCCTTCCATCTCGTCACTATCAGAGCGCACCACTCCCGCGTCATTCAGCCGCCGCTGGCAATAATCGAGACCCCAGCGAATCAGCGGCCACAGCTGCCGTGCCACCGTGAGGTCACCCCGGCAGAGGCTGTAGTGCGCCGCGCCATACGCGAGCATGGCCGCGTCACCGCGATCCTTGCTGCAGCACGGCAACGCCCCCTCCATTTCAAAGGAGGCGAAGATCTTTCCGTCACCCTGCGGCAGGTGATCGAGGAAGGTCAGATAAGCGTTTAATGCAGCTTCGCTCGCCGGCTCGTAGCCGAGATAGGAAAAAAACGGACCGCTGTACTCCGCCTGGTCGTTGGCCCAAACGCCAACGTAATAGTTACCGCCACCGGGCGAATGAATGAGCCCAAGGCGGCTCTCAAACACACTCTCCGCCGCGCGGATCTTGGCGAACAGGAAGGCGGTATCCAACGCCGGATCGGGCGACCGCAGTCGCGTCCGCTCCTTCATCGCCGTCACGTAGTCCCGGCGCTGCGCCTCCACCTCCGCAGGTTCAATGGTTGCCGGCGCCTCCCCGGGCGCGACCGCCTCGAAGTAGACCGCAAAGCGGGTGCTCTCTCCCGCCGGCAGCTGATCAGGCAACTGGCCTTCCGCGAGCCGAACCAGCAACTCATAGCGCCCTTCCGGTCCGGCCTGCGTCCGCTGTCGCCGCTGCGGCAGCATCTCGAGCCGCTTGGGCTCGGACGCCGTGTTTTGAACCGTCCACTGCTCAACCAGCAGCCGTTCCGTCATCGAGGGAAAGAACGTCCGCTCAACGACGAGGCCCTCGACCGGCTGGTGACGCAGGTGAAGCATGCCATCAATCCGCACCGTCTCCAGCGCACCCGGCCGAAGTTGCTGCCCGTTGACCAGCAGCGTCGGCAGGTCGTCATCCGTGTAATGCCCACGCAAGTACGCTCGATACCGGAACCAATCCGGACTGCCGGTCGGCGGAAAGACCCGGAGCTGCGGGTAAATGACCTCGCGGCGGACGGTCACCTGCCTCGAGGCATCAACGGAATAGTCGATGATCGCCGAGACCCTGCGGCCCGACATTTCCAGGTGATCGGCGTGCGGCAGGCGCGTTTCCGACGCGACCGGCCAGACGATCGCTTCGCGATTCTCGATTTGCCAGAAGATCTGCCCAACGTGGGCCGACGAACCGTCGGCCGCTCCGGCAAACGGGGTGGCGCGCGGGCTGAGGCTCAGCACCAGCAGCGCAATCGTCCGCCAGCAGCTGCGACCAAATCCCGTCGGCAGGGACATCAAAACAGCGGGAGCTTTCATGGGGTGAAAAAAGCGCCGCCGCCCCACCCGCCCCCGCGCCGGGTGCCCCACACCAACCAA
>JAEWIY010000112.1 GCA_023386835.1 Verrucomicrobiota bacterium
GTCTGAAACGCCCGCCGACGCGTCTGCGGGCGGTCGCCCCTCACGGCGCCGCCGTCGCCGATAATTTGTCACGTATTAAGTGACAAAGTGCGGCGGGGTACCCGGGGGGAGCGCGGGGCCGGGCACAAAAAAGCCCCCGGCGTGTGCCGGGGGCTGAGGAAGCAAGACCCAGAACCGCGTCAGAAGCGGAACGTGTTGCTCACGGTCCAGATCTGTGACGGTGCGATTCGGTAGTAGGCCGGTGAACCGTCGGGCTGGACGGCAATCGGGATGAGGTCGTCACCCTCGAACGCGTTGCGCACGTTCAACTGGATGCGCCAGTCGATGCGGCTCGTCAGGCGGCGACCGTAGCCGATCCAGAAGTCGAAGTTCGTCTCTTCGGGCCCGTAGTACGGGCTGCCGAGATCGAAGCTGATCTGGTCAGCGGTCTCGCCGGGGGCCGGCGGGTAACCGATCACAACCTTGTCCTGCCAACGCACACCCGCGCCGACGTTAAAGCCGCGCAGCGCGCCTTCGGTGAAGTCGTAGTTTGTGATCAGGTTGAAGCGCCATTCACGCAGCTCCGGCACCGCAGTGCCTTCCTGGAGTTTCCGCTGGGCGTAGTTCGAACCGAAGTTCGCGTTCCACTGGTACAGCGTCGTCTCGGCACCGGCGTGTCCCCACCAGACGCGGAGATCGCCGGCCGCGGTGTTGCGCAGGGCGTTCTCGTAGGCGGCGACGAACTCGGAGAGTGCGCTGCCACCGATGTTCTCGCGAACCGCCTTCGTCTTGCTGGCGTTGAAGGCGATGCGCCAGTTGCGCGTCGGGTTGGCGTTGAGCTCGAACTCCCAGCCCTCGGAGAGGGCGTCCTCCGTCACCGCGAGGCCCGCCGGGCCGGTCGCCGTGATCGAGCGGGTGAGGTTGTTCAGGTCGATGCCCCAGGCCTGGTAGAAGCGCGGGTCGACGGACTGCTGCCACTGGCGCCAGGCCGCGACGGCCGCGGCTTCACGCGCCGCCGCCTGTTCCGGCGATTCGCCCTCCGACTGGCCGTAGTTGTAGCGGCCGGCATCACCCTGGTTCTGCGTATCGATCGTGTCACCACCGAGGTTGTGCTCGAAGACGTTCGCCCAATTGCCGCCCCAGGCCTGCGAGGAACCGATGAACCAGGCACCCTCGATAGCCGAGCTGCTGGCGTTCAGCACCTTCGTCTCATACTTGTTGATACGCAGCGAGTACCTGCCGTCCTTGGTTTCGATCAGGATGCCGCGATCCTTCGTGTTGCCGGCGGGCGAGGCGATCGACTCACCGTAGATGTCGACGCGGTTCGCCGCGGGCTGGAAGTTCTCGGACTCGTTGTAGAACAGGCTGACGTTCACCGGAAGGCGCTCCACGAGGCCGCTGAGGTACGGCAGCTCATTGAGGTGCGCCACGATGCTGTAGCTGCGGGACGTGACTTTGAGCTCGTTGTCCGCCTGCTCGGGCAACCGGTACGAGTCGCCGAGATCGATGGTGCCAAAGCCCGGCGAATTGCCGGCGGTGCGCTGCAGGCTCCAGGCCTTGTCGGTATCCTCGCGGTAGCCGTAGGTGCCGACGAGCGCGCCGTCGAGCAGGTGCCCCTGCCAGACCAGCGCCTTCGAGGTTACCTCGGAGCGTGTCAGGCGCGCCGTGGTGGTCAGCAGATCCATCGCTTGCTGCGAGTCTGTCGCGTGCGTGACCTGGAACGGCACCGTCTTCCAGCCCGCGTAGTTGGCCGGATTCTCCGACTGGGTCGAGTCTTCCTCGGTGAACGGATTGTACCACGGGTCGGCCGGGTTCACGGTGTGGGCGTTCCAGGTTGAGTCGAACACCCGGACGTTGCCGCTGCGCGGCAGTTGCACGGCCGTCGGGCGCGGCAGATTGGCGCCGGCCGCGGTGGTGCTGTTGATCAGCGAGGGCCCGAGGTAGATGACCGGGTTGACAGCAAGTTCGTTGGCGGTGAAACGCGAATCGGCCGGCAGCCCCAACAGGTTGAAGAAGCTCTGGTCGAGCACTCCCCAGCGCTGGAAGTCGCGGTAGTCGCGCTTGGTCTCGTCATCCGCCACCAGACCGGTGATCGTATGGCGGCCAAGGATACGGGTGAGCCAGTTGGTCCGCTCGCCGCGCGTGAAGTCGTGCGTGAAGAACGCCGTCAGGCGGGCGGAGTCACGCTCCACGTCGGTGGTGTTGTTGCCGAACTGGCCACTTTCGGTGATGAACGGACGGCCAACGTTCGGGTTCGGCGTGCCGTCGGCAAACGTCGCCATCATGTCGACGAAGATGCCGTTGCGGGTGTCGGTCAGCAGGCTGAGCTGGCCGTTGTCGTAGCGCTCCCGATACACGTTGGCCTCGAAGCCGAACTTGTCGTTCATGAACGTCTGCGCGAGGCTGACGTTGACCGCTTCGAAGTTCTGCCACTCGGACTTGTTCGGTCCATCGATCAATTCGTCGTAGAAGTTGAAGATCGACGGATCGGTGATGCTCCGGCCCTTGTAGATGCCGAATTCCGAATAGGGCAACCCGGCCTGGCGGGCGAAGTTGCTGTACGGTCCAATTGCGACCTGCCGGTTGTACGGAATGCCGCTGATGTTGGCGTCGACCGAACCGTCCGGGCCGATACCGCGGATCGTCCGGGGCTCCGGCGCGCGGTACATGAGCACCGCCTCGCTATTATGGTCGAAGTACGCCAGCGGACCGCCGTAGTTCTGGCCGAAGTTGCCGAGCCAGGGCTGGAAGGTCGGGTTGAGGGCACCGGAATCGAGCGAGGGTCGTGCCTGGCTGGTGCCGGGCTCGCCACTCTGTTCCTGGACGGCGTACGGATCGAAGGTGCTGCGGTTGAGCGCGCTGTAGGTGCGGCCTGGCACGTACTGGCCGTTGGCGGTCTTGGTGTAGCCTTGGATGGTGCCGGTTTCGAACCAAGGCGTCAGATAGTCGTACGGCGGCAGTGATCGCGGCCGGTTGCTATCGATTTCGCCCTTTTCGAAGTTCGCCCGCAGAATGGTGCGCGCGGAACCACGACGGAGAAACTCCGGCTCATAGCGGGTCGCGATGTAGAAACGGCGGTCCTTTTCGAACGCAGGGTCCTGTTGGAACTTCTCGTGTTCGTAGAGACCGGCCACACGGACGGAGAGCTCGTTGGGCAGGAGAACGTGGTTGTAGTCCAGCGAGCTGCGGGTGGTGCCGTAGCTGCCGAAGCGGAAGTCGACCTCGCCGGACTTCTTGAAGCTGGCCTGCTTCGTACCCGTATTAATGATACCGGCCGGGCTGCCTTGACCGAACAGAATCGAGTTCGGCCCGCGCTGCAGGTCCACGCGATCAACGTTGTAGCCATCCCAAGGGATGTCCGTCAGGAAGTAGTCGCGGGTATTGTCGGCCGCCGCCAGGCCACGCACACGCGTGTTCTGGTTGGGGCTGGCGAAACGGTTATTCTCGGTCGGATTGGCTCCATCCCCGACGCCGGTGAAGTTGCCCTGGATATTACCGACCTCGGTACCGGTCGTGTATTGGAGCAGCGTTTCGTTGTTCACCGCGCCGGTATCGCGCAGGAACTGGGAGGTCACGACCGTAACCGCGTTACCGATGTCGCGCAGCTCGGTGTTGAGACGGTTGCCGGCCAGGGTCGTGGCCGGCGCATAACCGACGTCCGGTTCCGCGGAGACCTCGAACGGACTGAGGAGGAAGACCTCGTCGTTGAATTCGTCAGTCGGCGAGGCGGGTGTCGGACTGACGGCTTGTCCCGCGAGTGGCAGGGCCAGCAACGGGGAAAGGAAAAGCAGAGAGCTTACCTTTGCAGGGTTTGGTGTTGGATTCATGGAGGAACAAGGCTTTCGCACGACCTCCACGATCCACGACGACCTCTCAGCAGAGAGGCCGCGGGATGAGCGGTCGCACGAACTTACGTGTAGCACCTGAAGCCCCGGAGGGATCAGGGTCTTGCGTCACGAGTCGAGGTACGGATGGGGGTCCGCAAAAAGGTGCGCTCAAGAAGCGCGGCGACCGCTCCCGGCTAGAAACGCAAAAGGTTTTAGGAAGTGATAGGTGAGGTAAGAGGTGAAGGTGAAGCAGGACAGGATAGGCGCGCCGAAGATTCGCGAGACCACTCTAAGCACAACTGATGACCTGTTCTCACATACGACTTATCGTGTGTGGATGCCCTATCCTTCTTACAGTCCGTGTGTTGCTCAATTGAAGCCATCCTTATGCAATTGGATGAGCGCGAGCGGGTTCGAACACACTGCGCTGCGGTCGGTGCATCTCGCACCACGGCGCCACTACTCGCTTCTCCCGAGGACCGGTACGACAGGGGAAAGCAAGATAAGCGGCTTGCGGCGCGCTCCGCCTGGCGGGCGGCTTCCCCGCCATCCGGTCCTCAAGCGGCTCCGACAGCGCAAAAAAAAGCCCCCGGCAAAATGCCGGGGGCTGCTAAACCAAAGCGGACCTGACTGGGCTAGAACCTGAACGTATTGGAGACCGTCCAGATCTGCGATGGCGCTATTCGATAGCCCGCCGGTGTGCCGTCGGGTTGCGCGGTAATCGGGATCAGGCCGTCGTCCTCAAACGCGTTGCGGACGTTCAGCTGGATGCGCCAATCGATCTTCGGCGTCAGCCGGCGACCGTAGCCGATCCAGAAGTCGACGTGTGTCTCCGACGGGCCGTAGTACGGACTGCTGAGGTCAAAGCTGACCGTTCCGGGGACGTCGCCCGGGATCGGCGGATAACCAATGACCACTTCGTCTTCCCAACGCAGGCCGAGACCGACGTTGAGACCGGCCAGGCGGCCTTCGGTGAAGTCGTAGTTGGTGATCGCGTTGACGCGCCATTCGCGCATTTCCGGCACGTTGGTGCCTTCCTGCAGCTTGAGGGCGGTCCAGTTGGAACCGAAGTTGTTGTTCCACTGGAAGAGCGCGGTTTCGTTACCGGCGCCACCCCACCAGATGCGGAGGTCACCCGCGGCGGTCGTGCGCAGCGCATTCTCGTAGCCGGCGATGAACTCGGCCAGGGCCGTGCCGCCGATGTTGTTGCGGCGAGCCTCGGTCTTGGAAGCGTTCAGCGTCAGGCGCCAGTTGCGGGTCGGGCTGGCGTTCAGTTCGAACTCGTAGCCTTCGGAAATGGCATCGGAGGTGATCGTGAAGCCGGCGGGCGCGCTGGCACCGATCGGCTGACTGTGGTTGTTCAGGTTGATGCCCCACGCCGCATAGAAGCGCGGGTCGACCTGCGCCTGCCATTGGCGCCACGCGGCGATGGCCGCAGCCTCACGAGCCTGAGCGTCTTCCAGCGTCTCGCCGGGAGCCGTGCCGTAGTTGTACTGCGTGTTCGTCGGATCCGGGCTGGCGACCGCGTTCGCGTTGGTGTCGCCGGTCCAGTTGAACTCGAAGCGGTTCACCCAGTTGCCGGACCACGCCTGCGAAGCACCGATGAACCAGGTGCCTTCCACGCCGTCGACGCTGTTGTTGCTCACCCGTGTCTCGTATTTGTTGATACGGAACGAGTACCGGCCGTCGCGCGTTTCGAACAGGATGCCGCGGTCATGCGTGATGCCGGCCGGGGACGGCAGCGGTTCGCCATAAGCGTCCACGCGGTTGGCGGCGGGCTGGAAGTTCGAGGAACGGTTGTAGAACAGGCTGACCGTGATCGGCGACCGCTCGAGCAGGTCGGAGAGGAACGGCAACCGGTTGAGGTGCGCCACGATGCTGTAAGCACGCGACGTCACATCGAGGATGTTGCTCGGGTCATTCGGCAGACGATAGCTGCTACCGAGATCGAGCTGGCCGAAGCCGTCGGTGAACTGCGTCTGGCGCTCGAAAGCCCAGGACTTCGCGGTGTCCTCACGATAACCGTAGGTGCCTACGAGCGCGCGATCGAGCAGGTGGCCCTGCCAAACGAGCGCCTTGGATTCCAGCTTCGACTTCGTCAACCGGGCGAAGGTCGTCAGCGCGTCGCGGCCGCCATCGGTGGCCTCGGAGTCGGTGACGGTGATCGGCTTGGTGATCCAGCCCACGTAGTTCGCCGGATTTTCGGCCTGGTAGCTGTTCCGGGAGGCATGGCCAACCGGGTAGTAGGTGTTCTCCCACGGATCCGAGGGGTTCACGCCATGCGCATTCCAAGTGGAATCGAACACCCGGACGGATGGCGCAGACAGCGTGATTTCCGCCTTCGGGTTCGGGATGTTCGCGCCGGACGCGGAGGAGCTGTTCAGCAGGGACGGTCCGAGGTAGATCACGGGGCTCAGCGCCAGTTCGTTCGCGTTGAACTTGGCGTTCGGCAGGCCCATGAAGTTGCGGTACTCAGGATCGAGGATCGCGTAGCGCTGCCACTGACGGTTGTCGCGCTCGTCCGTATCCTCGGCGAACAGACCCGTGATCGTGTGGCGACCGAGGATCCGGTTCAGCCAGTTCGTACGGCCCTGCGAGAAGTCGTGGGTGAAGAACGCCGTGATACGGGCGGACTCACGCTCGACTGTGGTCTCGTTGTTGCCGCCCTGGCCGCTGTCGGTGATGAACGGCCGGCCGACGTTCGGGTTGGGCGTGCCATCCTGGTACGGCTCACCGTTCAAGCCGGTGGGCGAACCGTCGGAGAACACGCTCATGAAGTCGATGTACAGACCTTGGCGGCCGCCGCTGAGCAGGCTCAGCTGACCACCCTTCCAGTCTTCCTGGTTGTACACCGCCTCGAAGCCGAACTTGTCGTTGAAGAACGTCTGGGCGAGGCTGATGTTGAAGGTCTCGAAGTCCTGCCACTCACGCTTGTTCGGACCGTCGATCAGCTGGTCGTAGAAGTTGAAGACCGAGGGGTCGGTGAGGTTGACGTTACGGTAAACACCGAACTCACCAAACGGCAGTCCCGCGAGACGAGCGAAGCTGGCATAGTTGTTGATGCCGCCGGGACGGTGGAACGGAATGCCGCCGATACCGCCGTCAACCGAGCCATCGGGCGTGGTGTCCGTCGGATTGCCGTTGATGCCGCGGGTCTGGCGGATCTCGTGGATCCGGGGATTACCCGCCGGCGCGCCGGTCGCACCATCAAACCAGACCATCGGGCCGCCGAAGCTTTGCCCGAAGTTGCCGATCATCGGCTGGAAGTACGGATTGATGAAGCCGGAGTCCGGACCGCCGTTGATGCCCGGGCGCTGCTGACCGTGGTTGGGGATGCCGGTGTTGTCGTCCTGCAGCTGGAACGGGTTGAACGTGGCCCGATTCAGGTGCTGGAACACGCGCGGGTCGCCCGCCTTAACCTCAACCACCTGGCCGGTCGCCGGATCGCGGTAGGTACCATTCCGGTCATAACGGCCGGTGTAGGTGCCCGTCTGGAACCAAGGGGTGATGAAGTCGATCGGCGGCAGCATGCGCGGCCGATTGCTGTCGATGTCACCGGCTTCGAAGTTGGCGCGGATGATCGTACGGGCGTCACCACGCTTCAGGAAACGCGGCTCGTAGCGGACGGCGGCGAAGATACGCTTATCCAGCTCGTAGGCCGGATCCTGCTGGAACTTCTCCTTCTCGCGCAGGCCCGCCACACGGATCGCGAGTTCGTCGGCGATCAGCACGTGGTTGATGTCGAGTGTCGCGCGGGTGGTGCCGTAGCTGCCGAAGCGCAGGTCGACTTCACCGGAGTTCCGGAAGCCGGCCTGTTTTGTACCCGTGTTGATGATACCCGCCGGGCTGCCTTGGCCGAACAGAATCGAGTTCGGGCCGCGCTGGAGGTCGACACGGTCAACGTTGTACCCGTCCCACGGAACGCTCGTGAGGAAGTAGTCGCGGGTGTTGTCCGCCGCCGCCAGGCCACGGACGCGGGTGTTCTGGTTCGGGTTCACGAAGCGCGACGTTTCGTCGAGCAACGGACCGTCACCCACACCCGCGAAGTTACCTTGGACGCTGCCGACTTCGGTACCGGTCGTGTATTGGAGCAGCGTTTCGTTGTTCACCGCGCCGGTGTCCCGGAGGAACTGGCTGGTGATGACGCTGACCGCGTTACCGATGTCGCGGAGTTCGGTGTTGAGGCGGTTACCTGCGAGCGTGGTGGCCGCCGCGTATCCCACTTCAGCCTCGGCCGAGACTTCGAAGGGGCTCAATACGACCACATCCGAAGCGTCGTCCTGGGCGGTGGCACCGGCCGGGGCAACGGCCTGGCCCGCCATGGGCAGCGCAAGGAGTGGGGAGAACAGGAGCGCGTGTCTTAACTGTTTGGTGTCGGGTTTTTTCTTCATTAGGAATGGTTTATTCCTGTGGCCACGTTACCCGCCCACGCGCCGCCACCGCGGGATTCGCGGTGTTCGATACAGGGGCAAGGTAGCGCAACTGAAATGGGTTCTGGAGGGGAAAACTGATAGCCCGGGGGCCGTCAGGAGGGGCGAGCTTGCGACTGGGACCGAGCAACGAGGGGGCTACTCGGGACCAGCGGGATCAACCAGGCAGCGCTGAGTTGGGGCTAAGCGTTATCAGGCGGATCCCGAAACTCGGGAAAAGGGGAAATCCTCTCGGGTGGAGAAGTGCGGCAAAAAAAGCGGGCCGTAAAAATCGCACAATGGGTCCTGCATTCTAACAAGAGAGCACCTCAAAATCTATTGGCTTTATTGTTTATTCAAAAGAACTTACAGCAAGCGTTATGATTTTGATCAGGAGAAGCGGAAAATTTTTGATTTAACGATAGATCAACCCCGGGCCCGGCGCTCGCGCAATTCGGGCGGGAGGAGCCGGGGTGCCAGGGTGGCGAGGTGTTCACCGGGGAACGCGACCCCCAAGTTCTCACTAAGGGTCAACAGCCGATAAAGTTCCCCCGTCGTCAGCGACCGCAGCCGCGACTCGTCCAACTCGCTCATCACCTGCTGCAGTTGCGTCCGCGCCAAACCGGCCTGCCGGCCTTGGGAGAGCACGGACGCCAAGGCGAGTCGCCGGTCCAGCGGCAAGGCCGGATCCACCGACCCAGCTTGGACAAGCGGCAATAGGCTTTGGAGCACCCGCCCGAATGAGGGGCCGTCCAAGCGCGCCGCATGCACCTGCGCCTGCGCGACCAAGGAGTCCAACTCACCACCAAACGCCTGCTGCAACGCGCCCGACACCGCCACGGCTGCATCTGGCCGGCTCGTTTCAACGAAGTACTCGGCCAGCCGGCTTAGGGCCAGGTTCTGCTCCTGCACCTCGACGACCTCAAAGACACTCACGCTGGCCCCGGCGAATCCCTCAATCATCGGCAGCTCATAGGGGATTGGTCGCAACCAGCGAGGGGGCAGCCATCGCTGCAACAAACTCACCAGCGTCTTCTCGGTTTCCTGCGAGCCGAGGCTGGCGTACTGCTCCAGGAAGTTGTCCCACGACGGCAGAATGACGTGGCTCACCCCACGGCCACTGAACAACGCCTGCGCCTCGTCCGGTGAAGTCGTGCTGCTCAAGCGGACCGCCGCCGCGAAGCCGTCCTGGTTCTCCCACGACAGACTGCCCAGACCACGATGCCCCCCATGGTAAAGCAGCGCGCTCGTCACCTGCGGTGGCGCG
>JAEWIY010000116.1 GCA_023386835.1 Verrucomicrobiota bacterium
GTTGCGCCGTGATCCGGCGCCGGTCCCATGAGCTTCGATTTCGCCGCGTTTGATGCCGCCTTCCCCTGGTTTTTTGCTGCGGCGAGTTTTCTCTTCGGCGCAATCGTCGGCAGCTTCCTGAACGTCGTCATCTACCGGGTGCCGCACGGCCAATCCGTGGTAAAGCCCGGTTCACACTGTGCCTGTGGCCAGCCAATTGCATGGTATGACAACATTCCGATTCTTAGCTGGTTTCTGTTGCGCGGCCGTGCCCGCTGCTGCGGCGCTCGTTACTCGTTCCGGTATCCGTTCGTCGAAACGTTGACCGGCGCCCTGTTCCTGTGCGCCTGGCTGCAACACCCTCCCGCCAAGGCCGTCGTGGGCATGCTTTTCCTGAGCCTGCTCGTCGTGGCTTTTTTCATCGACCTCGACCACATGATCATCCCCGACGGCTGCACGATCGGCGGTGCAATCGTTGGGGTCGCGCTGGCCTTGTTCGTGCCGGCGCTGCACGGCTTCGGCGGCGAGGAGTTCTACGTGCTCGGCTCGTTGCGTTCCGGAGCGGCAGCGATCATTGGGCTCCTGATCGGATCCGCCCTGGTGTTGTGGATCGCCCTGCTCGCCGAAACGATCCTGCGCAAGGAAGCGATGGGCTTCGGGGACGTGAAGTTCCTCGGCATGATCGGCGCTTTCTGCGGATGGCAGGGCGCAATCTTCACCGTATTTGGAGGAGCCATCGTCGGCACGATCTGGATCACCCTCTCGTTGATCTGGCAGAAAGCGTTCGGCCGCTCGGCGCCGGTCGCCCCACCGGCCGAAACACCGGACGGTGAAACCACCGAACTGAAAATGGGTGCGCACGTTCCGTTCGGGCCGATGCTGGCGATCGCCGCGGCGCTCTACTTTCTGTTCGCCGAGCCGTACGTGCTCGCGCACTTCGCAGAGTACGCGGCCCTCTTCGGCGCCAGCTAAGCGTCAACGCACCGGGCGGAGTTCCGCGCCCTGCCCCGTCTGCATGTGCAGCACATCCGGCCGGGCCCCGAAGCGCGCTTCGTAGGCGGCCGCGACTTGCGCCGCCGCCTGTTCGCTGAAGGCTTCGCTGGTGAGTGCCATCACGGCGCCACCAAAACCACCTCCGCTCAGTCGCGCGCCCCACACGTTCGGCGTCGCCGTGAGCTGATCCACGAGGAAATCGAGCTCGGGTGTGCTGTTCTCGAACAAGTGCTGCGAACTGCGATGCGAAGCGGTCAACGCCGCACCCACGCTGGCGAGATCGCCACGCGCAAGCGCGGCACACGTCGCGTCGACGCGCGCGATCTCCTCCACCACATGGCGTGCCCGCCGATGCACGGCTGCGGGCAGACGCTCTCGCGCCGCGGCCACGATCTCGGGTGTCACGTCGGCCAACAGTTTCACGCCCAGCAGCTTGGCCGCCTCCATGCACTCGCGGTGGCGTTCCGCATAAAGCCCATCGACCAGCGCGTGTTTCGTGTGGGTGTTAAAAACCCAGAAGTGCGCGCCGCTCGGCATCGGCACCGTGGAGAACGTCGGCACCCGGCAGTCGATGAAAACCAGATGATCCTTCTCTCCAAAACCGGACACGCCTTGGTCAAGGATGCCACACGGCACACCAACGAAGTGGTTTTCGGCGTGGCGACCGACTTTAACGACGGTCTCGCGGGACGGCTCCTCGCCGGTCAAGGCGAGGAAGGCGAGCGCCGACGCCAACTCGATGGCCGCGCTGCTGCTCAAGCCCGCGCCCGTCGGCAGATCGGAGGCCGCGACGTAGTCAAAACCCTCCGGCACCTTCAGGTTGAACTCCGGGAGCGCGGCGATCACGCCCAACGGGTAGTTCACCCAACTGTCCTTGCCCTCAACACGTTTCGGTTGTCCCTCCTGCTCCACGAGACGCCCGCCAAATTCACTGTAGAACCGGCGCTTTCCATCCTCCCGTCGCGCGACCGCGACCCAAACCCCACGATCGAGCGCTGCTCCGAGCACCGTGCCGCCATTGTAGTCGGTATGATTGCCGATGAACTCGATTCGGCCCGGCGCACGCGCGATGAAGTCAGGCTCGCGCCCAAATTGCTGACGAAACACGCCCGTGAGAGTCGACTGCATGGCAGAAACGGTAAATCTCCGCCCGTCGTTGGCCGGGTCAACGGGTTTCGTGGGCGACGAGACATCCAGCGTGGCACCTTCGAAGCCGGCCGGAGTTTCGCCTTGGGCACCCTTGGTCAGCAGCTCGAGCAGGTACTGCATCGCCTGCACACGTGACCAACCGCGGCTTTCGACCAGTTGATCGCAGCGCTTGATCAGTTGCCGCGCCATCGCGTCAGCCTGCGCCGGCGGCGCGCCGAGCCGGGTGCACAATGCAGCGATCGATTGCTGTTCGTTCATGACTGCGAGTGGGAGTTTTCCGCCAGCACAAGGATGTCAGCACTTCCGGAGGGTTCGGCGGCCAATGCCTGCCCGGGCTCCCAGCCGACCAGCGAGAGCATCACCAATCCGACCCAGCCCTTATCGAGTGACGCCACGGCGCGCAACGTCCCGACGGCTTTGTCCGCGTGGTAGAGATTGGCGCCAACCGCCGGCGCTGGGCCGCGACCGATCACCCGTTGCAGGCTCCGGCGCACCCGTCCGAGGGAATGCAACCGCGCCATCACTTCCTGCCCCAGATAACAGCCCTTCGTGTAGGAGATCGCCACCGCTTCCAAGCCAGCTTCGTTCGGCAGATCCTGCTCCCCCAGCTCCTGCGGGATCGCTGGGAAACCCGCGAGGATTCGCGCTCGCCGCAGCAGTTCGTCATCCAGCTGCGGCAGCTCCGCACATAAAGCGGCGCCAGCCGGCTGAAGCAGCTCCCATGTATCGCCAGCGGCACGACGGCCGCGAAAAATCCATCCCTCGCCGACCCGTCCCAGCGCGCCTGGCCCCGGCAGAGTGATGCCGCGTGCTGCTGCCCACGCTCGGCCAGCCGGCCCGGCCAAAACGGCACCCGTCCACGCGGCGGTGACGTCCTCCAGCTCGACTTCGTCGGCGATGAGGTACGCGTCCAGCCGCTCGCGGATGACCGAGGCCGGGCTGCTTGGGCTAACGAGAACGAATTCCGTCGGGCTGAGACGAAGAACAAAGCTGTCGGCCAACACTCGTCCTTTCTGATTTAGCCATAAACCATACGTCACCGTCGTCGCTCGATCGCTTCTAAGCTCCTGTGTGAACTGCCCTTGCAGAAACATCAATGCATCCGGTCCGTCCGCTTTGATGAGCGCCGGCAGCGAAACGCGCCCCGCGACCGAAAGAGCGAAAGATTTTTGCAGATTCTCTAAATTTTCGTACATCGCAATTTACGTAATTTTCTGCGAGATTTTGAGAACTTTCTATTGACGCACAGTGAGCGCGTGCTATCAATAGCACCATCAGATTTTTCAATTCTCCCGCCTAGCGGGAGTTTTGGGGTAACTAAGAAAGCAAATGGCCGGTCGCTTAGGGGTAGGCGACCGGCCAACTTTTTGTCCGGATCTGGCGACACGCTTCTCGCCCTTGGCCCACGCCAGCCCGAATGCGCCTGACGATAGCGTGTCAACGAACTCGGCCGAACCGCGTGTTCTGGCTTTCCGGAAATCGAACTTCCTAGCACGCTGGCCGGTTCATGCAGCGTACGTCCGATCTAAACGTCCTCGAGACGCGGGCCCTTCCTTCACCAGCGGAGATGCTGGCCGAGTTGCCGAAAACCGAACAGCAGGCGGCCTTCATCACACGAGCACGTGAGGAGATCCACAAACTGATCTTCACCGAGGATCAGCGCTTCCTGCTGATCGTCGGCCCCTGCTCGATCCACGACGTTGCCGCCGGCCGTGAGTACGCCCAGCGCCTGGCGCGCCTCGCCGCCGAAGTGGCTGACCGCGTCATGATCGTGATGCGCGTCTATTTCGAGAAGCCGCGCACCACTGTCGGTTGGAAGGGCCTGATCATGGATCCGCGCCTCGACGGTTCACACGATCTCGCCGCCGGCCTCCGTCTCGCCCGTTCGTTCCTGCGGGAAGTTCTCGATCTCGGCCTGCCAACCGCCACCGAGCTGCTGGACCCGATCACCCCGCAGTACATCGCCGACCTGATTTGCTGGTCGGCCATCGGCGCGCGCACGACGGAATCCCAAACCCACCGCCAAATGGCGTCAGGCCTGTCGATGCCGCTCGGCTTCAAGAACAGCACCGATGGGTCCTTCGGCGCCGCGATCAACGCCATCCGCGCCGCAGCGCAGCCGCAGACGTTCCTCGGCATCAACACCGACGGGCGCGCGTCGGCCGTCGTCACGCGCGGCAATCCAAACTGCCATATTGTGCTCCGCGGCGGCGCCGCCGGGCCCAACTACTCGCCCGCACACGTCGCCGAGGCGGAGTTGGTCCTGACGAAGGCCAATCTTCCCCGTTCGATCCTCGTCGACTGCTCGCACGACAACTCCGCCAAACAGCCTGCGCGCCAGCCGGAGGTGATGCGCGAACTCCTGCGGCAGATTGGCGCCGGCAATCGCTCCATCATGGGCGCGATGGTCGAGAGCAACCTTGAAGCCGGCAACCAGCCCTTCCCGCAGCCAAAGGAAACGCTGCGCTACGGCGTCAGCATCACCGACGGGTGCATTGACTGGGCCACCACCGAGGCAATGGTGCGGGAAATTCACGCCTCACTCGCCTCCCGCTTCGCCTGAGCGGGCGGTGCTCACACCTAAATCCGCGATGTGTCGGCCAAATAGTGCGTGTCCCATGGCCGCCGAACATGGTTAAGTCTTACTCTCGCCTATGAAATCCCCCCTCCGCGTTGCCGTCACCGGTGCTGCCGGTCAAATCGGTTACTCCCTGCTGTTTCGCATCGCCTCCGGCGCGATGTTCGGGCCCGAGCAGCCGGTCATCCTGCAATTGATTGAAGCGCCGATCGAGAAGGCGATGAAGGCCCTCGAGGGCGTCGCCATGGAACTCGAGGACTGCGCGTTCCCCCTCCTCAAGGGATTGGTGCTCACCGACGATGCCAACGTCGGCTTCAAGGACGCCAACTGGTGCCTGCTTGTCGGTGCCAAACCGCGCGGCCCCGGCATGGAGCGTGCCGACCTGCTGAAGGACAACGGCAAGATCTTCATCGCCCAAGGCCGCGTCATCGACGCGGTCGCCGCGGAGGACGCCCGCGTCGCGGTGGTCGGCAATCCGGCCAACACCAACTGCATGATCGCTGCCAGCCAGGCCAAGCGCCTGCCCGCGGAGCGCTTCACCGCAATGGTCCGCCTGGACCAGAATCGCGCCCAGAGTCAGCTCGCCAAGAAGGCCGGTGTCGATCTGACCGAGGTGAAGGACATCTTCATCTACGGCAACCACAGCCCGACCATGTTCCCGGCCTTTGCGCACGCGACCATCGCCGGCAAACCCGCTCCGTCCGTGATCAACGACGCCGCCTGGTTGCAGGGGCCGTTCTGCGAAACCGTCGGCAAACGCGGTGCCGCGATCATCGCCGCTCGCGGTGCGTCCTCCGCCGCCTCCGCGGCCAACGCCCTCGTTGACCACGTTCGCGACCTCGTGACGCCGGGCGCCATTCACTCCGTCGCGGTGAAGTCCAACGGTGTTTACGGCTTCGACGCCAACGTCTGGGCCGGTGTGCCGGTGCGCACAACGACGCCCGGCAGTTACGAGGTCATCACCGGCTACAACATGGACGACTTCGCGAAGTCGAAGATCGCAGCCACCAACAAGGAGTTGGTTGAAGAGCGCGCGGCCGTTGTCGACATGCTCTGAGCGAAGGAGCGAGTTCAGATCTGCCAGCGGCCACTTCCCGTGGCCGCTTTTTTGTCGGTCAATCTCCCAGCAGTCCGGCGAGTGAAGGCTGTTCGGACAACGCGAACGCCTGTCGCACGAGCAGAAAAGCGTCGAACAACTCCGCCGGCGAACCGGAGCGCGGAAACACCATCGTGAGGGTCGCTCCATCACACGTCACCACGGCTTCCACACCCGGAACAGAAAGTGTGCAGAATCGGCAATCGGACGGATAATCCACCCGCAGCCTCGTCTCATCATCGAGGTCTTCCACCGCGTCGATTACCGCCTCCACACGCACGCCGCGCAGCAGGTGAAAACCCAGTTCGCTAAAGGTCCCGGCGAACAGTCCGTCGAAGGTCGGCTCACGCACCAGCGCGAACTGGTTCAGCTGGTGCAGCGTCCGAGTCAGCGTGAACTGATCCGGCGCTCGGTCATCCAGCGCGTAGTTCAGCTCAAACGTGAAATCGCGCGCGGTCAGCACCGCGGAGGGTGAGGCCAGGTCCAGCGAGACGTCCCGCCGCTTGTAACCCAGAGCCGTTTTCGTCCGCTGGAACCACGTCTCGGCCTCTTCCGCCAACTCGGCCGCGCAGAGTCGGCCCAGAAACGCCGACGTGGTGGCATTCACAGCGTCCGGAGCGGTGTGCCGGGACTTGTCGAACCCACGCAGCTGTTTCACCCGCCCGCCGGTACGACCAGTGAGGGCGACACGAGCCACCACCCCCCGCAGGTCTTGGGCCGACGCCGATTCCATCGCCGCAATGAGCGGGAACCGCGTCGGCTGGGACAACCCATTTCGCCTCGCGAGCGTGTATTAGGCGTGCGTGGTGAGACTGCGGATCACCGCAATCAGTCCGACGATCGCGAGCAACGGCAGCAGAATCGGGAGCAGGGCGACACCCAGCACGGCCAGTCCCACTACCGCCGCCAGGGCGAAGGCGGCCGCGCCAGCAATCACACTGGCCGCTGTGGCTGCAAGGGCGCCCGTTGCTCCCAGCACGGTGCTGACACCGACGAAGGCGATTCCAGCGATCCCGGGCCAGAAGTGGCAGATCACCAGAGCCAGGAAAGCAATCAGCAGGAGTTTGCCGGCGAGGGAAAGAGGCGTGTTCATGCCACAAATACCCACCTCGGGGAATTGAAGTTGCACGAAACCGGTGAACGCGTGCTGCATTCGCGACGATGTCGTCACCGCCCAAAGTCGTCCCGGTCGTGTGTGCGTTGATTGAGCGCGACGGATTGGTGCTCGTCGCACAGCGACCCGCTCACAAGCACCTGGGGCTCAAATGGGAGTTTCCCGGCGGGAAGGTGGAAGCCGGAGAAGATCCACCCGCGGCATTGCTGCGTGAAATTCGTGAGGAGCTGGGTTGTGCGTTGACGGCTCTGCGCGCGCTTCCGATCTCCCGGCATCACTACGAAAATCTGACGGTGGAGATGATTCCGTTCGTCGCGCAGCTAGCTCCAGACACCGAACCCCATCCGCACGAACACGCCGCCGTGCAGTGGGTTCAACCCGAGCAACTCCGGGCCGTCGACCTCGCAGCCGCGGACGTGCCGATTGTGCAGACTTACCTCGCCGCGCGAGGCTGAGGGCGACGATCAGCGCCGCGGCAGCGGCGTGACGCGGCAGTACTCGAAGATCGCCTCGCCACGGTTATCACTTCCCGCGGCACTCTGGGCAAACAGTCCAAACTTGGCACCCACCCAACGGCCGGGTTGAGCCGTGAAAAGAGTATCGATTGCGCGCCAAGCCTCCTGCGCGCCGAAACGATAGGCGAATCGGCAGTCCCCTCGCTCAGTCCACCGGAGTTGCACCTGCACCTTGGACGCCTCCACCGACTCACGAAAAATCTCCTGCTCAGCGGCGCCCTCGGAGGCCTTTTTCGCCATCCGCATGACGAGCTGCGTCCCCTGTTCGCCCTGCTCAAGTCCCACCCACGCGTAATCCGACCCGAATACCAGCAAGCCGGCGCGAGTGCCCGCACCCGTCGCTGCCAGCTCGACTTCCGTTTCCACCACGAACCGCTCCGCGGCTGGTTTTTGCAAGAGCAGCGCCGCCGCGGACCAGAGGTTGGTGCCAGGCTCGGCTGGCGCGCACCGGAGCCGCAACCGACCGTCTTCCAGTCGCGCCCAATCTGATTGGGGATTGGCCTGCCACTGCCATTGCCGGCCCAGTTCGCCGCCGTCGAACTCATCCGTGCACAAGGGCGCCGTCGCCGGCTGCACTGGCGTATTCGGTTTTTGGTGACGAAGCACCGGCTCTCCTCGCCCATTCCCATCCGGATCCTCTCCGATCAACGGCCAGCCGGCTTCGTCCCACCACATCGGCTGGAGATGGACGATGCGTCCCCACGGCTGGCGTTCCTGAAAATGGATGAACCAACTCTCGCCAGACTCCGTTTCGACCCAGCCGCCTTGATGCGGGCCATTGATCTCGGTCCGGCCCCGATCGAGCACGATGCGATCGCGATAGGGGCCGGTGATCTCGCGTGCCCGAAAGGCCGACTGCCAGCCATGCTCCACGCCCCCGGCCGGCGCGAGGATGACATACTCTCCGTTGCGCTTGTAGAACTTCGGCCCCTCCAGCGTCCGATAGCCGGGCAGTTGATCTCCATCGATAATGACGTGGCCACCGTCATCGATCGCACGCGTGGCCGCAGCGTCGAGCTCTCGGAGGGTGAGTCGATTGCTGATGCCGGAGCGGCTTCGCGCCCAGCCATGCACCAACCATACGCGGCCATCATCATCCCACAGCGGACACGGATCAATCAGGCCCCGACCCGGGAGCACCAGCACGGGTTCTGACCACGGGCCCCGCGCATCCTCAGCCGTGACGCGGTAGATGCCGTGATCCGGGTCCCCCCAGAAGATCCAGAACTGTCCGTCATGGTGGCGAATCGAAGGCGCCCAGACGCCGCCACCGTGGCGGGGGACAGTCGATGTATCCACCGGCACAAGACGCGGCAGCGCATGATTCACCAATTCCCAGTTGACCAGGTCGCGTGACTGCAGAATCGGCAAACCGGGCACATGGCTGAAGCTCGACGCGGTCAGGTAAAAATCAGGCCCGACACGAACGACATCCGGATCCGAATAGTCGGCGAACAGGATCGGGTTCCGGTAGGTTCCGTCGCCGAGATCCGCCTGCCACGGCGCGGGCGGCGGCTGCAAGGCTTCGACACGCAGGTGTTGAATCAGCGGGAGTTGCAACCGCCAGATCTCCCGAACCGCGATCGCCGCCACCGCCCGCGCTCCCTCTTCCGAGTAGTGCGTGTCGTCCTGAAGGTTGAGCGCCGGCACCCACAGGTGCAGCCGCTTCGATTCCTCCACCCCCAGCGACCGAAGCAACTCCATCGTGCGCTCGGTCATTTCCAGCAGCGGCACACCTTCCTGCTTTGCGACAGCTCGGCCCGCATCAGGATAAGAACCGTGAGTGTCGATCAGATGCCCCTGATCATCCCAACGCCGTCGCGCCACGGGCGTTGCCAGCACCGGATGGCCGCCGAAGCTCCGGATCGCACGCACGAAGGCTGTCAGGTTTTTGGGATAACCACCGTCCGGCGCCGCGTACCGGCCCGGGTCCTGCACCTTCTGGTCGTTGTGGCCGAACTGAATGATGACCCAGTCGCCCGGCCGGGTCTGGTCGAGCACCTTCTGCCAGCGTCCCTCTGTAATGAAAGATTGGGTACTGCGGCCATTGGCCGCGTGATTGACCACCATGGCCGTCGGCAACACCCATTCGGGAAAAAGTTGTCCCCACCCACGCTCGGGATGGTCCAGCTTCGGCTTGTCGGCCATCGTGGAGTCACCCACCAGATGAATCGTCGGCCGGCGCGTGACCTCTTCAGCGCGCCCCACTGCACTCAGGGCGACACATAGAACCGCCCAGAACCAGAGCTTCATGACGAAGCGTCGGCAGAGTTCGCCCGGACCGCACGCCAACGGGGGTAGCTCCGCTCCAGCAACGTGAGCGCCCACGTGCCGTAGTAGGCGTAGCCGACGCGGCGCTCCTCTTCGACCGCCGTCAGCGTTTCATGCACCACCGCGTCGCGCCCGGCGAAGATCGGGCGCTGCGTCTGCAGGTCGTAGAAACGCGCCCACACCACACCGGCAGGATCCGGCACCAGCACTTGATCACGGCGGCCGCTGGGCAGCGCCGGGCGATCGATCCGAAAGCCTTCCAGTCGCGCCGTCCGCAGCCACGCCACTCCGGACTCGATCGCCTCCACCATTTCCGACGTTGGATCCGGCAGCGTCATAAGGAACTCGAGTATGCCGACACTCTCAGCGCCGGAGAGCGAGGCCGGCTCAAACCGGCGCGCCGGCGCGGGGGCCAGGGTCTCCCGATCATGCTGTGCACACCAGACCGTCAGCTGGCCGTTCACGCGCACCTGCGTCCGGAGAATGCACTCGACCCCACGTTGCACCGCGCTCGCGGCGGCCGCCCTCCGCCCTTCATCCACCCATCCAAAAGGAGGTCTTCCTTCCGCGACGGCACGCAGCACCGACAGCACGTCGATCATCGCACCGTCGTTGTAGGTGATGTGCGAATAGTAGCCTTCACGCAGCGGATAGAACTGCGGCCAGCCACCGTTGGCGTACTGGGCCGCCAGCAAGTAATCGATGCCGCGCTCGACTGCCTTGCGGGCTGCAGCCACATCCGGCTGCGCCACCACCACGCGACCCAATAGCCAAAGTTGGGTCGTGGTGGCGTGATTGTCGATGGTCGCTCCGTCGGAGCTCCCCCCGGTTGCCGGAGCCCGGGTCATATCGAGGTTCTTCGGCCAGCCGCCCGAATCGGTCTGGTAGCCGATCACGTGGCCCGCGATCTCACGCGCCTCCACGGACCCGTACCAGTCATCCGACTGCCGCAGGATCTGCGACCAAGCGGGTGCACTCACACCGACCGCCGGCAGGGCGAGCGCCACAACGATTCCGAGCCAGATCCACACGCGCCGGCGCCTCGGCGAATCCACTCGGTTCTGCATGTGGTCCCCCTAGAGGTTCAGCCAGCGCGGCAACGCCATCGAGAGCGCCGGAACGTAGGTGATCAGGAGCAACGACACGAGCATCGCGATAAAGTAGGGGATCATCGGCGGGACCACGCGTGCGATTGTCGTGTTTCCAACACTACAGCCGATGAACAGGCAGGTGCCCACGGGCGGCGTACACAGGCCGATGCAGAGGTTGGCGATGATCACGATGCCGAAATGCACCGGGTCCATGCCGAGTGCCACGACCACGGGCAGGAAGATCGGGGTGAAGATCAGCACCGCGGGGGTCATGTCCATGAACGTGCCCACCACGAGCAGGAGCACGTTGATCAGGAGCAGGATCATCAGCGGGTTCGACGAGAGCCCGATCAACGCTTCGCTCACCATCTGCGGCACCTGCTCGTACGCCAGCACCCAGCTCATCGCCTGGCTTGCACCCACCAGAAACATCACCACCGCCGTGGTCTTGGCTGCGCGCAGGAAGATGGACGGCAGCGCCGATAGGCGCACTTCACGATAGATGAAGCCAAGGATCAGCGCGTAAACGACCGCGATGGCCGACGCCTCCGTCGCGGAAAACACGCCACCGAGAATGCCACCGAGCACGATCACGATGAGCAACATGCTGGGTAGCGCGCCAAGCAGGGCGCGGCCCAGCGGGGGCCCGGCAACGGCGGCAGCCGAGGTCGCGTCCTTGCGCCCACGCGACAGCAGGAAACTCGCGATCATCAGCGCCAAACCCACCACCATGCCCGGCACCACGCCGGCCAGGAAGAGTGCGGCGACCGACACATTCCCCGCCACAACCGCGTACACGATCATGATGTTGCTCGGTGGAATCAGGAGCCCCGTCGTGGCCGAGGTCGCTGTCAGCGCCACCGCCATCTCCCGTGTGTAACCCTTGGTCGCCATCTGCGGGATCATGAAACCGCCAATCGACGATACGGCCGCCGCGGCGGAGCCGGAGACGGCGCCAAACATCATGCACGTGAGTGTATTCACATAAGCGAGACCGCCAGGGAAACGCCCCATCAACGATGCCGCAAAATCGATGAGCCGCCGGGCCATGCCGCCCTCGCCCATCAACACCCCCGCCAACACGAAGAACGGGATGGCTAACAGCGGAAAGCTTGCGATGCCGTTGGAGAGCCGCTGCGCAACGAGGTAGCCGGTCGGCACGTCGCCGAGGCACGCGACGGTCGCCACCGTGGCGAGCCCGATGCACACCGCCACCGGGACATTCAAGATCAGCAGACCAACGAAAACGACGAGGAGGATCAGGACTTCGCTGCTCATTCAGCCAACCCTCCTTCCGGCGATGCGGGCGCCTGCACGCGCCGCGCCAACAGGTGTTCGATTGCAAACGCGACGATGAACACTCCCGAGATCGGCACCACGCTGTACAGGTAACCCATCCGCCACCCCATGGCTGGCGTCAGCTGCCCAGTCTGCAGTGTCTTTACGACCAGGACAGCGCCGCCAAAGACAAACGTGAACGCGGTGAAGACGATCACCGCAATTTCTGCCACCACTGCTGCGATGCGTTGTGCATCGGGGTGCAACTTGCCGACAAAATAGTCCACGCCGAGATGCCCTCGATCGCGGTACATCAGCGCCGCACCCAGCAATGACACCCACACGAGCAGGTAAACGGCCACCTCCTCCGTCCACCGGCTTTGATGACCGAGGACGTAACGGGAAATCACGCCCCACACGACGTCCATCGTAAGAGCGACAAACAGCACGATGGTGACCCACTCAAGGCCGCGGACGACGGCTCCCCAGGCCCCGCGACCACCGGCCTGCATCGGTTCAGCGCCACTCATCGCGTTTCCTCAATCCGCCGGGCGAGTTCTCCGAGCGAGGTCTGCCTGAACTGCGCACGCAACGGCTCGGTGGCCGCCGCAAAGGCCTTCTGGTCCGGCCGGTGAATTTGCAGTCCCCGCTCCTTCAGTTGCTCGAGCGCCTTTTCGGTCTGCTCAGTCCAGAGCTTGCGCTGGTAGGTGACGGATTCATCCGCCGCCTGCTGCACCCACCGCCGGACTTCCGGCGAGAGCCCCTCCCAGATGCGCTGACTGCAGACGACGATGTCGGGCACGCGAGTGTGTTCGTTGATGGAGAAATGCTTGGCCACTTCGTAGTGCCGGCTGGTCAGCAAGCTCGGCGGATTGTTCTCCGCGCCATCCACCATCCCCTGCTGCAGGGCGGTATAGAGCTCTCCCCACGGGATCGGTGTCGGCGATCCGCCGAGCGTCGAGATCATGTCCATCGCCATGCGGCTCGGCAGCACACGGATTTTCAACCCGCGCACATCCTCGGGTTTCAGCACCGGCCGCGACGAGGTGTAGAAGCTGCGGCTGCCGGAGTCGTAGTAACAAAGTCCATACATCCCGACCCGCTCGCCGGTTTTGAGCAAATCGCGGCCAACCGGCCCCTCCAGCACACGCCAGTAGTGGTTCTCGTCGCGAAACAGGTAGGGCAGCCCAAACACCGCCATTTCCGGTACAAAGCCCTCCATGCTGGCCGCGGAGGTTTTGACGATTGCGAGCGCCCCACGCTGGAGTTGCTCAATCATCTCGGCCTCGGAACCCAACTGGGCATTCGGGAAGATCTGCAGCTCGACGGAGCCGCCAGAGAGCTCCCGCAATCGATCTGCCATAAAAACCATTCCCGCGTGAACGGGGTGCGACTGGTCGAGGGCGTGGCCGAGTTTGAGCACGACCCGCGAACCGCCGCCACCGATGCGCGCGGCCGCTTTTTCAGCGCGCAGCACACCAATGAAAACCGCCGCGGTGAGCAAGGCACCCACAAAAAGGCCAAGGGCGAGGTAAGAGGTTTCCTTACGCATGGGGGAGGAAAGCGAGTGAGGCGATTGCGACGGGAAAGGCGATCTCCGTCAGCGCGCCTGCTGGTTCACGTTGAGTAAACGCCGGAGCGGAACGGGCTGCAGTACCCCGGCGATGAGAGCACAGTTCTATTTGGCGGCGGGCGGCGCGACGGAGTTGAGACTACGGACGGTTTTGTCCGGCGTGATCGTCACGTTGCTGAGCGTAATCGTGCCGGCGTGCTGAACGACCTCGGTCTCCGTGACACCGCTGAACTGCGAATCGCGGATCCGGATCTGGTCCACCACCGCTCCTTCGAAGCCCCGGATGAACATGACGCGCGGGCTGCGCGAGCTGGTGATCTGCTCCATCTGCACGTTGCGGACGATCGGCTGGAATTTTCCCGACGCTCCTTCCTCGTACAACAGGTCGATCGTCAGCACCGCCTCGGCCACCTGGCCGATCTGGACGTTGCGCATGAAGACATTCTCGAGCACGCCGCCGCGCACCGCGTTGTTCTTGAACCGCAGGGCGCGGTCGAGCTCCGGACTGTCCATGCGACAGTTCTCAACGAAAACGTTGCGGATGCCGCCGGAGCACTCGCTGCCGAGGACCACCCCTCCGTGCCCATCCTTCATCGTGCAATTGCGGATGACGATGTTCTCCGACGGCGTCGCGACGCGGCGTCCGTCATTGTTGCGACCCGATTTAATCGCGATGCAGTCGTCGCCCGTGTCAAAGATGCAGTCCTCTATCAGCACATCCTTCGAGGATTCCGGATTGCAGCCGTCGTTGTTCGGGCCGTGCGACACGATCTCCAGGCCGCGCACCGTCACGTTGGTGCACAGCACGGGATGCACTTCCCACATCGGGGAACGAACAATCTTCACACCCTCGATCAACACGTTGCGGCAGCGATACGGCTGGAGGAAATTCGGCCGCAGGTAGGTTCCGCGTCCATACACCCGCTGCTCGACGGGCACGTTACCCTCACCCTGCGCGATGAGGCGATTGCGATCCTCCCGCTGCTTGGTGCGGGCGGCGGAGGCCTTTTGATTCCAGCCCCACCAGTTGTCCCAATCCGCCTGGCCATCCAGCGTGCCGCCGCCCGTCACGGCGATGTTCTCCTGCTCGAACGCGTAGATCAGCGGCGAGTAATTCATCAACTCAACTCCTTCCCAGCGCGTGAAGACCACCGGCAGGTAGTGCTCAGGATCCGTCGAAAACTTGAGCGTCGCGCCTTCGCTGACGTGCAAGTTGACGTTACTCTTGAGGTGAATCGCCCCGGTCAGCCATTCGCCCGGGGGAATCACTACTCGGCCGCCGCCTGCCTGATGGCACGCCTCGATCGCTCGACGGATGGCGTCGGTGGCTAGTTCCTTGCCGCCTTCCACCGCGCCAAACTGGGTGATCGGGAAATCCCGGTCCGGAAAAGTGGGTTCTTGAATACGCGCCAGCAGCGCGGGCAGATCCGCCCAACCGGTGATGCGCGACGGCTGCTGGCCCGCCGAGCCGCCGAGCAGACGCTCGACTTCCATCCCCGCCAGGATGAACGGCCCGGTTCCCTTGAGGTCGTTCTCCGCGATTGGCTCGGTGACGTAGTATTCGAAGCTGCCATCACGCACGCGGCCCGCGCTGTTGGTGTAACCAAGGCCGGCCACCTCGCAGCACTGCGTCAGGTGAATCCGTCCGTCGGCGTCCGTGCGAATCAGGTCGCGCAGAATGCCTTCAAAACCCTTCTGCACCGCCGGCAGGTACCGCTCCCGCGGCAGGTAGCCTCGATTGATGCCTTTCGCGAGGGCGTACACAAACATGCTCGAGGCGGTTGCTTCGCGATAGTTGCCCTCCCGGTTCGGCTGGTCCGTTACCTGCCACCACAGGCCGGTCTCCGGATCCTGCCAGCGCACGATGCCATCGGCCACGCGGCCGAGGATTTCGTTGATCTTCTCCACCTCCGGATGCGTCGGTGAAAAGAAGTCCAGCGAATCCACCAGCGCCATCGCGTACCAGCCGATCGCGCGGCTCCAGAAATTGGGAGAATGCCCCGTCTGTGGATCCGCCCAGGGTTGCTGCCGTTTCTCGTCCCACGCGTGGTAATGCAGCCCCGTTTTCGGATCGTAGCTGTGGCGGTCCATCAGCAGCAACTGGTTGGCCACGTCGTCGAACAGCGCCGGCTCCTCGAAGACCTGCGCGTAGTGAGCCAGGAAGGGCGACGCCATGAACAGCCCGTCCAGCCACATCTGGTGCGGGTACCGCAGCTTGTGCCAGTAACCACCCTCGCTCGTGCGCGGATGCTCCCGCAGCTGGTCGCGCAGCGCTTCAATCGCCTTGCGCAGGTGTGGCGCGCGGTGGCCCTGCTCGTAGCGCAACAGCATCACCTTGCCGGGCGGAATCATGTCGATGTTGTAGTCCTCACGCCGGTACGTGCGGATCGTGCCGTCCGGCGCCACGAACGACTCCACCGTCTTCGCCCCGTATTCAGCGTACGAGGACTGGCCGGTTTCCTCCGCCAGCTTGAGCAGCGCCAGGCCGAGCAGGGACGTCGTGTAATCCCAGCGCGCCCGCGGCGCGCCCTGGTAGAACATCGTCTCGCCACGACGGGCCATTTCGGAATCCGCCATTCGCCGCGACCACTCGAGCGGGGTGGCTCCCTGGACGGCGGGCGCCTGGGCGGCCAACGGAGTCCAACCCAGCGAACAGCTGAGCATGAGGCCCAACGCGACGGCGACCCCGCCGCGATGTCGCCTACCGCCGGAGGAACGAAACGAAACCGAACGCGAACGCGACGAGGTCAAAGTCAGAGGGGAGAAACTCATGGTGCTGAATCGTAGGTCACGGTGACGGGCGCGCGCAGGCGCTGCGCAAACGCGGAGAGATAAGCCTCCCAATCGGCCTGGCTGCGAAAGTCGCCGGAGTGAGTCCAGCCCCCTCCGACATAATACACGAGCGGCTCGCCGGCCTGATGCCGCGCCAGAATCAAGTGATTGCTCTCGTCCTGCGCGAACCCATGGCGGCCACCGGGTTCCAGCACAACGGCGGTGCCCAGCGCACCTTCCGCCGGATTCGCGTACACCGACCAATCGCTGATCCACTCCTCCTGCTCGTTTCGCGTGATCACGGGTTTGAGCTTTGGATTCGTCCCGAGGCCGATCGCCACCGTCAGGTCGGCCGGCGCCGCCCCACCCTCGACGGTAAACGTGCTCTCCACGCGGTCCAGATTGCGGCCTGCATCAACGATGAAGCGCTTCGTTTCACGCACCGTCACTTCGCCCGCCTTCCAAGGCGCGTAATCGATTTCGAAGACGGCCCGGATCGGTCCGTTGGCCAGCACCCGCCAAGCCGCCCAGTTGTGCGAAACGTGGAGTTTTTCCTCGCGCCAGATTCCCGTCCCACCTGCGCCGCGCGTGGTGCCGACCGAGTAGAAATCGAGGCCTTCGCCCGTATCCACGTGATACGCGTCGTGACCTTTCAAATACCACCGGTCGACGATCGGGTAGCGCACGCGCTTCGCCCAAAAATCGATTCCGCTGCTGATCATCCGACTGCGTCCGGCCGCCGGCGTATCCAACCCCGGGCCGTAGATCCGATGCCCCATCCGATCGTTTTCCCAGGCAAAGTCGTCGAGCCGCTCTGGCACATAACGCGCAGACACACGCGCGGGGAACGGCGGCACGGGCATGTCGGTTGTCTCGATCACGAAGCGGGCACTCTTCTGTCCGGCCGCGAAGTCGTATTGGAAAACCAGATCGTTGTAGAGCGCCCGCCGGTCATCCGGGACGAAGTTGGTGACCTGCGAAGGCAAAATCGCCCCCGTCGCCGCATCGAGCACCTGCAGGTGAAACATCTTCACGTCGGGCAGGCGTTGCCGCACCTCCGCGAACGGAATGACGATCACCTCGCCGGGACGGGCGATGGCCAGGTCATGCGCAACCGTCACGTGAAAGCGGGCGCCCAGCGCGGGCACGGCCGCCAGCAGAAGCAGGGAAACACGAGGGAACCAAGCAAAAGGTCTCATCGGAAAAGGGGGTTGGGGGTGAGACGAGGAGTGACGAACGAGCAGGCGAGAGAAGACGGCGCCGAATGGAATTTCGGCCTCTGCTTCAGACGGCGGTCGCCTGGCTTAACGAGCCAGCCAGCCGCCATCGACCGGCAGCACCGCACCGTGCACGTAGGCGGCGGCGGGTGACGCGAGGAAAATGCTGGCTCCAACCAGATCCTCGGCCTCACCCCAGCGGCCGGCCGGGATGCGTTCGAGGATCGCTTGATTTCGCGCGACATCGGCTCGGAGGGCCGACGTGTTGTCCGTCGCCATGTAACCGGGAGCAATCGCGTTGACGTTGATGCCCTTCGGCGCGAGTTCGTTGGCCAGCGCGCGCGTCAGTCCCAGCAGGGCACTCTTGGCCGCCGTGTATGCCGCCACGCGAATGCCGCCTTGGAACGAGAGCATCGACGCGATGTTGATGATGCGCCCGCGCCGACCGGCCGCGAGGCAGCGTCGGGCGAACTCCTGACTCAGCTCGAAGACTGCGTCGAGATTCACCGCCAGCACGTCATCCCAGTCCTGCCGCGAGTAATCGAGGAAATCCGCGCGTCGGATGATGCCCGCATTATTGACGAGAATCGTGGCGGGCCCGAGCGCGTTCGCCGCCGTGGCGAGCGCGGTCGTGCCAGCTCCGGGTGTTCCAAGATCAGCCGGCACGATCAAGACGCGCCGGCCACTCTCGCGAATCACCGCCGCCGCACGTTCGCAGTCGCCCCGCGCCAGCAGCGCGACGTCCGCGCCCGCACCCGCCAAGCCGACGGCAATGGCGGCGCCCAAGCCGCGCGACGCGCCGGTCACCACGGCGACCTCACCATCAAGCCGGAATTGGTTGAGCGGGGAAGTCATCGGGTCATCAAGGTTGAACGCGTAATACTGGATTAACGACAGGAGCCTATCCGAGGTCGGTCATTGCGACCGCATCCATGTCAGCAAACTCCTGGTTTTCGCCACCCATGCCCCAGACAAAGGCATAGGGCGCCGTGCCGACGCCGGAGTGAATCGACCACGACGGCGATAGGACGACGTCGGAGTCGCGCAGGACCAGGTGCCGTGTCGCGTCGGGCGGTCCCATAAAATGAAAGACGACCTGATCCGCCGGCACGCCCGTGTAGCAGTAAACTTCCGACCGCCGGCGATGCGTATGCGATGGCATCGTGTTCCACACGCCTCCCGGCTCCATCATCGTCAGGCCCATCACGAGCTGACAGCTCTCCACCAAGCCCGGCGCGATATACTTGCGCAGCACCCGCACATTCGCCGCCGCGGGGGTGCCGAGCCGGTCACCGGCAATATCAGCGAAGGCGATGTGACGGCTCGGGAACGAAGCGTGAGCCGGGTAACTGAGCAGATAATACCGGGCCGGCTGCGCAGCGTTGTCGGAGTGGAACACAACCTCATCGGTGCCGCGTCCGATGTAGAGCCCGTCATGTGGCGCCAGGCGGTGCTCCTGGCCATCCACCACCACGCGACCTGCGCCTCCCAAGTTGATCACACCCAGTTCGCGACGGGCGCAAAACGTCGGCGCGCGCAGTTCCGGGTGCGCCGGCAAGGGCAACGGTTTCCCGGTCGGCACCGCTCCGCCAATGACCGTCCGATCCACCTCCCAGTAGGCCAGAGTCACTTCTCCCGGCACAAACAGACCGGAGAGGAGAAAACGTTCACGCAACTGCGTGGGCGTGGCGCCCAGCGTATCGGCAGGATGGACAGACGGAAGAAAACGCATGGGAAAGAGGCCGGGCGCCGCCGCCCACCGGTGAGCGGCGCGCCCGGAGTGTGAAACAGACTAACCTTAGAACGTACCCTTCACGCCAAGCGTGATCTGGGCGCCGAACTTCTCGCGCCGGAACATCCGGGCATACCCCGGCGTGTCGTCGTTGTAGCGCTCGTTGTCCTGCGGCTCGTTGAACACGTTGCGGACGTTGAGGAAGAAGCCCAACGCGCGGCTGAGCTTATACTCGGCGTTCACGTCCACATAGATGCGGTCCGCGAAGTACTCGCCGATGTTGTTCCCGTTGCCATAAACGTTGCCGCCCAGCGGGCCGAGGATCTGCCGGCCGCGGTAGTTGACGTTCAACCGCAGCGTCAGCGGATCACCACGGTAGGTGATGCCGGCGTTGGCCGCCTCTTCGATGAAGTTGTCAAAGACCTGCTCCGACTCACCGTCGAGGTCGAGGCGCGTGGCATTGGCGAAGAATTCGAACTTCTCACCCCAGGGCCCGAAGAAATCGAGACGCTGGCGGTAACTGAACTCCACACCGTTGATCTTTGACGTGCCGGGCACGTTGACCTCCGTGAGGACCTGGAAGCCGAGGTATTCATCGGACAGGTTCAGCTCCTGGAGGAGCGCGGCGTCAGCCGTGCCGCTGAAGGGCGCGATGAAGTTGGTCAAGTCCTTGCGGAAGACGCCGGCGCTGACCACACCACCATTGCGGAAGTAGTACTCCAGCGACAGGTCGTAGTTGTCACCTTCATACGGCACCAGGCCGGTGTTGTTGTACCGGATCGTGCGGGGCTCGAGCGTGCCCGCGCCGTCGTCGGAATCGGTTTCGGTCGGGTTGACACGCACGAGCGGCAGCACGTTGCCGAAGTCCGGTCGGCCGATCGTCTGCGCATAGGCAAAGCGCAGCACCAGGTCGTCGGTGATGTTGTAGTTGGCGTGGAAGCTCGGGTAGAAGCCGTCGTGCTCGCGCTCGACGTGGAACCCGCGCTCGCGCCAGTTGGCCTGCACATCCGCCAGCGTGGCACCCGGGGTCGGCGTCAACGGGCCGTCGCCTTCGATCTCGGCATTCTCATAACGGACACCGGTCACGATCTGGAGCTTGCCATTCATGAATCGGGCGTCGCCGCGAATGTACAGCGAGTCGACCGTCTCGGTGACGTCCTGCGAATTCTGGATTCGGAAGCGCTCGGCGTTGCGCGCCTGGTCCGGCGTCTGCACGAACCAGCCCGGGTTCTGCTGGAAGGCGTCCAGGACCTTGAACGGGCTCGGCCACTGGAGGTCCTTGTAATTGAAGTACGGGTACACGCCGTACTGCTCGTCCAGGAACGCGGCCGCGTTGTCGTCGGCCGTGTTGGCGACGCCGTCCGGGCCGACAAAATTCCAGCTCACGTCGCGACGGCGGATGTCGCGGTTCTGTTCGCGCCGTTCGGCGCCCAACCTGATCGAGGCCGGGAACGGCAGATCGAGGTCCCGCTTCGCGTTGACGTGCAAGGTGACGAACTCGTCACGCGCATCGAGCGGATTGGTGCGGGCCGTGTTCAGGCGGTAGAGGCTGAGGTTGCTCCAGTCGAGTTCCTCACCCGCCGGCGTGTAGACGTGAATCGACTTCGGCCCCTCCTCCTCAATGTCGCTGAACGACACGCGCGTGCCGCCGACCAGCGTCGTCTGAATGGCGGAGAACTGGCCGCGATCCATGTCGCGGTACCAGCCCCGCGAGACCGAGCCCGCAAGGCCGGCATCGATATCCCAATCGGCCCCGTCATAACGATACTTCGCAAACGCACCCTGGGTGGCTCCGAGCTTGTCGCGGAAGGACGTGCCGTGGCGGACCGTGCCGCGCCCGGTCGCGCCTTCCGTGAAGTCCTGGCCCCACGTCAGCGGCGTGCCGCTAGCCGGGGTGGGCGCGGGGTTGGTGCCCGCATTCCAAGTCAGGTTGCGGTTGCCGAAGAACGCCTTGTAATAGTTGAACTGATACGCGAGCGACAGCACGTGCTGCGGCGCGAACCGCCAGTCCATCTTGATGGAGACCGAGTCGCGGAAGGAGTTTTTCGGGCCATCCTGCAGTTGGAACTGCTGGAGGTACGGGTTGGTCACCGACGCCCCGGCTTGGTTGAAATTCCACTGCGGCTGCGAACGGTGCTGCTCGTTGTACTGGTTGGAGCTCAACCCGGTGATGACGAAGCCGAGGTTCTCCGTGACCGGCAGGGTGAAATCGAAGTCGAAACCGGGCAGGACCTTGTAGGTTTCCTTGTCGCCCGGACCCGGCGTCTTGTCCCAGGCCTCCGCCTCCTCGTGATTCATGTTCAGGTAGAAGCGGTAGTTGAACTGCTTCCCCGGCCGCTCGAACGCGTTCTTGCTGACCATGTTGACCGTGCCGCCGATACCTTCCGCGCTCACATCCGGCGTCGGAACCTTCGTCACTTCCACACGCGAGGTGTTGTTGATCGAGACCTGCTCGAATTCGAAGGCGCGCGTGGCGCTGCCGGAAGCCGCACTCGCCATGCGGAAGCCATCGATCGATACCGTCGTGAACGCGGCCGCGAGTCCACGCACGGAGACCGTGCGCACGTCCGCCGCGACGTAGTCGACGGTGACGCCCGGCAGGAACTTGAGGAACTCACCCACATTACCTTCAGCAATGTCGCCAAACGCATCGGTCTCGATGACCGTCTTGATGTTGGGAGCGAAGCGCTGCTCGTTGACGGCGATCGACGCGATGTCCGTTTCGCGGCCGCTCGAAACCGTGAAGGTATCCAACATCACCGTGTCATCGTCCGCCGTGCCGCCCAGGTTGACGTTCTGGGTGACGGTCCGCCCGGCGGTGACGGTGACAGGAACCGTGGACTCACCCAGGCCGGAATAGAAGACGAGCAGTTGCTGCTCGCCGGTCGGCACATTGGTCAACCGGTACTGGCCATACTCATCCGTGAAGGTGCTGATGCCGGTGCCCTGGACGGTCACACGCGCGTTATTCAGGTACCGACCGGAATGCAGGTTCAACACGCGACCAGTCACGATGCCAGTCGCTCCATCGGCCTGCCCCCACGCGGTCAGCGCAGCGAGCAACAGCAACGCCATACCCGCCATGAATCGGCGGAAGGCGGAAGGGTATCCAGACGACGGCGCACCGTGCGCCGTGCAAGGGGTCAATTGCATAGGGTTCGGGTTTACTACTAACCAGGGGTGGTAGGTCCGCACGAATGCCGAGGGACGGCACTCGCATCGGGGTATGTTCATTAGCGAACACCCTATTAGGTATTGAACAAGGTTAACTGTCAATCCCGACCGGCTCGCGCGCCTCGGAATTTGACCCTTGCGAGGGCGCTACCTCAACGCCCTTTCCTTTTTATTGCCGTGGATGGACGCGCCTGTTCATATGTGAACACAGTGCCCACCTCGTCCACTTCGGCTGGCCCAGATCAACGCTACCTCATCCCCAACCTCCGGCACGCCTGTCGTGTGCTGAAGCTGCTCGGGCAAGACAATCGCGGCTACAAGGTCAACGAAGTCGCCAAACAGCTGAAGATCCCGGCGACGTCCGCCCTTCGCATCGCCTCCACCCTTGTATCCGAGGGATTGTTACGGCGGGAAAATGGCCTGCTTTATCTCGGGCCGGTGCTGATCCACCTCGGGGCCCGCTCGATGTCGGAAACCGAATTGCGCGACACCGCCCAGCCGATCCTCCAGCACCTGAGCCAGGTGACCGATGAGACGGCGCACCTCGCCCTTCCCTGCGACAACCGCTCGCTGATCGTCAGCGTCTGCGACAGCCCGCACCCGCTGCGGGCGGCGTCGAGCCCGGGCACACTGACGGATCTGTACACCTCGTCCACGGGCAAGGTCTTTCTCGCGTTCCTGCACCGGCGCCGCATCGCCGAGATCCTCGCGCAATACCCGCCGCGGCGCCGGACGACTCGCTCGCTGACCACGCTGCAGGCGCTCGAGTCGGAAGCCGACCGCGTGCTGCTCGACGGTTACGGGCTGGACGATGAAGAGTTCAACGAGGGCGTGCGCTGTCTCGCCGCGCCTGTGCTGGGTCCCCAAGGCGAAGTCGTGGCCGCGATCGGCATCACTGCCGCCACGGTGCGGTTCACCAAGGCGCGTATTCCCGAGATCGCGACGCACGTGAAAGCGGCGGCGCGACGTTTGTCCGCCGCGCTCGGCAGCGGGATGTCGCTTCATTAAGCAAGCATCGGGAAGGAGATGGAGCACCGGAGCGGCTCCGCTCGCACCGATTTCCCGCCCACGACTTGCTTTTCCGCGTGCACCTCGCATCGTGGAGCCCCTTGTTCTTTGATCGAGACAGACCTCGATCGAACAGACCCACTTTCGGGGGTGTTCTGGATTCGACTCCTGGTTGGATTGTCTCGCTGCCGGTCGAGCGTGAAGGTCGCTCGCTAAACGCCCTTCAAACCAAATAAACGGCAACTACGAAGAAATGCCCCTCGCTGCCTAATCTAGTGCAGTGACGTCCGCCTGGCGACGCCTGCTAGCCAACGTGGACGACGACAGCAGGCATAGCGCGCGGAGCGACCCGCGGTTTGCGCGCCGTATCTTCACCCCGGGGGTTGGCTGACCGACAAGCGTGGTTCGACGCATGCGGCCAGCGAGATCAATTCGGACCTACACCGGTAGACGCGAGCCGTGAAAGCCAGAAGGACGCGGGTTCAATTCCCGCCACCTCCACCATTTTTAAGGTTAAGCTGCCGTAGGATCGTCAGTCGCGCGTAGTCTCTCCGGACTACCGCGGGCGATTGATGGCCGTTGGGAGCAACTCTGGCGACCGGACTCGCGAGTTCGGAATCGATTGACCAGCCACGTCGTGATACCGAAGGCCCGCGATGAATGAAGAAGCTGAACAAACCCTCGCTCCGCGGTCAGCCTGAACCGCCGGTTTAGGACGTTCGGCAAGAGCATGAACAAAACCGTTGTTTTTGCGCTGGGTCTCGTGGTCGGTGGAGCCTTTGGCGCCGCTGGCGGCATCGCCTTCGTCGCGTATTCAGCGAAGTACACTCCCCGGCAGACTTCTTTTTCCGACGCCGTTTTGGAGCGCGCCCCCTTCGACGGTGACTGGCTCATTTCCTGGGGCGGCGAGAATCCCGACGACAACCATCACATCGGAAGTCATCCTCAGGATCGGGCGGTCGACATCAGAAAGCTCATCCCGGGAAGCCGGGACGAAACCCGACAGGGGGATCCCCAAAAGAACGAAAGCTACGGGTGTTGGGCACAGCCGATCTACTCACCAATCGACGGCATCGTTGAAGTCTCGGTCGACGGAGTTCCCGACAACATACCCGGCGAACTGAACCGCCTTTCCGCGCTCGGAAACTATGTGATGGTGCGGTCACCGTCCGGATTTGTGGTCGTGCTCGCTCACTTCAAACAGGGCTCCGTGGCGCAACCGGCCGGCACCCCGGTCAAAACGGGAGACCTATTGGCGCTCTGCGGCAATTCAGGTAACTCCACCGAGCCTCACCTGCACCTGCACGTTCAGTCCGAGATCAACCTACAACGATCGGTCGCACGACGGATGATCTTCCCGTTCCTCACGGTCAGCGGCGTCCCAAAAGAAAACCACACACCTGTCAGGGGAGACATCATTTCCAACCCGCCGAGTTCGAGAGAATGCGAGTCGGCGCCTCCATTGAAGCCGTGCGCCCCTCAGCGCATGGGCTTTTTCTCCCAGGCGGCGTCGTCGTCATCGCGACCGAGAAAGGCCGCCGCTCCGCCGTCAGAAAGCTCCGGTGAAACCGGAGGAGAAGTGTTCGGCGTGTGATCCGAAGACGCGAATAGGCTCGCTGTCGTCGCCGTTTCATCAAACCTGAACGCCGCTCCAGCGGCCCCCCCTTCCCCCGGTGCATCCATGCTAACAGGCAAAACAAAGACGCCACCGTCGGTTTTTGGCGTGCGCACCTCCATCTGGGAAGTCGCCTGCGTCCTCCTGTTCGCCGGCCTGGGTGCATGGCTCGGTGGATCGTTATACTGCGCTGAGGTCGTCTTCGGCGCTTTCTTTGGTGCTGCTTGCGGACCAGGAATTGTTCGCTGGCTCTCCACGTTAAGCCTACGCCTGGCGAGTAGTTCTGAGAAAATGAAGCGAATGCGCTTGTGACGCTGCGGGGTGCCCGCGACTTCCGCGTTCCCGATGAAGCCCCGTCCCACCGTCCCGACGATTGGAGTCGATCACCTGGAACGGGCGGTGGCGTTCTACCGGGATGGTCTGGGCCTGCCGACGGACGGCATCATCGGCCAGGAGTTTGAACACGGAGCCGTAGCGTTCTTCCAACTACAGTCGGGTCTGCGTCTCGCCGTCTGGCCGCGGACCAGCATTGCCCACGACGCCGGGCTCACGCTCACACCGCGCTCGCCCACCGAATTCACCCTCGGCCATAATGTAGGATCAAAAGACGAGGTGGATGCCGTGATGGCCGAAGCGAAGCGGGCAGGCGCCGTTGTGATCCAGGAAGCGCATGACACATTCTACGGCGGCGATGCGGGTTCCTTTCAGGATCCGGATGGGCACCTGTGGGAGGTGGTCGGGAGTCCCGCGTCTGATGTTGTGTGATTCTCCACCGAGCGACCAACCGTCCTGGCCCGCCTAAACCCGCGGCACATCACGCAGATTCCCTCCTCACCTTTCGCGCATGCAATCAAAGGCTACGACTATCGAAGCGTATATCGCAGAGGCGGCTGACGATCGGAAGGCGACTTTAAGACAGCTGGACGCAGCCGTTCGGCAAACGCTGCCGACGGCGATCGCAAGCATGAAACACGGTATGCCGACGTACACGCTCGGCGATCGCGTGGTCGCCTTCAACGCGCAGAAGCAGTACTTTTCGTTCTATGCTGATCCGGCGATCGTCGCCCACTTCCAGGCTGATCTGGCCGGCTACTCCGTCGGCAAGAGCTGCATTCGTTTTCGGACGTTGAATGCAACGCTCATGGCCACGTTGCAGCGCATCCTGGAGAGCTATGGCGCCTAGACTCGAGGGCCATCGCACCCTGGATTGACCCGCCTTCTGAGGAAAGTCCCGCCGCACGCTTCGTCGCGACGGCCGTGCACAAGAAGACCCTTGGCTCCCCTCCATCGGCCACGCCAATGCTCTCGCCGCCTTAGGCTTCAACAAGGAACCCCGCTTCGCGCCAGCCCCTCGTCGAGACGCGCAGGCCCCGGCAGGATACCTACCCGGCGATTGCCGGGGTCCGACTTGGACGGATAAGGAGCACAACAAAAATCGAGAGTAGAGCGACTCCAGCGAAGGCGCCAAAGATGGCATTCAGCGGGACATGTTGGTCGCGCAATACTCCGAATCCCCAGTCGCCGAACCCGCCGCAGCTGATGCTCACCAGGTTCATGATGCCAAACCCGGTCGCCCGCACCTCGGGGCGGACGATCTGACTCAGAATTGGCATGTGATTGCAGTCAAAGAACCCCCAACCCACGCCAAAGATAATCAAACCACAGATCGCGATCCCCAGCGTAGCGGCGTTGCCGACGCTGAAGAGCGCTGGGAGAAAGAGAGCAACGCCAATGGCGCTGGTGAAGATGCGGCCGCGCTGCGTGCGCTTCATCCACCGATCGGCCAGAGTACCGCCAACCAAAGCTCCGACAAGCGACGCGAGCTGCACATACAGGATTGCGCTGACGCCGGCCTTACCCTGCCCCAGATTGAACTTCTCGCGCAGGATCTCCGGCATCCAGTCGCGCACCACCCAACCCGCGATCGCTGGTAGGGTGAAATACAATACGAGGAGGATGAAGTTTCGATTTCGCAGCAGCTCCCTGAGCCTTCCTGAGGCGCCATTCGGCTGACTCGGCGAAGCAGATCCCGGGGCGCCGCCCGCGCGAGGTTTGTCACGCAACGCCGCCATCAACGGCACGGCGTAGATGACGCCAATCATCCCACACGTTGAAAAAGCCCAACGCCAACCATAGTCAGGCGAGTCGGCCACATACCCGGCAAAACCCCCGAGGATCTGTCCCAAGTAGATACCCATCTGATGCACGCCGATCGCGCGCGAACTCGTGCCGCGAGAGTGGTATTCAACAATCAACGCGAGGGCGGCAGGAATATAGAACGCCTCGCTCACGCCCATGAGCGCCCGCGCGAGCATCAGCTCCTGGAAGGAAGTCACATGGCCCGTCCACCAAGTCACGGCCGACCAGGCGAGCAGACTGGTGCCAATCACCCACCGACGTCCGAAGCGATCAGCCACAAATCCGCCAAAGGGACTGAGCACCGCGTACGTCCACTTGAAGACGCCAAGGACGAGGCCCCAGTCCCCCTTGTCGGCAATGCTCGGGATGTCGGCCACCATGGACGCCTTCATGGTCGCGAGCATCTGCCGATCCAGGTAGTTCAGCAGCGCGACCGGGAACAAGAGGAGCACGACCAGCCAGGCGTATCGCCAGATCGTGTTTTCCTGAGCGCTAGGCAGCATGATTCATAAAAGTATCAACGTATCCCCTACACGCGGCATCCGTCACCCGCCGCAAACAGTCGTTCTCACCCTCAAGATCCCTGAACGGGAGGTCCATGAGGCGAGGCGCCCACGGTTCAGGATGATCAGTCGGCACTTGCCTGATCCTTCCGAAGCGCGATGAACGAGGGAGCCGTCCCGTCTATCGTCACGACGGATCCCTTGGTGCGCTGGCAAGTCCTTCACGCATGACGCCGATGTCCGCCGCAATGGCGTCCCGCATGGCCGCGTAATCGGCGCGATGCACAACAAAGTTCAGGCCGTCTTCCGCCCACTGCAGCACCCTTTCCACGCCGAGCATCGAGAACACCCCGGCTCCGATCCCATGGTTGCGCGCACTCCGTAAGATGGTGCGCACCGCCTGGTCGAATTCCGGGTTTTCGTAGTCTTCCGGTGCGCCGAGATTGATGGAAAGGTCGTGCGGCCCGACGAGCACGCCGTCCAGTCCGTCGACGGAAAGTAGTTCGTCCAAGCGGTTCAGAGCGGGACGACTCTCAATGTTGATGGTCAGGATATGACGCTCGGCATGTTGCTTCAGATACTCTGCCAACCTTGGTTCGAGCGTTGCGCGGTTTGTCAGCGCCTCGTCGAGACGTTCGCCCTTCAACGGTCGAAGCTTCACGGCGCCGACCAGCGCCTTCACCTGCTCGACCGTCTCCACATAGGGCGCCATGATTCCCGCAGCGCCGGCATCCAAGGCCGCGCGGGCAAGATTTGGATCAGGGCTGAGGATGCGCACGATGGGAGGAAGTCCCAACGCCGCATAGACTCGGCACATCCATGAAAGCGCCTTCCGGTCCAGTGCGATGTGCTCCGTATCCAGGAACACAAAATCGAGTCCGATCCGTGCCACCTGCTCCGGCCAGTCGGGTGAATCCGACGCAATGAGCGTCCCATAGATGCTCCGGCCGGACCTCATGGCGTGGCGCAATTCTCGAGGAGTCATAGAAGTCTCAAGGGCCGATTAATCCGCACGCGGGTTCTTCATGTAGTAGAAGAATCCATCCTCCACTCCGAGGAGCAGCTCCGGGATGCCGTCGCCATCCCAATCACCGACGGTGGGTGCCGAGTTGTGCCCCGCGACCCTGAATCCGTCGATGGGTCCCTGATTCTCGAAGAGCCATTCGCCCGGTTTGGTGGAGACGTTACGCAGGAAATCCGCGTTCAAGCTGTTGACCAACAAGTCCAGTTTCCCGTCGCCGTCCCAGTCGGTGAAGACAAACGTCCGTCGGCCGCTGGCACCAATAGATCGGCTGTTCATCCTGAGCAGCCCGCCCGTCGCATTTTGCGGCCGGTTGCTGCCGTCGTAAGCAGAGATGTCGGTCGTGCGGAAAATCCGCTCGCCCGGCAGCAGCACTCGTTTGCCGTTGCGTTCAACCTGCCGATAAAATGCGAGGTACCCTTCGTGGTCGGGTGCGACAAGATCGACAGTGCCGTCTTCGTCGAGATCGATCACATACGGGCTGCACCGCCACTGCACAACGAGTTCGCCCGGTTCGGGGTCCCACCAGTTCCACGACGGTTTGGGCGCAGTTCCTTCCCACGCCACTTCGACCGACTGCCCCGCGGCCAAACGAGGCTGCGTGCGCGTGCCAATGTTCTTAAACCAGACGATCTTCCCGATGATCGTGTTGACGAGGAGGTCCGGCAAGCCGTCACCGTCCCAGTCGCCGACCCCGGGATTACTGTATCCAAATTTTGATTCGCAGGGGCCTTGGATCGACAGGTTGTAACCCGCCATGATGCGGATCGGCTCGCCTTCAGCTTCGAGCAGCACCGGCGGAGCCCACTTCATGGGTTCTCCACCCAGGTTCTTGATAAATCCGACCTCGCCGGCTGTGTTGCCCACCAAAAGATCCGTGAGACCGTCGCCGTCCCAGTCGTAAGCAACGGGAACCGAGATGGTCCCGAACTTCACGTTGTGAGCCAGCTGTCGGAAGAACTGCGGCGGCTTGAACTCCGGTGCGCCACCCACGATTTCGCCGGTGTTCTCCAGCCAGGCCACCCGCCCATCTTCCTGCCCCACCACCAAGTCCATTCGACCGTCGCGGTTCCAGTCGTAGGCCACCACGACGATCATGCAGAGATGCATCGTGAGAGGCTCATTCTGATACCGGAGCCTTCGACCCGTGGTATAACGCGGCTCCTCGCGCGTGCCGATGTTCTCGAAATAGGTGAATCCGTCGACGAACTCGCCGCAGATCAGATCGAGTTTCCCGTTGCCTCGAAAGTCGGCGAAGACGGGTGATGGTAGGCCATAGACATCGATATCACGGCCGTCGGCCGTCATGCGCTCCGGTGCAGCATAAATGGTCTCCGGAGTTCCCGTCGCGCCACCTGCGTCCGTCGGGTCAAAACGGTAGACATAGCCGTGAAGCGGCCCATTCGTCCAACGTCCATTCCGATCATAAGCTCCATCCCAACCGTAGTCGGAGTAATCGTAGAAGCCAACCACGAGCGACAGGTCCCCGTCGCCCCGATAATCGACGTAGCTCCACTGATTTCCGCGCAAGTTGCCGGTCGGTTTGTAGAAGGAGGAGGGCTTGATCGTGAGTGGCACCGGTGAATCTGTCCCGGTGCGGGTGAAGTCCGGGTACTCGACACCGGGCCCGAGCACGCGCAGGGAACCATCGGGCAGGTAGGATGGCGTGATATCATTTCCGCCCTTCCCCAGCTTGACTGGCGCCTTGAAGACATCCTGGCCGGTATCCGGATCTTTGCGACCGGTGTTCTCGAAATAGTAAGTCCCATTTCCCGGCAACCCACCCGAGGCAACCAGGAGGTCGGGATGGCCGTCGCCATTCAGATCGTACGGCACGGGCCAGGCCCACAATCCGACGCCCAGGTCGACAATCGCATCCGGGGTGTTGTGCGGCAGGTGCTGCAGCCGCTGAGGCAGCTTCTCCAAAACCGACGCGTCATTGATCTTCGGCAGCAGCGACCCCGAGTTGGTTGCGGCCAGGCATGGAAGCACGGGCATGACGCCGCAAACGGCGCCGACAATTAGACGATTCATGATAACGCTTAAGAGAGTTTAGAAGCGGCCATTCACCCCGACGGTCATGGTGGTGCCGGTGTAATTGATTCGCGAAAGCCGGCTTTCGATTCCGCGATAGAAGCGAATCGGCTCGTTTTCGATGTTGCTGACATCACAGAAGAACGTGAGCCAGGGACGGAAGCGCCAAGACACTCCGACATCGGTCGTCAGCCGGTCGTCACGATACTCGTTGCGAGCCACGCTCGCGGCGGAGTACGAATTGATGTAATCACTCGTGTAGTTGATGCGAAGGTACGAACCGAATCGACCGTATCGCCAGGTAAGGTTGGCATTGGCGGTCTCGGGAATGAAACCCGCCACCTCGTTCGTGGTGAGGCTGGCATTTCCACCGAAGTCGCCCTCGGTCTCAATCTTCGTATAGTTGAGGGTCACGCCGAGCCCGCGCAGAGCGCCGGGCAGGAAGGTCAGCTGTTGCGAATAGGCGAACTCCCAGCCCCGAACGGTGGCGGAGCCGCCGTTGTCAGAGGTCAGCAAACGGTAACCGGCATACTCGCCGTTGAAGCCGTTGTCGGGGCCCGTTCCAATGACACCCTGCTCGATGCCGTTGATGATGTAATCATCGATCGTTTTCTGGAACCAACCAACGGAGAAGGTTCCCACCGGCTCGAAATAGTAATCCAGCGTGAGATCCCAGTTTTCTGACATCTGCGGAAGAAGACTGGGATTGCTGACCGTCACTGTCTGGTTGGCATCATTGAACGATTCGTTGGGCGTGAGGCTCGACAGCGGCGGGCGTCCGAAGCTATTCGACCAAGACGCACGTGCTTTCAAATCCGGCGTGATATCGTACGTCAGATGCGCGCCGGGAAACGCTTTCGTGTAACTCCCTTTGAGCCGGCGATACGTGTTCGCGTAATCCCGCTGGGCAGCGCCGACCGGGTCGGCTTGTTGCTCCGCCGGGGTGCTTCCGGAGTGGGCTCGCACCCAACCGTAGCTGTCCGTTTCGGTCCGCTCCACGCGCACGCCGGAAAGAATGCCAAGATTGCCAAACTTGGCTGTACCCATCGCGTACCCCGAGGTCACGGCCTCCGTGACGCCGCGGAAACCCACGTACTTTTGCTGCTCACGATAATACAGGTCCTCGGTCCAGAGCGACAGGTCCTTCGGCACTCCGCCTTCCATGAAGGATTCCGATTCCCAAGCCGGGATATCGATACCGTTCTTCAGGGACGAATAGCGGATCAGATCGGCGTCGGCACTGAGCGGACCCGTGCCGGCGTAAGACCAGCGACGCTGCGGGTACCGCTCTTCCGCGAACTGTTCTCGCCATTCGAAGCCACTCTTTAGCTCCAAGGGAACCTCTGTCGGCAACTCGTACCGCGCGTTTGCACGAACCGTTTTGATTTCAACGTCTCGATGGTTGTTGCGCGCGACCAGGAACCCGGTGGGGCGATAATTATTCGGATCACTCCAATCCAAGCCCGCGGTCTGGACGAACGTGGGGAAAGCGTCTGAATGACTGCGGTCCAGGAGCCAACCGACCCCAGCGAGTCGCATGCTGAAGTTGCCTGCCCCGCTATTTCCGAGGTTCAGGTGATTCTGATTGTAGCCCGCCAAGTAATCGAGCTGCAGACGACCGAACTCCTGCTCAACCAGGATCTCGGCGCCGCGCGCTCGATTGAACGCACTCCAGATCGTTTCGCTCACCTCGATGGCCGACCCGGCGACCGGGCGCACCTCCGTCACCTGTTCGCTGTAGCCGGGGATGATTCCCGAGGTGTCGCTGGGAACGGTGTTCGAATCCCCGGTGAACGCCCGCACCTCATAGATGGGGTTTCTGCGTTCACGCACATCGTTGTAGATCGTGTTGAGCGAGATCTTGGTCGAGGGCGAGGCCTGGTACTCGACCTTCATCCCGAAGTTGTACGACTGGCGGTTGTTGTAGCCGTCGGTCACCCGGTAATCCCAGACGTAGGCAGGCCGGCCGTCGGTATTCTGCCAGTCGAGCAACGTCCGGTGATACCCGTTGGCGTTCTCGCTGTAGAATGCATTCAGGGCAATGCCCAGATTGCGTTCACCGCCCGCCACATCGAACACCTCCTGGTGGGTGACGTTGATCAACGGATGAATCCGATGCGCCTCCCGCATCGGAATATGATCAAACAACGGCGCGGCCCAGCGGGCCGCAAAGCTGTACGCCGTCTGCCGGCGTTCCGACAGCGCCAAAGGCGACCGCGTCTTCAGGTTGACCGTTCCTCCGAGGGAATCGGCGGACTGATCAGGCGTGTGCCCCTTGATCAACTCCACCTGTTCAAACATGGCGGCCGTGAAATTCTGGGTTTGGAACTGGCGGTTCATGCCGCCTTGGTTCGCCAACAGCCCGCCATCCACCGTGATGCGGTTCGAAGTCGAGGGCTGACCACGTACAATCACGCCCGTGACGTTGCCCTCATCGTCCAACTGCCCCGCCACGCCCGGCAAACGGATCGCCAATTCGCCCGCCGACATGTTCGGCAGGTTGCCGAAGGCATCCAGGGCCACCACGTTTTTTGCGTTCGGTGCATTGCGCTGCAGCGTGAGCGCCAACGCATTGCCTTCCCGCTCACCGGCGACCTGAAATTCCGGCAGCTGATACACGTCGGAGGTCAGCTCAAACCGCTCGACCGTGACCTGGCCCGCGACGATCGTCACCTCTTTCCGGACTGCATCGAGGCCAGTGTACGTCACGACGACCTCGTGAGTTCCCGCGGGCAAATCCGGGGCAGAAAACGCACCGTCGCGTGCGGTCAGAATCACCCGGCCAAGGGAAGGGATCTCGACACGAGCGCCTTCCAGCATCCGTGACGTCTGTTGGTTTCCGACGGTGCCGGCAAAGCCACCCGAAGCCGCTCCCCGGGTCTCGGACCCCGCGGGAGATTGTCCTTGAACAACGAATACGGTGCCGAAAGCCAGCGCCGCTGACAGCAGAAGACGACAGACGCGACGTCCCCGGGGCAGGAGAGAAAAGCGTGAAATCATTGGTGCGGGGTTTGGGGTTTCGCCTTCCACCTGATTCCGACCTCTCATCCCGTCAAGGCCTTTTGTTGGAATGTTGGTACTTTTGGTTATATGTACCTACATTATCGCATCGGCACGGCAGGCCGCTGCCCCTACTCGAACGTCAGGGTCGGCGCGAACCGGTCGCTGCGATAGACGACGAGGGCGTATTCGATCGGTTTGTTCCCGCGCTCGAACACCACCCGTTTGCGCAGCAGCAGCGGCGTGCCTTGCTGGACCTGCAGCGCGCTGGCCATCCCCGCGTCAGCCGCGACCGCGAGGAATTCGTCCACTGAGCGCGTCGGCACCACTCCCGCGCGCGAGGCAAATAGCTCCGACAGCGGCCGGCTGTAATCGTCTTGGAGGGTCAATCCCAGCCGCGGATGCAAATACGACTGGAAGATCACCGCGGGCACTCCCGACCAGCCCCGGACCCGTTCCACGAAGAGCACAGAGGTCCGCGGCGCCACTCCGAGGGCGCGGGCGATCTCCTTGCTGGTCGGCATCTTTTGACACCTGAGGGCAAGCTGCTCCACAATGATGCCGCGTCGTTGCATCTCCACGTTGAAGCTCAGCCATGGTGCGACACCGGATGAAAGCCGGTCTTTTCTGACGCTCGTGCCCACGCCCGAACGGCGCTCCAACACACCTTCGTCAACGAGCGCGCGCATTGCAGTCCGCACCGTATTCCGGCTGACGCCAAAATCTCGGGCCAGGGTGATCTCATCAGGCAATAGAGCACCGTCCTGATACCTCGCGTCCGCGATCATCTCGCGCACACGCTTTTCCACCTGAGCATACAGCGGAATATGGCTGGATGGATCCATCCGCTTGGACTGAGTATGCACCATAACGAAACTGTCGTGCCTCCCACGTTCCGGTTTCAAGTTCTATTGCCAACCCGTTACCTATCGGCCTCCCGCCAAGGAGCACCTCGCGCCCGCCGGCCCCGCTCGCGGCGAAAAGTCGCTCAACGGGTGTATCCAGTCGACAACCGAGGTCGGAAGGTGGACCCCACGATGGCGTACGTGGGACGCGTTCCCTCTTCGAGAAGGCTGGATTCTCCCTCGCGGCGAAAACGAGATCCGTCCTGAACGGTTTTCCACGGGTGCTCATGCGTGCAGCCTGCCGTACACCGGCACCTCCGCTTACCCCGCGAATCGCTCAGGCTTCCAGCGCAGTCGTTTCGGCCGGCTGCCAGACGCTGAGGGCGGCCTGCCGCAAGGCCGTGATCACCGGGTCTTGCGCGCGCGTCCGCAGGTAACCGAGCGACAACGGGAGTTCGTGGGTAAAATGCGGCCACAGCGCGATGTCAGGCGATGTATCCAATCCGTGATGTCGCAAGGCCTCGCGCGTTGTGACCGTCACGGCGCTGCCCGCCTGCACCAAATGCAGCGCGGTCGCGTCCTCCTCCACCTGAAACCGCGGTTGAAGGGGCAGTCCATATTGCCCCATCAGACGCTCGATCAAGCGATGATACGAACAAAGCGGCGAAACAAACGACCAGGGCCGACGGGCGAGGCAAGCCCAGTCCGGCGACGCGAGTTCCGCCGCCCACGCCCGGGGCATCGCGATCACCAGGGCGAAGTTCGCCAGCGGCACCAATTCGACCGACAGGTCGTCGCACGTGCCCTCATAGAAGCCAGCATCGAGCTCGCGCGCCACGATCCCCAGCAGGATCGAACCGCTGGTGCCATACGAGACATCGAATGACAGCTCGGGGTACTCCTCCGCCAGCCGACTCAGCAAGGCCGGGGAGCGCACGACGGCGCCGTCGTTGTTCAAACCGAACTTCAAACGCCCCGCCACGCGTCCCTTCAAGGCGGAGGCCCGCACGGAAAGATCCCGTGCTGCGTTGAGGACCCGTTCCGCCTCTTCCCAGAGCGCCTCCCCGGCCACCGTGGGCGCCATGCCCGACGAAGTTCGTTCAAACAACCGCAGCCCGAATTCCTCCTCCAGCGCACGGATCTGCGCGCTGACCGCAGGCTGGCTGGTGAACAAACGCTCAGCCGCCCGCGTGAGGCTGCCTTCTTCAGCGACAGCAACAAAGGTGCGAAGTTGATACAGCTCCATATCGGCAGGCCGATAACCCCCGGAAGTTTCAATGAACCTCGACGACCTTGCCACCTAGAAAAATCCGCCGGGGCGGCTGGCTGAGCTCCGCCGGCCAGTCCGGTACCGACGGCCCCGGCGGCAAGGACGGAGGCGGAGGAGCCGAGGACGGTGACGAGGGCGAAGGTGGCGGCGGTGACGGGTCTGCTGCCACGACCGGCAACGTCCAAATCCGCACACGCGGCCAAGTTGACCACTGCTGAGACCACCAGGATTGAAATGACGATCGCATCATGGCTACGAACGTACCACGGCGACCGCCGTCGCCGGTCTTCATACGTTGTGAGGGTCCTATTCATTTTTCTGAAGAGGCCGGCCACCCGCGCCAAAGCGCCTGCCCGTGCCGCGGCGTATTGCCCGCTCGACGCCTCCGCGCGGCGATTGCCAAGCCGACGCGCTCAAACACCTGGGCGCACCTGGCGTGCCTGAGGCGCCCAACCACAGCCGCAGCAGCTCGCCACGTTGACCGACCATTTGCCAAGCCCGCCCTCGTCCTCCACTTGTCATGAACACATGGCGACGATGTCCCGGAGCGTGAAACAAGTTTCCCTCTTCACGACCCCAGCATCATTGCCGACGACATTTCGTCCGAGAGTGACGGGAAGGACGACATCCTGATCCATGACGGGACTACTGGGCATCGCGACTGGAGTCTGCCTCACGCTTTTCGGGATGAGGTTCTTGCGGAAGGGCCTCGATCGATTGTTTGGCGGCTCCTTGTTTCGATGGTTGTCCCGCTTCGGTGACGCGTTCCAACGTGTGCTGCGCACGCTGGAGATCGCCACCGGGCTCTTGACGACACTGGAGCGCAGCGAGGCGCGGGCGCTGGTGCAGGAGAAGCACGACTTCAATGAGTGGGCGCGGGAATTGCAGCGCCAGCACTTCGAACGCCTGCCGTCGTGCTCACCCGAGCAACTCGCGAGCAGCAGCTACTTCGTCGACGTGTTCAACGCGCTGCGGCGCATCAACAGCCACCTCAGCACGATCGGGTACTCCTTTCTCCCGCCCGGCGAAACCACGGCCTCCGCCGAAACGGCGCGTTAAGAGGCGAATCGCCGTCCCGGATACCTGCGAGGGCGCGGACGACAGCCTTCTCCCGGCCCGCGATCACCACGCTCGTCGCATCTTTCTCAATACAACTCAGGGCTTGGGCTGATCCTGCACGTAGCGCTGCAACCACTGGCCGCCATAGTCCCGATACGCGGCCAGGCCACGTTCGCCCAACGTACCGGCTAATCGATCCTCGGTCTCGCGCGTGAGTTGCTGCAACTGCCTGGTCTTCTCCTCAGCCGGCAACGCCCGATCTCGAACGATCTGGTCGCCGCGGGAACGCATGTCGCTTCGAATCCTGGAGATCTCAGCCGCCGCAGAGAGGGGCAGGCCCAGCCGAGTAACCAGCTGATTCTCCTGACGCGCCGAGCGATCACTCGCCTGGATCAAGTCGGCGGCCCGTCCCTCGCCAAACGCGATCTTCAACTGTTGGTTCAGACGCTCCTGGGCCTGTTGCTTCATCTGCACCTGGGCGCGGTCCATCAAGCCGTTCATCAGCAACTCCTCCGCCGGCCGCACGAGGGCAAAGAGCCGCCGGAATTCATCCTCGTTCAAGCCGGCCGCGCTATAGTCGCCGCGAATCTGTCGCGCCGCGTCGCTCTGCCGCAGCTCATACTCCTGTAACTCGTGCGCGCTCAGCAGCGCCCGCAGTCGGTCCTCATGCTCACGCTGCACGCGCCGACGCCGCTCCTCTCGATCCGTGGCTGAATCGGCCTGATTCAGTCCCGCCGTTTGTTCCTGATACTGCCGCTCCAGCTCCTGCAGCTTCAGCAAACGGTCGGGCGGGATCGGGCCATAACGCTGCTGCAGAATGAACAACGTCTCCTCGTCCTCGCCGAGGTAACTCTCACCCAGCAGCGACGTGAGAGTGGCCTCGGTTTCGCGCAGGAGTGTAAAGCGGCGCAACATCTCGTCCGACCCGAACATCGTCACCCCGGCGGGCGGTCCCCAGTATTCTCCTTTGGCGCGGCCGTCGCGCGCAGACAGCTCTCGCATGGCCCGCCCCTGGAGCTCTTCGGCCAAATAAATCAGGATCCGCGCGACCCACGCGCGAGGGAAACCGGCCGCCTCGAGTTCCCGTTGCACGGCAGACAGGTCTTCCAACTTCGAAACTCCCTGCGACAGCGCGGCCAAAGACGAAACCGAGCTCGCATGGCTGGCAGCGGCAGCGTTCTCCTGATCGGGCAGACTGCGGCCCTGTTCCGCCGACTTCGTCGCGGCGAATCCGGCAGCGGCCTCGCGACCACCGGATTCGCGCCACCAAAACCAACCCAGCGCCGCGTTCCCGGCGAGGGAGAGCCACAAAATCCAAAGGGTCGACCGCATGCGAAGAGCTATGGAGTCGGAGGTTTGAGTGTGCGCAGCCACGCGCCCGGGCCGGCTTCGTAGGCTGGGATGAGGGTGGGAGGCAGGATCTGCCCAATCCGCATCGTCGCGTCGCGATGCAGCGCCGCCAGGCGAGCGTTCCGCTCCTCCTGCGAAAGCGTTCGGTCCTGCTGCACCTCTTGCCTCCGCTTCTGGATATCGACGGCCACCGTCGTGAGACCACGAGTCGCCGCTGGCGGCAGGTTCCGCTGCTCAACCCAACTTGCGGTCTGGGACCAGGAAGGATGCGTCGTCAGCTGATAATCCTCGAAGCGTTCGGGGCTCAGAACGGCGGCGATTTCCTGGTCAAGCTCGGCTTGGGCCTCCCACCTGCGCCGCTGCTGCTCCGGCGTCGCGTAACGCCCGCCAAACCGTTCTTCGAAATCCTTCTGCAGTTCGAAGATGGCCCGGTACTCCTGCTCGCTCGGAACAAAGGACGACAGCCGCAAGCGCAGCGCGAACGCCGTCTGGCTCGCGCGCAGTTCATAACCTTCATACTCCTCCGGCGTCAGCAGCTCAGCCATGTCGCGGTCGCGCTCGGCTTCCAGCATCTGAATCATCTCCTGATCCTCCGGCAGGATGATGCCCCGGCTTTCCTCCCGCACCTGCTGGATGAGGTCGGAATAATCGCTCTCAATCTCCTGAAGTGCGGCCAACTTTTCGGCCGGCATCGGACCGTAACGATCGAGACGCCACTCGCGTGCCATTGGGCTGTCCGCCTCCTCCCCCAACAGGGTTCGAGTGAGCTCTTCCTGCTCCTTGTAGAGCTTCCTCAATCCGACGCGGGTCGGCCCATCCGGATTCCCCATGAAAAAGCCTCCGGCTGTCCCCGTCCAATAGTGCAGGGGGCGGCTCCGCCTCACTTCGAGGCGCCGCGGGGAATAGAGAAGGTTCAACCTCGCCCGAAGCGCCGCGCGAACCAATTGCGGCGACCAGCCTCGGCTGCGCAGCGCGTCGACGAAGGCAGGGAACTCAAGGCCCGCGACCTGATCCCATTGTAGCGCCTTTTCCCCTACATCGTCGGTCGCTGCAACACCTACATCGGTCGCCGGTGGGTTTGCTGCGACGGAAGAGCGCCGGGTGACTATCAGCAGCGCAAACGCCATGTTTGCAACCAATGAGAGCAGAAGGACAAGCCGGAGGGGTGACATGCGGGGCGGCAAACCAGCTGCGCCCACTCAATCGATGACGATAGGCCATTGGCGACGAAAAAGTCGGTTTGACCGCACTCACCCCGCGGTCCGCGTTCACCTTTGCACGATCAGCGATTCACGCAACCGACGCTCTTTACGTGCACTCCTACGCCTCCGCGACCCGCCGGCGCAGCCACAGTCCCGTGGACGGATAATCCCTTCCGTCAACGAACCACACCGCTTCGGACGCAAACTCGCGCTGCACCGACCACTGCGGAGCAATTCGACGAAGAAATCCGTCACGATTAAAAAATCGGACCGGATAGGACGCTTCATAAATGGTCGGAGGCACCCGCTGCACGCGAATGCGATCGGGCCGGTCACGATGCAACGGCAGGCCGTTGATCACCAGGTTGGGCGCACCCATTCCGGCAAACTCGTCCAGGAGCTGAAACGGATGTTCGAGGTACTGCAAGGCATTCGAACAGAGCACCACCGAATAACGGTTCGCCTGCACGTCGCGGAGCGATGAATAGAACCCCACCTCGGAAAACTCGGCTCGTCCGAGTTCAATAAATGTCAGCTGTTCGATCACGTCCCAGCTTTCAATCGCGGGCAGCACGCCGCGGTGTCTCCAGTAGGTCGATCCCAACGCTCCTCCAAAATCCAACACCCGCAGTGGCGCTCCGACTTCTTGGCTGATGGCCCAGAAGCTATCGGTGAGCTCCTTCTCGGGTTCGTACGCCGGGAAGCACACACCGTCGCGCTCAAAGGCGGCGCGCCCATCCACGACCTCACGGGTGGCGTCCCGCACCTTCGCCGCGATGCTCTCAACTTGGTAGCCTCCTGAGTTCGCGCAGGCCTGCTCCCAGGTGGCGAAGTCACCCACAAACCACCGCCACCCCAGCCAGTGACGCGCGAGGCGTTTGATTCGTTTGGGGAAGAGACGTTTGATCCCTCCTCGCGCCGTCAAACGGCGGCTGAACGCTTCAAAGCTGAGTCTGCGCCGGCCGTTCATCCCGCGGTCCGCTCGTTGATCGCGATGACTTATTTCCGCACCGACACGCGGTAAACCGTCGTGGTCTGGTAGGTTTCACCTGGCCGCAGGATTGTATCCGGAAAATGGGGTTGGTTGACCGAGTCGGGGAAATGCTGCGTTTCGAGGCAGAACGCGCCTCGTCGCACATAACGATGGCCGGACTTCCCCGTCAGCGAACCGTCGAGAAAATTTCCGGAATAAAACTGCAGCCCGGGCTCCGTTGTCAGCACCTCGAGCTGCCGGCCGGACTTCGGGTCATAGACGACCGCGGCGAGCGCGAGTTCTCCGCCGCGGGCATCGAGCACGTAGTTGTGATCGTAACCGCCACCAAAGCGCAGCTGTTCGTGGTCGCCGTCGATCCGCTCGCCTATTGCGTGAAACTCAGTGAAATCAAAAGGCGTTCCGGCGACTGGTGCGATTTCACCGGTCGGGATCAACCCCTTGTCCACGGGGGTGAACCGTGCGGCCTTAATCATCAACTGGTGATCGAGGATCGTGCCCGAGCCCTCGCCCGCCAGGTTGAAGTAGGCGTGGTTGGTGAGGTTCACCGGCGTCGGCTTGCTCGTGGTCGCCACGTAGTCGATCCGGAGGCCATTGTCGTCACTGAGCGAATACACCACCTCCACGTCCAGCCGCCCCGGGTATCCCTCCTCTCCATCCGCGCTGGTGTAACGCAACCGCAGCGCCGGTCGTCCTTCGACGACGGCTGGCTCGGCTTTCCAAAGCACCTTGTCGAACCCGACCTCGCCACCGTGCAGGTGGCACGGTTGACCACCGGGCTCGTTGTTCTTGGCCAGCCGGTAGGTGACACCGTCGAGCTGAAACTCCCCTGCCGCGATGCGATTGCCGACGCGGCCGATCAGCGCACCAAAGTAGGGCGACTTTCTTGGATACGGTTCGACGGTTTCAAACCCCAGCGTGATGTCGGTCAGCTGGCCATGCCGATCCGGCGCCAGGAAACGCACGATCGTGCCACCGTAGTTGCTGATCTCCACTTCGACGCCGCTCGTGTTGCGCAGGGAATAAAGCTGCGCCTCGCGGCCATCGGGCAAGCGGCCAAAGGAACGCGCAGTCGGCGGCGCGGGATCGGCGGCCTGCAGAATCGAGCAAACGAGCCACAATGCGGCGAAATAAAGACGGTTCATGGCGTAAAACCTCGCGAGGCCGCGTAACAATGACTCACGCCACCAGCCATGTCCACCGTTCGCGGCATGGTGCTCAATTGGATAGCGCAGGCGTGAGCTGCCCGGCGGTCACACGCTTGATATAGGCGACCTCTTCCGGATCGTATGCTCGCCCGTCCGCACGAAACACGTCGTGATGCCATGGCAGGGGTTCGGCGGTGTAGTTCTTCCCCCACGTCTCCCACGGGTAGATGGTCTGCGACTTGCCGTTGACCAAACCCCAGTGGATCGCACCGACGCGATCCCTCTTCAGGTTTCCGAGGATTGGATCGAACGTGCTGCCATAACCGCGCGCGACGTACTCCGTGCAGATCAACGGTCGCTGCAGCGCCTTCAACTCCGCCACCTCCCGCGCCATATCCTCCGGCGGGGCGTAGTTGTGGAACGAGATGAAATCCGAGTTCGCGAGCATGAACTGGAAGATCGGCGGATTCCGCTTCCACCCTTCGTAGTCCGCCCAAATACCGGCCGTGAGCGGCTGCGACGGATCCACCTCCCGCGCCCACCGAAAAGCTTTCACCAGGAGTTCGTGCGCCCGCTCCACCTTGTCGTGCAATTCGACCTTGCCGTACGCATCGCGGTTGAGGTTGTCGGCCTCGTTAAAGAGATCCCATCCCAACACCCGTGGGTCATCCTTGAACCGGCGCAGCACGCCCTGCACGTAGGGCTTCAGCTCATCCTGTTTGGCCGGGTCGCGCAGGATTTCACGCCCCGGCGACTGCACCCAACCGCTGTTGTGGATGAAGGGCCTCGGCGGCCGTTGCGGTCCTGAGTACGGGTGCGGATCCCAAACGCCGTCAAAGAAAACAAAGAGCGTCTTGATGCCATGCCGGTCCGCGATTGTCAGGTAGTGCTCCATTCGTGACAGCAAGCCTTCCGCGTCGTCGCGCCAGAGCAGGTCATGCAGGAAGACCCGCATCACGTTCATACCGACGTCGGCCGCCCAACCGAACTCCTCGTCGATGGTCTTCGGGTCGAAGGTATCGGCCTGCCACATTTCGAGCTGATTGATGGCGGTGCGAGGCACGTAGTTCGCGCCCACCGGCCATGGCTGCTCAGCGTACCACGCCTGAATCCGCGCTTCACTCCAGCGGCCCGGCAGAGTCCCGGTCTCAGCGGCAAACGCGACGAACTGAAAGAGGCCGAGGCCGAGCAGGCAGATCCGAGCGAGGTGACGTGAAACGGGCATGGGGATCGAAGTTGCGCGAAGTCGCTCGCGCGACCATGGGGTGCGTGCGGAACGGGCCGCGAGCCTCGCCGGGCGGGTGCGGCCCGCGTGCTGACAAGGCTGGCGAAGCGCCACCGCGAAGCAAGGCACCGCTGACCGGGTATCACCCGAGATAAGCTCAAGTTTCGCGCTGGTCGCGCCATCAGCGGGAACCGCGTTCCCTTCGGCGCACTCCACGATCGGGAGCAAGCGCATGACCGCAACGTTGATCCAGTTCGCCCTCTCCGCCGTGGTCATCATCGTCGCCGGCACCGCGCTGACGCGCTTCGGCGACGTCATCGCGGACCGAACGCAGCTGAGTGGCTTGTTTGTTGGCGGCATTCTGATCGCCGGAGCGACGTCCTTGCCGGAACTGGCGACGGACATTCACGCCGTGCGGCTCGGCTCCGCCGATCTGGCGGTCGGCGATCTGATGGGCAGCAGCCTGTTCAACCTCGCGATCCTGGCTGCCCTGGACCTGACCCGTTTCTCGCGCGGCCGGCTGCTACGCAGCGCAGACGGCAATCAGGTCAGTGTCGCGCTGCTCAGCCTCGCCCTCACCACGATCGCCGCCGTCTTTCTCCTCGTGGCGGGGCAGGCCGGTTCTCCCACCTTGGCGGGCTTGGGCCCGGGGCCGTGGGCGCTTGTCATCGCCTATGTCGCCGGCCAGCGCCTGGTTTTTCGTCACTTGCCGGACGATGCACCGGAGCAAGAGGCGACTTCGCCCTCGTCGGAGT
>JAEWIY010000118.1 GCA_023386835.1 Verrucomicrobiota bacterium
CCCCCCCCCCGCGGGCCCCCCCCCCCCGCGCGGAGGCAGATGCGGCATACCCGCGGCTGTGGGCCGGGCCGGCCAGCCGCCTATTTTGCCTTGCACCGGACGGGGTTTTTCGTGCCGCCGCCATTGCTGGCGAGCGCGGTAGGCTCTTACCCCACCTTTTCACCCTGGCCGGCTGCCGCCCCGGAGGGCGTCATCTCAAATCTGAAACCTGAAATGGTCCGCGAAGCGGACGCAGCCGGTGGTCTGTTTTCTGTGACACTGTCCGTCGACGCGCCTTGACGCGCGCCGCCCGCGCTTGCGGTGAAGCTCGCGCGGCGTCCTGCCCTGCGGTGTCCGGACTTTCCTCTCCAAGTGAAACGAGCGCGGCGTTACCCGCGCCTTGGGATCAAAGAACTCGGAGCGGTGATCCCGCCCCAGGACCAAAGTCGCCGCCGTTGACCAGCGGGTCGATCAGCCTGCGGTCGGCGCGATGGCTGTGCAAGCCTCGGTTGGGCACGCCGCCGTAAGTGATCGGACGCGAGCGACGACGACGAGCGGCGCGAAGGTACGCGCTCCCGCGAAAATCAGACGTAGTCGAACCAGACGATCCGGCCGCACTGATCGCAGGTGGCCAGCTCCTCGCCCTTGCGGGCGAGGGCGTCGACTTCACTGGAAACCTTGAGGTGGCAGCCTCCACACTTGCCGCCTCGCAGGGCGACCACGACCGGCACCTGCCGTTGTGCGACCCGATCGTAGAGGCGGCGCGCGGGCTCCGGCACGTGCGCGCGGGCGCTCTCGATCGCCGCCTGCACCTCCGTCAGTTCGGCCCGGAGATTTTTCTCCCGCTCCCGCAGCACACCCAGTCGCGCCTCGTGGCCGGCGATGTTCTGTTTCAACTGCGCTTCGGCCGCGGCAAACCGTTCCTTCGCGGCATCGATGGCGAACATCACCTCGAGTTCCTGCCCCTCCAACTCGCCGATGGCCGTGGCGGTCAGCTCGATCTCGTGTCCCAGCGCCTGGTACTCGTCGTTCTTGCGGACCGACATCTGCTGGGTCCGGTACTTCGCGAGCTTCTCCTCGGCCGCCCGGATGTCGCCTTCGAGGCCTTTGCGACGGGTTTCAAGCTCCTTCAATTCGGACTTGGCGGTCTCGATCGCCTGACGCTCGCCCGTGATTTTCGCCTCCACCGCCGCCACATCCTTCGGCACCGCCTGCAACTGCGTTTCGAGGCCTCGACGGACCTGATCGCGATCCTGAAGGATCAACAAGGCGGGCAACGCAGGATGCTGCATAGGAACGTGGGTCTAGATGTAGTACATTTCGCCGGCCGGCCGGGCCACCATCTCGTCCAGGGTGCACGACCGGCATTTGGCTTCGAGCGCCTCCCTCACTTCACGCCAAATCGCGTCCACCCGGCGGCCGCTCTGGCCTTCGCCAGAGGAGGGTAATTCCAGCACATCACCCTCGATCAAACGCACGATGTCGAACAGGGTGATTTCCTCGGGCGAACGTGCCAGCGCGTACCCGCCCTGCTTGCCGCGACGGCTCAGGATCAGGCCTCCATTGCGCAGCTCGCTCAGGATCTGAACCAAGTAGTTGGCCGGCACGGCTTCCAAGCGCGCAAGCTCCTCGATATGTGCGAGTTCTTCGGTGCCGAAACGCCGGGCAAGTTGAGCCAGGACCCGGCACGCGTAATCGACTTTAACGGAGAGCTTCACAGGCGAGCGGACCGTAATCCGTCATCTTGAGTGCGCAACCTAAAATACCGCTCCGGAACAGGTTCAATCGAAGCCAAAAAGATGCGTCCGAAATGGGAGAAAACGGTTGTGACGGCACCCGATTTTCGATGCGATTTTGCCTTTCCAAGTCTCCACGATTTCCCGCCGCATGTCCGACCTGTCTGACTCCCACCCACCTTCGTCGATCCCGACCGGCGCCGACACCTACGACGCCTCAAAAATCCAGAAGCTGGAGGGGTTGGAAGGGGTGCGTAAACGCCCCGACATGTACATTGGCGACACCAATGAACGCGGTCTGCACCACTGCGTCTTTGAGGTGGTCGACAACTCGATTGACGAGGCGCTCGCGGGTTACGCCCGCACGATCAAGGTCTCCATCCACCTCGATGGCTCCTGCTCCGTCGAAGACGACGGCCGTGGCATCCCGGTGGATGAGCACCCGGTCTACAAGATCCCCGCTCTCGAGCTGGTGCTGACCAACCTGCACGCTGGCGGTAAATTCGGCAAAGGCGCCTACCAGGTGTCCGGCGGCCTCCACGGCGTCGGTGCCAAGTGCGTGAACGCCGTTTCCGAGTGGTTTGAGGCCGAGGTGCGCCGGGACGGCAAGGTCCATCAGATGCGTTTTGCCCAAGGCAAAACCACGCAGAAGATGACGGTCATCGGGGACACGAAGAAAACGGGTACGAAGATCTCCTTCCGCCCCGATCCCGAGATCTTCAAGACGACCCGCGAGTTTCAGTACGAGATCCTGGCCAAGCGCCTGCGCGAACTGGCGTTTCTCAATCCAGGCATCCACATCGAGCTGAGCGATGAGCGCTCTCAGAAGTCGGAAACGTTCTTCTTCAAGGACGGCATTTCCGAGTTCGTGAAGTACCTCAACCAGAACAAGAACGTCCTGCACGACAAGCCGATCACGTTCTCTGACTCCGTCGCCAACGAGGAAGATCCGTCAAGGCCACCGATCTCCGTCGACGTGGCGATGCAGTACAACGACAGCTACAACGAGCAGATTTTCGCCTACGCCAACTCGATCTATAACATCGAAGGCGGCACGCATCTCTCCGGTTTCCGCACGGCGCTGACCCGCGTGGTGAACAACTTCGCCAAGCAGAACAACCTCATCAAAGACAAGGACCCCGCGATCACTGGCGAGGACGTCCGCGAAGGGTTGACGGCGGTCATCAGCGTCAAGGTGCCGGAACCGCGCTTCGAGGGCCAGACCAAGACCAAACTGTCCAACGGTGAGGTCGACGGCATCGTGCAGAAGATCGTGGGCGAAAAGCTGAAGTTCGTCTTCGAGCAGACCCCGCAGATCGCGAAGCGGGTCATCGACAAGACACTCAATGCCGCCCGCGCTCGTGAAGCCGCCCGTAAGGCGCGCGAGACCGTGCGCAAAGGTGCGCTCTCCGGCGGCGGCCTGCCCGGCAAGCTGGCCGACTGCTCCGAGCGCGATCCTTCGCTCTGCGAACTCTACATCGTCGAAGGTGACTCGGCCGGTGGTTCCGCCAAGCAGGGTCGTGACCGCCGCTTCCAGGCCATCCTCCCACTGCGCGGCAAGGTCATCAACGTGGAGAAAGCGCGCTTGGACAAGGTGCTCTCCAACGAAGAAATCCGCACCCTGATCACCGCGTTCGGCACGGGCATCGGCGACAGCGATGGCGACGGTGGTTTCAACCCCGACAAGGCCCGTTACCACAAGGTCATCATCATGACCGACGCCGACGTCGACGGCTCGCACATCCGCACGCTGCTGCTGACGTTCCTCTACCGGCAGATGCGCGGCCTGATCGAGCGTGGTTACGTCTACATCGCCCAGCCGCCGCTTTACAAAATCAAGCGCAAGAAGCGTGAGCAGTACGTCGACAACGATGAGCAACTGAACCGCATCCTGCTCGAGCTCGGTTCGGAAGACGTGATGCTGACGCGCCTGCGTGACGGACACACCTTCGCGCCCGCGCAGATCGACCAGATCGTCGAAAACCTCGCCGCGCTCGAGAAACTCGGCGTCGGCGTGACGCGCTACGGTGCTTCGTTGACCGCGTATCTGGATCAGCATGACCGCGAGACGCAGGCGTTGCCGCGCTACGTGGCCCGCCTCCGCGAGGGCAACAAGGAGTGGCACGAGTTCCTGCGCGACGAGGCGGCCCGCTCGGAGTTCGTCCAGCGCAACGGCCTCGATGCCGATCTCGATTCACCCGAGGTGCCGACGAACGGCGTTGAACCGACCAAGCCGGCGCTGCCCGCGCCGATGCGCCGGATCACGATCCACGAGATTTTCGAGGCCACGGAGATGACGAAGCTGCTGCGCGCGATGACGGCCGCCGGTCTCGACGTCAGCCGCTTCAGCCCGACTGAGGAAGCCCGGTATGTGGTCACCGAAAATCCGGGGCAAAAAAACGAGCTGAAAACCGAGCTCTTTGGACCTCTCGAAGTGTTGAGCCACATCCGCGCGCTCGGGCGCAAGGGCCTGTCGATCCAGCGCTACAAGGGTCTCGGTGAAATGAACCCGAAGCAGCTCTTCGAGACGACGATGGATCCCGACCACCGCCGCCTGCTCAAGGTCTCGATCAACGACGCCGCCAAGGCGGACGCACTCTTCACCCTTCTCATGGGCGACGACGTCCCCCCCCGCCGCCAGTTCATCGAAGACAACGCCCTCAACGTCTCGTATCTGGATGTGTGATGCGCCGTAGCGAGTAGCGAGTAGCGGGTAGCGAGCATGCCGACCCCTTCACAGTCGTTTCGCGACGTCGTGGTCTGGCAAAAAGCACACGCCTTCGCCCTCGCGATCTATCGCTGCACGGAAGCCTTTCCCAAACACGAGATGTTCGCCCTGACGTCGCAGCTCCGCCGCGCTTCCTCCAGCATCGGAGCGAACTTCGTGGAGGGTTTTCGCAAGCGCACCGCGCCGGACAAAATCCGCTTCTACAACACCGCCCAAGGCTCCGCTGACGAATGCCTTTACCACCTGATCCTCGCGAACGATCTGCAGTACGCCAACACGACGGCACTGCAGGACGAAGTCGAAGAGGTGTCGCGGCTCCTGCAAAGCTACATCAACGGACTCGAACGTAATTCCCTGCGCTAGCCCCTACTCGCTACGCGCTACCCGCTACTCGCTACTTCTCCCCTTTCGCCCGTGTTTACTGCCAACGAAAAACTCTCCACGGCCAATATCACCGATATCATGCAGACGGCCTACATCGATTATTCGATGTCGGTCATCATCTCGCGCGCGTTGCCGGATGCGCGGGACGGCCTCAAGCCGGTGCAGCGGCGGGTGCTCTACGCCATGCTGCGGGAAGGCCTGCTGCACAATCGCCCGTTCGACAAGTGCGCCGGTGTCGTCGGCGAAGTGCTCAAGAACTACCACCCGCACGGCGACAGTTCGGTCTACGACACGCTCGTCCGCATGGCCCAGACCTGGGTCATGCGCTACCCGCTGATCGATCCGCAGGGCAACTTCGGCTCCGTCGACGGCGACCCGCCCGCAGCTTACCGTTACACCGAGGCGCGCCTGGCCGAAATCGCCGAATCCCTGCTCGCCGACATCGAGGAGGAAACGGTCGACTTCGCGCCCAACTACAAGGAGTCGACCACCGAGCCGACGGTATTGCCCGCGGCCCTACCGAACCTGTTGATGAACGGTTCGACGGGTATCGCCGTCGGCATGGCGACGAACATCCCGCCGCACAATCTCGACGAGATCATCGACGCCACCTGCGCGATCATCGACCGCCCCGACATCTCGATCGACGAAGTTTGCACGATCATCCGCGGCCCGGACTTCCCGACCGGCGGCATCATCGCGGGCACCGCCGGCATCGACAGCTACCTGCGCACCGGCAAGGGCATCGTCCGCATCCGCGGCCGCGCCCACACCGAGGAGATGAAGGCCGGCGGCGAGCAGATCGTCATCACCGAGATCCCCTACAACGTCAACCGGGCCAACCTCGTCACAAAGATCGCCGAGCTGGTTTCGGGGAAGGAGATCGAGGGCATCCGCGACCTGCGCGATGAATCCGACGAGAATACGCGCATCGTGATTGAGCTGAAGCGCGGCGAACAGGCCGAGCCGATCCTCAACCAGCTCTTCATCAAGACGCAGCTTGAAGCCTCATTCGGCGTCACCCTGCTCGCGCTCGACCAGAAGCGGCCGAAGCAGATGAACATCCGCGAGCTGATCGACTGCTACGTCGAGCACCGCCGCGATGTCGTCACACGCCGCACGCAGTTCCGCCTGCGCAAGGCCGAGGACCGCGCCCACATTCTCGAGGGCTACAAGATCGCGCTGGATAACCTCGACGACTTTGTCCGCATCATCCGCTCCTCCTCCAATCGCCAGGAGGCGAAAGAGAAGTTGATGATGAAGTACCCGCTCTCCGAGCGGCAGACGGATGCGATCCTCGAGCTGCGCCTGTATCAGCTGACTGGATTGGAGCGTGATAAGATCGAGGCGGAATACCTCGAACTGCTGAAGTTGATCGAGGAGCTGCGCGGTATCCTGGAATCAGAGACGAAACTGCTCGCGTTGATCAAAAAGGAGCTGCTCGAGCTCAAGGCGAAGTACACCTCCCCCCGCCGCACCGAGATCACCGGCGCGCTCGGCGACTTCCGCATGGAAGACGTCATTCCGAACGAGGGCTGCGTCATCACCGTCTCGCATCTTGGTTTCATCAAACGCACGCGCGTCGCCGAATACCGTTCCCAGAAACGCGGTGGCAAGGGCATCATCGGCACGGAGACGTACGAGGATGATTTTGTGGAGCACCTCTTCACGGCGTCGACGCACGCGTACATCCTCTTCATCACGACACACGGCCAGTGCCTCGCGAAGAAAGTGTACGACATTCCGGAGGCCGCCCGCGCCGCAAAGGGCAAGTCGGTCAAATCGTTCCTCGCGCTCGACGAAGGAGAAAAGATCGCAGCCATGCTCTGCGTGAACGACTTCGCGTCCGACCGATTCCTCGTCATGGCGACGCGCTCTGGCGTCATCAAGAAGAGCAACCTCGCCGACTACACCAACTCGGTCCGTGAAGGCGGCGTCATCGGCATCAACCTCGCTGACGGGGACGACGTGATCGGCTGCGTGCTGACGACGGGCGAGAACGAGTTGGTGCTCGTTTCGCACCAAGGTCTGGCCGTCCGGTTCCGCGAGCGTGATCCGGAAACGGGTCAGGATCTCTTCCGCGCGACGGGTCGCGCCACCAGCGGTGTCACCGGCATGCGGTTCAAGCTCAAGAGCGACTACCTGCAGGCCATCGAAGTGGTGGATCACGAGGCCAAGTTCCTCGTCGCGAGCGAAGCCGGACTTGGCGTCCGCACGCGGTTTGAGGATTACCGCCTGATCAACCGCGGCGGCAGCGGAGTCTGGGCGATCGATCTGCCCGATGACGGCTCGGTCAAGCTGGCCGGCGCGCTGACCGTGAAGGACAACGACGAGATCATGCTGCTGACCGCCAAGGGCCAAAGCGTGCGTTGCGGTGTGAAGGACATTCGCGAAACCAATCGCGGCGCGAAAGGCGTGAAGCTCCTCACGTTGGCCGAGGGCGACAAATTGCTCTCGATCGCCAAAGTCGTTGAGACGGAGGAAGAGCAGGAGTCCGGCGTCGAGCCGCCCGCAGCGGCACCCGCCGAATAGGCTCCGTACCCTCTGCTTGATTCAAGGCCGCTCGACTGAGCGGCCTTTTTATTTCCCCTTTTTCGCACGGGGATTGCAGGTTTATCTGAGCGGCGACTGCGCACCTCCTGATTCGATCATTAGCGCGGGAAATTCCAGCCACTGCGTAGCCTCCGCACTTGCCTCCTTCGGACCTCGCGAATCCTGTACATCTCCACCGCGAACCCGTTTCTGCATGCCAGTGCGTCTCTCCCAGTTCCTCGACCCTTCCCGCATCAATTTGCAGGTGCGCAGCGGTCGAAGAACGACGGCTCTGAACGAGGTGGCCCGGCTGTTGGAAACGCATCCCGACATGCGCAACTTCCAGGGTTTCTATCAGGAGTTACTCGCGCGTGAACGCCTCGATGCGACGTGCCTGGGCAACGAGATCGCCCTGCCGCACGCGCGCACCGAACACGTCGGTGCCATCGTCGTCGCCGTCGGGCGCAGCGAAGCGGGCGTGCACTTCGAGAAAGCCAACGAGAACGTCCGCCTAATGTTTGTGCTGGGCACGCCCAAGTCGAACCCGGGCGACTACCTGCAGGTGGTGAGCGCGCTCTGTCGGTTGCTCAAGGAAGCGAATCACCGCGAAGCGTTGATGAACGCGGCCACGCCAGAAGAGTTCATCACCGCCGTCGAACAGGCCGAAGGCGTCACTCCAGCCCGCGCCTAAGTCAGCCCGGGTTTTGTCGGAAGACGGAGAGCGCAATGCTCTCCGCTTCGCCACGCGGCTCGTTTCGATCCTCCCCAGGCGGATCAGGAGCGGCGGGCTGGACGCACGAGCGCCCAGATACGGCTGCACGCCTCACCGCGTGTAAGGCTTCGGTCGGATCCGTTCTCTCCAACAGGAGGGTTCTTCCGCAATCCGGGTTCGGGCCCCAGTGGTCCCGCGCCGGTGCGCAAATGCTCGATCAGCAGCATGAATTCCCGCTCCGAGATTGGGGCGTCGGGACGAAGTTCGCCCAAGTTGTTGCGTTGGCGAAAACCCGAGTGCCGGCCCGGATCGTAACCGCCTTCCTTCGGCCACTGCGGCTCGATCCCGAGGTGCACGAGAGCTCCATGATCAAACAGCGTTTCTATCTCTCGAAACGCCTCATGATCGTACGGCACATCGCTGAAATGCACGTTGCTCACGCTCGGCCAGAGCTGAAACGCTCGGTAGAGCATCTGGGCCGCTTCAGCACGCGTGAGTGGATCATCGGGACGCACCCGCCGGTCAGCCTCGCGCACGAGGATGTCACGCACCGTCAGGTGCTGAATGGCCGCAAAATGGGGATGCGTGGCGTCAAGATCCCAGAAGAACGCCAGCTTGACCCGCTGCGCGAGCAGCGCGTCCTGCAGTTGTCCCAGCGGCAGCTCCCTGGGCGGCACGTCGAGTTGCACACTCAACGCCGCCGCAATACCCGCGGACTGGCCGAGCACCGTCCAGGTTGGATCCATGCGCACGGAGGAAAACGCCACGTGCGTGGCCGAAAGCGCAACGGGCACCAGCAAACCGTCCACGTGGCGCGGGAGAATCGCTCCATAGGGCACTTGGAAAGCGGTCGCGACATTGACCAAAAAGAAGTCCCCTTCGCCCTTGTCGGGCGTCGACAGGTCGGTCTTCGGCCGAACCGGCTTGGCATCGATGGGATAGTGTCCGATCGCGATGCTGTTCCCGCGCAGCGGTGGGAGCAGGCCGTGTCCTGAGATGAACGGATTGATGTCCGCTTCCGTCATGGTCTCGTCGCCCCAGGTGCGTCGCGATTCCCGGATGAAGATGCGGTAGGGCACGTGGCCATTGTCGCGAAACTCATCCAGCGGCAGGCCCAGTTCACGGCGCCCGAGTTCGTGCTGCAGGTAATAAAGATAGCCCAACGCGTGGTCCTTAAAAACCTGATACAGCCGCTGCCGTTCCACGCGGCTGGCATCCGCCCAGTCCCAATTGACGACCTGGAGTTCGCTTCCAATCGGGTTGACGTTCATCTCGGCCTTGCCTCCCGGCATCGCTGGCGAGAGCCGGTGCGATGCGTGGGCATAATTGGCCGGATCGTACCCGGGCGGTGGATCCGTCAGCACATGAGCGGCTCCGGCCTCCTCGGGGAACGTCTGGATACAAAGTCGCAGCCCTCCCGAGACCAGCGCATGATCCTGCCGGCCGGTGCTGCCCGGGAGGAACTCGCCCGTGTGATTAAAGAAGTAGGCGACGCCGGCATGCGGCTCCTGCGGTGACCGAGCTTCTCGCCCGATGCGGTATGGCGCTCCGGCCGCCGCGGCGATATCGGCCTCGTGCGAAGCATCCACGACGACGCGGCAATGGAAGTCGACTGACTCGCCTCGCTCGGTGCTCGTGCGCACGCCCACGATACGCCGGCCCTCCATGAGCGGACCCGTGGCGAATCGACGATAGAAGATCTGCAGGTTCGGAAATCCTGCCGCCATCTTCTTGAAAATCTGGTCGGCGACATGCGGCTCCCAGCGCCCGCCCTCCTTCGGCTCATGCGCAGCGTAAGATCGACCATCAATATGGGTGGGCATACCACCCGGTTGAGCGAAGAGAGGATCGCTGCCGAATCGCGGTGCATAGTGTTCACGAACCCGCTGCCGGAACTCCTCGAAGACTCCGCTCAATGAAGCATAAGAGTAACTGTCGATGTTCGAGATGCCGTTGGCGAGCATGCCGCCGAGCACGGGCGTATCCTCGATCAACGCCACTTTCACGCCCATCCGGGCCGCGCCAAGCGCAGCCCCGATGCCACCCGAGCTGCCGCCGATGACGACAACATCAAAGTCTTCGATCGTCGGGCGCTCCTGCGCCAGCAGCGAGGTGACCGAGAACGTAACCACGCACCACCAGCCAAGGCGACGCAAAGACAGACGTACCACGCCAGGAAAGCCACCAGTAGACATCATAGGAATCGGGGGTGAATGGGGCAGTCGGGCGAGAAGCGTGCCGCCAAGGAGCGACGCGCCAAGTGCGGTGGTGGTGTTGGGTTCACCGCTAGCCAGCGGGGCCCCGATGTGGCCATGGTTGAGCAGCACGAGATTGACGCCACCCCAGCGCGGTGAAGGGTTCACCACGCGTCCAGTCGTCGGCAAAGATCGCGCGCACTACCGCTGGATGCGTCGCCCATGGCCCCTTCCCCGCTTCCCCGGCGAGCATGGATCATCCTCGCGATGCTCTTTGTTGCCAGTTTCCTCAACTACTTCGACCGGCAGACGCTTTCGATCCTGAAGCCTCTCATCAAGTCGGAGTACGGCATGACCGACACCGACTACTCGAAGTTGGTCGTGCTGTTCATGGCTCCCTACATCGTGATGTACGCGCTTGGAGGACGGATCGTCGACCGGATCGGTAGTCGCTGGGCCATGACACTCTTTGTGTCGGTCTGGTCGACCGCCACCCTGTTCGCGGGCTGGGCGACGTCATTGCGCCAGTTTGCCGTCTCGCGGTTCGTCTTGGGGGTGGCCGAGCCCGGAAATTTTCCCGCCGCCATGCGCGCCACGAAAACGTGGTTTCCTCCGGAGCGGCGTGGTTTCGCTGTCAGCATCTTCTCCGCCGGAAGTGCCTTGGGTGCGGTCGCTGCGCCGCCGCTCGTGGCGCTGATGGTTCACAGCTTCGGCTGGAGAAGCGCTTTCTGGCTGCCCGGGGGCCTGGGTCTGGTGTGGGCGATCACCTGGTGGCTCCTGTATCGGAATCCTGCGACAACGGGTGTGAAGGCTGAACCCGACCCGCCGATGTCGTGGCGCTCCGTGTGGACGAGTCGCGTACTCTGGGGCATCGTCCTGGCGCGGTTTATCAGCGACCCGGTGTGGTATTTTTACCTCTTCTGGCTGCCCGGTTATTTTCAGGAGGCCTTGGGCCTCACGTTGAGCGAGGCTGGATGGATTGGCTGGATCCCCTTTCTGGTCGCGGATGCCGGCGGCATCGCGCTCACGAGCTATTCCGACCGGCTGGTCGCACGTGGTCACTCCGCCGCCGGGGCCCGACTCCGTATTCTCGGAGGCGTCGCCTTTCTGGCTCCGCTGGGGCTGCTCTCGACCTACTCGCCGCAAATCTGGATGGCGCTGACGATCTTCAGCCTGGTCGGCACGATGTGCCTGACGTGGTTCTTCTCCACCGCGACGCTGTTGGGCGATCTGTTCCCGAAGAACGCGGTGGCGAGCGCGCTCGGGATAGCCGGCGCATTTGGCGCGCTCGGCGGCTTGCTCTTCAACGCCGTCATCGGCCCGATCATCGATCGCACCGGATACGCGCCTGTATTCATCGCGTCCGCACTGCTTCACCCGGCGGCGTACCTCGTCCTGCGCCTGCTCGTTCGTCCGAAACGTTGAGCATGCCTGAAAGCCTATGTTCGTGAGTCAAAAGCAGGTGGCCTTAAAGGCCGGTGTGTCGGAGGCAACGGTCTCCTATGCGCTCCGTGATCATAAGAAGATTTCGCCCTCACTTCGCCGACGGATTCATCGAATTGCCGACCAGATGGGCTACCGGGTCGACCCGGCCATCAGCAAAGCAATGGCTTACCTCCGCCGACCGCGCCGGGAGCGTCCGGAGACCCATCTCGCCTTCCTCGTGCCCGGCTACTCGTTGAGTTTTGCGGCGGAAGATTGCCGCCTGCAGCAGATGATCACCGGGGCCCGACTCTACGCCGAAACTCATGGGTTCTGCCTGGATCTCTTCTCGTTGCAGGAGTCTCCGCCGATCAGCCCGGCGCGGATGCGCAGCATCATCGCCGCTCGAGGCATTGAAGGGATTGTCGTTGCCTCGATGCAGCGAGGTGCGGACGAGCTGGCGTTCGACTTCACCGGTTTTGCCACTGCGGCCATCGGCTACAGCATGCGCTCGCCAAACGTACACCGAGCCTGCCCCCATCATTTTCGGATGATGAAAGGATTGATGGAGGATATCCTTTCGGCCGGGTTTCGGCGGATTGGTCTGCTCCTGACGCGAAGGCTGGAAGAGGGTTCCAACAACCTGCTCTCAGCCGCCTTCCTGCACGTTCAGAACGAAATCCCCCCAGAGGACCGAATTCCCTATCGAGTGGAGCCGGCTTATCATGGCCCGGGGCTTCAGCGTTGGATGGCTGAACATCGACCGGAGATCGTCATAGGTCCCGGCCACGTTCACCAGCTCCTTCGTGAATTGAGTTTTCGGATACCGGAGGACGTCAGTTTCGCCAGCATTGATCTCGGCGATCCGCCCTACGACGCGGCCGGCCTTGATGGTCGCTACGACCTCGTGGGCATGACCGCCGTCGATCTCGTCGTCAGCCAGCTGAATCTGAACCTGCACGGCGTACCTTCACAACCAAAGGTCGTGATGGTGGATAGCACGTGGCAGTTGGGACCGACCATACGCAAGCCTTCGCGTCGCCGTGTAGTGAAGGCATCACCACCGGCCGAATTGTGAGCGAACCGCGGCGGCACACGCTGCGTCCCGATTGCCCGTTCGTGAAGAACGGCAAACCCCTCACCCCATGAACTACGTGCGCGTTGCCGCGACTCTTGTCGCAACTTCCTCTCTCGTTCCTCTCACCCTCGCACAAGCCGAGCGCGAGAGCGACACGGACACGGTCAGACTGTCGCCCTTCACGGTCCAAAGCCAGCGTGACTTCGGTTACCAGGCGTCAAACTCCATCACGGCCACCGGCATCGGCACACCGATCCGGGACATTCCCGCGAACATCAACGTCCTCACCCGCGATTTCATCCGCGACCGCGGTGTGGATGACCTGCGCTTCGTTGCGGACAGCGCCAGCAGCTCAACCACCAACATTCGCGAGCGGCGGCAAATCAACCTGCGCGGCTTTGAGGCGCTCATTCAGCAGAACGGATTCGATAACAACTACCTGTCGTTCGAGAACGTCGACCGCGTTGAGATCATCAAGGGGCCGTCAGCCGTGTTCCACGGTGTCGTGCGACCTGGCGGCGTCGTCAACGTCATCAAAGCCACCCCGAAATTCGATCCGAGCAGTTCAGTGGTGGGACGGATCGGCAGCTACGATTACTACAAAGGTGCCGTCGCCACAACCGGCCCGCTGGTTCGCGATGTCTTGGCGTACAACCTCTACTTGAGCCATCGCGACCAAGGCGGCCGGGCCGACTACACCAACGAGACCGAGACCTTCGGGTCGGCCGGCCTGACATGGAGGGCCAACGAGCGGCTCACGCTAACCGCAGACTATGAGGCGCACGACCTTGCCTGGACCAGCGTGCACAGCATCCCGGTCTCTCACCCGGCCTACGTGCGCGCCGTGAACGAGGGCACGGTGCCCCCACTGCAGGCGCCGCGGACCTGGCTCGACCAAAACATCGGCCCCAACGAGCCGCTCGCACAAATCTTCATTCCTCAACTCGTCTGGCCGGGCGACTTCCGCGATTTTAATGCAAACGGACCCGACGGCGAGAATCGGCGCGATGGATACAGCCTGCGGGGCATCGCGACGTTCCAAGCCACCGATTACCTCGACCTGAATCTGCAAGCCGCGAAGGCGCGCTACGACGAGGAGATCATCGACTTCAACACCTTCCGGCCGGTCGCCGGGTCATCACCGGGCCAATTCATCTTCAACAACCGGTACGAGCAGCGTGAGTCCGGCAGCGAGACCACGTCCATCAAGCTGGAAGCCGCGCTCAAGCTGCACTTTCTGGCCGCCGATCATCAATTGCTGGTGGGGGCGCTCGACCAATCCAACCGCGCGTACACTCGCACTCTCATCGGGCCCACCAGAATCTGGGATCCCCGGGCTGACCCGATCCGTCGCGGCCGTGAGGAGATTCGGTCTGCTTATCCGAACGGTTTCCCGACTCGCCCAGCTCCAGGCAAGGCGACCACCCAGGCGCTCTACGCGTCCAACCAAGCGGCGTTTCTTGACGGCAAACTTCGTTTGGTGCTGGGAGCCCGCTGGACTGAAACAAAAAACGCCAGCGGCCAGAAGCAGCGTGAAACCACGCCGCAGTTTGGAGCGCTCTACCGTCTCACCGAGACCTTGAGCCTCTACGGCAACTACAGCGAAACGTTCGAACCCAATTACCTGCTGGACGGAAATGGTCGCCAGCTCGATCCGATCAGCGGCAAGGGCAGCGAAGCAGGCGTGAAGATTGAGACCAGCGACAGCCGCTTCACCACCACCTTGGCCTTCTTCGAAACCGAGCGTGCGAATATCCCGCGCCGCGACTTTCCCAATGAGCAGCTCACCGGAGTTGTTCCGCTGTACATCCTCGGCGGCGTGGAGCGGAACCGCGGCTTCGAAGCGGATTTCACGTGGTCGCCCGCGCCGAACTATCAAATCGTGGCCGCCTACAGCTACTCGTGGGAGCACAAGACAATCGCCAGCACGGGAGACATCCGCCAGGTCGGAGTAGACCTGCCCAACGTTCCGGATCACGTCCTGAATGTGTGGAACAAATACACGTTTGTCCGCGGGCCGCTGGCGAACGTATCCATCGGTGGCGGCGCGAAGTTTGTCACCGATCAGAAACTACACCCCAGCTGGGACGTGCCGGTGCGTGGCGACGGCTACGTCACGTTTGACGCAATGATCGGCTACGAGCGCAAAATCGACGACCGGAAGACCCTCGAGGTCCAGCTCAACCTGTTCAACCTGACCAGCGAGCGCTATTATCAAGGCACGTATCTGACGTCCGACCCGCTGAGCGGCCAGCTCACGGTGCGGCTGCAGTTCTAACACGGCCGGGAACTCCTCGGCGCGGCTCTTCGCGCCCGTACAGGATCATGACCTCTCCCGCCACCGTTACTGAACCCGCCCGCCCGATTCCGATCTGGCACGATGCCGATGTCTGCGTGCTCGGCGGAAGCTGCACCGGCCTCTTCGCCGCCCTCCGAGCCGCCCGACTGGGCGCACGGGTGGTTCTGATCGAAAAACAAAACTGCTTCGGCGGCGTTGCGACGACATCGCTGGTCAATGCCTGGCACAGCCTGTACGATACCGAGTTCCGGCAGCAGATCATCGGCGGCCTCACTGCCGAGGTGGTGCAGCGACTGGGCCGCCGCGGCGCTGTCCAAGCGATCGAGCGCAGCCCGTCCTTCGGCTTCATCTTCAATTCCGAAGAGCTGAAAATCGACCTGGACGAACTGGCGCTCGCCGAGAAGCTGCGCCTGTACCTCCACACGCAGTTCTGCGCGCCCTACCTGCAGGATGGGAAACTGGCCGGCGTGTTCGTGGAGAACAAAAGCGGGCGCGGCGCCATTCTCGCCCGTTACTTCATCGACGCCACGGGCGACGCGGATCTCTGCGCCCGATTGCCGGGGATCGATTGCTACTACGCGAATCATCTCCAACCCGCCACCGCGTGCGCGCGGCTCGAAGGATGGAAGCGGCTGAGCAGTCATCCCACCGACAGCGGCCTTTCCGCTTCGGCAGACCGTGAGACTCCGTTCGATCTGGGCGCACTGATCCGCGACCACCGCGAAGAGTTCGGCCTGCTGGAAGGATTCACCTGGGGCTGCTTCGTCCCGGACTCCGAGATCTTCATGTTGGCCGCCACCCGGATCTATAACATCAATCCCGCCGACGCGGATGACCTGACGGCAGCCGAGATTGAAGGTCGGCGGCAGGTCCGGGCGATTCTGGACCTGTTGCGCCGCTACCGGCCGGATGCTCCGCTCACGCTGCAGGCTCTCCCAAGCCGGCTGGGCCTGCGCGAATCACGGCATGTCCGTTGCCAGTATCAGCTGACTGGTGACGACGTTCTCTACGGAAGACACTTTGACGACGCGATTGCCTACGGAAGCTACCGCGTGGACATCCATCACCAGGATCGACCAGGCATCACCTTGCGCTATCTCGACGGTCGCGAGGAGTACGCCGTTCCTGGTCGACCCAAACAGTCGAGCCGCTGGCGTGGCGAAAGCAGCGTCAACCCGACCTTTTACCAGATCCCGCTTCGTTCCATGCGCCCGGTGGGCCCCTACGGCAACCTGCTGATTGCGGGACGCATGATCGATGCCGATATGACCGCACACGCGGCCATTCGGGTGATGGTGAACATGAACCAGACCGGGGAAGCCGCGGGTGTCGCGTGTGCCTTGGCCGCCCGCCACCACCAGCCGATCGCAGACGTGGATCCACGCGTGCTCCGTCGGACGCTGAACGATGGTGGATCCAAACTCACGTGCTGAAAGGCGCTTGGCCCGAGACATCCTTCGCTACGGCATCTCGTAGACTTCCAGCAGGGCGTGGCCGGTGGTTTGCCCGGAGCCGCGGAGCTTTACCGTGTAGCGACCCGGTTTGAGTGTGACGACAAGCGCGGCGTCGTTGGATCCGGACGCGAGGCTGAACGCGCCCACCGCAGAAGCTGCGGCGGCGACAAACGTCTCACCGCTCTCACTCCAGTTGTCGTTGGAAGCGACCACCGTCCCGTTCGCGTCGAGAATCTCCAAGCGCGGATCGCTGAGCACATCGGGCACGCCATGCGCGAGCAATCCCGGCCCCACTCCACGAATGAGCAACCGGTGCGGCACACTTCCATCCAGCACAAAGCCACTGATCATCACCGAGGCGCCGACGCCCACATAACCGCGCGTTGAAAGGTTGATCAATCGATCCGCCGCCGTGCGCTGGCCCACAATGTTGCCGGAAGGCTGTGGCCCCGGCAGTGAGACACTTTTCATCGCCACGCCCGTCACTCCCAATTCCGGGGTTCCGCCGACCACCGCCTGCATCAGGCGGAAAAACACGTCGGTATTGTCCAGCACGCCGGTGAACAGCGCCGCTCCGAGCCCTCCCGCCGTCAGCGGAACGTCCGAGCCCGTGTGCACCGCCTGCGCGCCCGGCACCTGACCGGTGACGAGAAACGCTCCGGCAGCATCGCGGTCGCGCGGTGAGGCCGCTCCCCCCGGACCACCCAGCGGGGCCGCGTTCGTCATCCAATCCTCGTGACGATCGGCATTGGCTGCGTAACCGATCAGCAACCGTCGGTCGATGTCCGTCGCGTCCGGATACCCGTCGCCAGCGATTGAATACACCGGAAATCCCGCCGACCCGTAGGTGCCGACCACGCCATCGCGCAACGCGCCCGCTCCTCCGCCCGAGCGCGCGGCGGTGGCGAGGGTGGCGTTGCTCACCATGCTGGCGCCGATGACATTGGCGCCGCCGGTCTCGTGGTCCGCGGTGACGACGAGCAGCGTGTCGCCGCGGCCGGCGGCAAACGCCTTCGCCTGGCCAATCGCCCGATCAAACTCAATGGTTTCGAGCAGCCAGCGCTCACTGTCCATCGCGTGCGACTGCTTGTCGATGTTCCCGCCTTCCACGAGCAGCACGAACCCGTTGGGCGCCTGCTGCAGCACGCTGAGCGCCGCCACGATCATTTCGTCGAGCATGGGCTGGTCGGGAAAACCATACTCGTCCACCACTTTGCTGCGACCGCGCCGACGATCGATGCGGTCCATCGCGGCGTTCATGTGCCCGAAGTTGAACAGGCCGAGTAACCGCCGCGCGCCCGCCGGCACTGCGAGCAACCGGGTCCGATCGGGAACATACGAGAAACCCGCCGCCTGAAATTCGCCGATCAGATCACGACCGGGATCCAATGCACCGCGGCCCACGCCCCAGCCGGAGCCCAACTCCTCCGGGAGCACGTAGTCGCTCGAGACCCCACGATTCGAGCCGCCCGTGCCGGCGCTGAGAAACCAGCCGCGGCCGCCGCCGAGCAGCACGCGGAGATTCGCCTTCGCCACCGCCTCATCGAGAAACTGGTCCGCGATCCCGGTGCCCGCGCTGCGGTTCGCCGTGTGCGTGCCGAATGCGCCTGGCGTTGCATCCGTCACGTCCGCCGTTGTCACGATTCCCAGCCACTTGTTCTGCGTGCGCGCGAGGTACTCGCCGATGTTCTCCACGCGTGGATTATCAAACGCATCCACCGTGTCGTCGGGGAAGACGCCCTCCTCATTGTTGTTCGCCTTGTTACCCGTCGAATAGACGGACGCTCCCGGCGCGGAATCAGTCACGATCGAGTTGAGCGAAGCCGTCTTCACGAGACCGGTCACGGGCAACTCGTCCATCGCCAATGGCGCCAGCGTCTTTCCCTGGCTCACGCCATTGAGCATGATCCGCGCCGCCGTTCGGTGCGCGAGCCCAAGGCCGTCACCGATCAACAGGATCACGTTCCGCGGACGCGTCTCTTCGCTGTGCGCCGTCACGGGCACGATCTCGAAGTTGCCAATCGCCTTGACCACCAAGCCGTCGCTTTGCGTCGCCCGCACCTCCAGTTGGCGAACGCCGGTGGTGGAGGTGCTGTACGCACGACGTGTTGCGATCGTGGTGCCGGCGGGAACGCCGCCGACCGTCGCCGGAGCCAGGGCGACCGGGCCGGAGACCTTGTTGCCGTCGACGAAGAACTCGACCGACTGGATCGTGCGGCCGGCATCCGGCTGAATCGTCGCCTGCAGGTCAAAGCGCTGCCCGACCAGAAACCGGGAGATGATTGGCGGCGCCGGATCGTTAAAACTGAAAAGCCCGCTGGGCGGTGTCAGCCGGCTGACGACCGCCGCCGGCAGCGCGAGAAGGCTGCTCAACCACACGGCGCACCACCGCGCCAGCACAACCGGGCCGCGGTGCCGCCGGGGGAGCCATCTTGAGGCGCTCATGACTCGGCTTCGCCGAACAGGTCGTTCAACTCGGCGGCGTCGACGTGCAGTTGCACGATCGAGGCGCGGCCATCGGGCATCACCTGCGGCCCGACACTCAGCATCCCCCGCAAGCTCAGGCGGCCCGGGCGATAAGGGATGGGTTGCGTGAGCCCCACGATGACGACGTGCACGGACGTCGGCGGCAACGTGGTGGCACACCCGCGCCCGCTCGAAAGTCCCGCCTGCGGTGCGATCAGCAGAAGTCCCGGCTGATGAACGTCCTGCCGGACCATGTAGCCGGTGATTCGCACCCGCTGCCCATGCAGCGCGTGCAACAATTCGTTTGGCTGCAGACCTCGATCGGTCACGGGCTCAAACATCCGCCCAAACTCCAGGGGAAGTTCGGGCAGGTCATCTGAGTCGCGAAGCGTTGTGGGGGCAGAGACAGTGAGTTCGAGCTCACGAAGGGCAGCGGTGGCCCGGGCTTGGTGGTGCACCCAAGCACGGGTCACGGGGTCGGAGGTTGGCCACAGGGGAGAGGCACAACCGAAAGCTAACGCGGCGAAGCCGGCCGCGCGCCGAAGTGGGGGGAACATGGAGTCGAGTCGCTGGACGAGAGCCTGTCGCCGCGGCGCGCGAAGACACGCTCCCCGACGACGCATCCCTCGATCACTGGGTGTACGAGTGCACCCCCGGGACGGCAACCCACTCCCGCGGCGCGGCTTAGCTATCAATAAAAATGATGCTAGAACTCGCCCGGAACCCGGCGGGTGAGCGCAAAACACCTCCGCTCCGCGGCGCCTTTTCGACGTCAACAGCGGTGACCACTCATCACGCAGGCGACAAATGCGCACGGCGTACATAGATCAGGTTTTCCCTGAAGCGATAGTTCGACCCAAAGCCGTAAGCTCCTGTCAGAACCGACCGCTGCGCAGGCGCTTGCACCAGTCGGTTCCGCCTTCCGAGAGGCAACTCTCCGGGAGCGATACCGCACCGGCACTTCCCCGGCGCAGGCAATGCACCCAACCCTAAATTCTGCCGCTTTCTGCGTCCGGTTTTGCGCCCTCCAGTGGTCAATCGCCTACGGCCGAGCCTTATAAGGTTCGGCACTACTTCCCGGCTCATTCGTCGCACCAGTTCTGGTGCGACGCGTCACGTCGTCCCCTCCGTTCCATGATCCGACTCTCGCCCCCGCCTCTCTCGCGTGGCTGTACCTCCGCGAAGGGCCGCCGCTTCTGGCTGGTTCTCCTCGTGGGCCTTTCCGGCGCTAGCCTCATTCCTCCGGTCGCCGCGGCGCCGGTCATCACCGAAGTGATGGCGTCCAATCGCAGCACCATCGCCGACGAGGACGGCGATTACTCGGATTGGGTGGAGATTCACAACCCGGATGCCACGGCCGTCGCACTGGGAGGCTGGTACCTCACGGACACGGCCTCCAACAAAACGAAGTGGAGTTTTCCGGCCGGCGTGACGATCCCGGCCCACGGGTACCTGTTGGTCTGGGCCTCGAACAAGAACCGCGGCAGCGCCACCACGCCACCACACACAAACTTCGCGCTGTCATCCGGCGGTGAATACGTCGGGCTGATTCAGGCCGACGGAACCACGGTGGTGAGCGAGTTCGCCCCCGGTTACCCACCGCTCTCGGATGACACCTCGTACGGGGTGACCCAGGGCGAAGGGGATGATGCGGGCCGCTTCGGCTATTTCGGCCGCGCCACTCCCGGCACGCGTAATGGCGGCGCGGCTACGCTGATCACCTTGGGTGAGGTGACGTTCTCCCGCGATTCAGGGATCTTTCAAAACAGCGTGACGCTCGAAATCACCGGCGCCGGCGCCGGGCAGGTCATCCGCTACGTGCTGGCTCCGCCGAGCCCGGTGGGCGCTTCGGTGGCGCCGCCGGATGAGGATTCGCCGCAGTACACCGGACCGTTGACGATCACTGAATCCACGATCGTGCGCGCCGCCGTCTTCACCGCCGACACGGGTCTGCGCGGGCCCGTCACGACCGCGCATTTCGCGCGGCTGGCGGATGACTTGGCAAACTTCACCAGCGCCCTACCGGTGGTCGTGCTCGACAGCCACGGACTGGGACCAATGGAGCGGGATGACATCGACCGTGACGGGTGGCTTTACGTGTTCACTCCCGAAGCGGACGTCCCCGCCCGGCTCCAGGACGCTCCTGAGCTGGTTACTCCGATGGAGTTCAAGGTGCGGGGATCCAGCTCCGCGCTTTTTCCGAAGAAGGGCTACAACGTGGAACTGAAGGCGCGAAGCGGCGGCGATGACCCGCAGCCCTTGCTCGGAATGCCGGCGTCGGAGGATTGGGCGTTCGTCGCGCCATGGAACTACGATCGCGCATTTATCCGTAATGCCCTGGGTTATACACTCGCCCGTCAGATGGGGTACTGGGCGCCCCGGACGCGTTTCGCAGAAGGTTTCCTCAATGCCGACGGCGGTTCGCTCACCGCGTCGGATTATCAGGGCATCTTCATTATCACCGAGCGCATCCTCTTCGGGTCCGACCGAGTGAACCTCGAGCCGCCCTCGCCCAGCGCCACCAACGAGCCGGAAATCACCGGCGGTTACATCCTCAAGCTCGATGGACGCGATCCGGATGAGTTTGGCTTCCGCACCAATCGTGGTGTGCCGTCCTTCCCCGAGTCCGAGTTCGTGGTCGCAAGGCCGAAGGCGGCGGATCTGCCGGAGCCGCACCGCGCCTACCTGCGCCACTATATCCAGGTCATGGAGGACACGATCTACGAGGAACAGGCAGCCGGATTCACGACACGCAAGTATCAGGATTTCATCGACGTTCCCTCGTGGATCGACCTGCACCTGCTCAACGTCTTTCTCTCCAACGCGGACGCGCTCCTGCGCAGCGTCTACTTCACCAAGGCGCCAGGGGGGAAGTTGATCGCCGGCCCGGTCTGGGACTTCGACCGCTCCGCCGGTTCCGCTGACGAGCGGACGATGAATCCGGAGACGTGGCAGCACACGCTGGCAGACGTCTGGAATCACGAATGGTGGGGTCCGCTCTTCCGCGACCCCGAGTTCATGCAGGCGTGGGTCGACCGCTGGTTTGAGCTTCGTCGCGGCCCCTTCGCGACACACCGGCTGCACGCGCTGATTGATCAGCTCGGGGCCGAGGTCGGCGCGGAGGCCGCGGCGCGTGACGCGGCTCGCTGGCCCAACAATGCCTCACCCACCGGCCGCGGGCTCGCGGGCGAGTTGGATCACTTAAAAAACTGGATCGAACGCCGTGCTGAGTGGATCGATCACCAGTTTCTCGCTCCGCCGAGCGTCCAGTTCGCCAATCCCGACAGCATCCTCGTGCCCGAGCCGGGCACGCAGATCGTCTACACGCTCGACGGCTCCGATCCCCGCAGCAGCGGCGGCACGCCTTCCGCGACCGCACAGGTGAGCACCGGCCCGCTAAAGTTGCCCGATTTGACGCCTTTCCGCGCGCGCAGCCAACGCTTGGATCCCAACGTGGGAGTGCCGGGCGTCGCCTGGAGCCAGCCGATCACGCTCGGTGATGTGCGAGGCCACGTTCAGTTGATCAACGTCTCCTCGCGCGCGATTGCTGGCTCCGGTGACAACACCCTGATCGCTGGCATCGTCGTAGCGGGTGATGAACCCGCCCGATTCCTGGCCCGCGCAGTCGGCCCCACCCTCTCCGTTCACGGAGTGACGTCGACCGCCCACAATCCGATCATCCGCGTCCTGCGTTCCGACGGCACGGTAGTCGCAGAGAATACGCAATGGACCGACGAGACGTCCGATACACTGCGCGCCGTCATGGATCAGGTGGGCGCATTCCCGCTGGAGGAAGGCAGCCGCGACGCTGCGGTCGTGGCGGATCTGGCGCCGGGCGTGTACACCATGCACATCACGGATCTCGAGCAGGCCGATGGCATCGCGCTCGCCGAGTTGTATCACGTCGAAGGCTCCAGCCGCGCGCTCAATCTCTCCACGCGCGCCCGCGTCGAGGCTGGTCAGGGGCAACTGATTGGCGGCTTCGCGGTCCGCGGCGACGCGCCAAAACGCCTGCTCATTCGCGCGGTCGGCCCGAGCCTCAGTCGCTTTGGGGTCACGTCGGTATTGGCCGATCCGGTGGTCACGTTGCATCGCGACACTGAAGTCCTGGCGACGGTCGACAACTGGGAAGACTCAGCCGAGTTGCAGGATGCGACGCTTGTCGCCGGCGCGTTTGCGCTCGACCCCGGCAGCAAGGACGCCGCGCTCGTCGTCCTGTTGCCGCCCGGCAACTACACGGCCGCGGTGAGCGGGGCCAACAACAGCGTCGGCGTCGCGCTGCTCGAAATCTACGAGCTGCCCTGATCCGCGCGGTTTCGCTCGGCCAGCAGCGCTGATTCATCGGCTGCCTTACGGCCCTCGCCGGCCGCAGGGCAGCCCGTCTGCTGGACGGCTTGCGAGGGCAGACGCCGCTCCGCGGGCGCGTTGCGGCGTCAGTGCATGCGGCTCTTGCCAGCCCTTGGGCCCGCCGGGCACAGTGGGGCCGGCATGATCCACTCGTTTGTCTTCAGTGAAGGGCGACTGGTCGGGCGCGACCTCGAGGTCGAGGCGCTGCGCCTGGTTCGGGCGGATCGTGGCCTGATGCTGTGGGTGGATCTCACGGACCCGACCGAGGAGGAAATCAAGGCGGTGCTGGAGGGAGTGTTCGCCTTTCACCCTCTCGCAATCGAGGACTGCGTGACGCCAAGTTCGCTGCCCAAGGTCGAGGACTACGAAGACTACCTCTTCCTCGTGATGCACGCGGTGGATTTCACGCGCACCGACAAGTTCAATACCACGGAACTGGATCTGTTTCTCGGCCGCGACTACCTCGTGACGTTTCACCGGCGCCCGTTGAAGTCGGTCGATGCCGTCGCGGAACGCTGTCGGAAGGCCGCCGGCTCCGTCGCCCGCGGGCCTGACCGGCTCGCGCACTACCTGCTCGATGCGCTGATCGACCTGTATCAGCCCGTCATCGACGAGCTGCGGACCGAGTTGGAGGAGATCGAGGAGACCGTGCTCTCGCCTGAACAGAGCGACCTCACGCCGAAGCTGCTCGAGATCCGCGGCGAACTGGCGCACCTCCGCCAAATCGTGCGCCCCCAACGTGACGTCGTGCTGCGGCTCGCGCACGGCGAGACCAAGCTCGTGCGGTCGATCATGCTGCCGTACTTCCGCGACCTTCGCGACAACCTGGTGCGCATCGATGAGGCGGCGGCGGGCCTGTCCGACCAGATGTTCATTTCGTTCGACCTGTACCTCAGCAAATCGGGGCTGCAGGCCAACGAGGGCATCAAGGTCATCACCGCGCTGACGGCTCTCGCGCTCCCCGGCATGCTGATCGGCACGTGGTATGGGATGAACTTCAAGCATATGCCGGAACTGAACCTGCCCTACGCGTATCCGGTGGTGGTGGGCGTGACCGTGACGTTAACTGCACTGATGTGGTGGTGGGTGAAACGGCGTCGCTGGCTCTGACGCCGACAACCCCAACCCTCGGCTGCCCCCACCATGATCACCGCCCTCGTTTATCGTCAGAACAAGCTCGCCGCGCACAACCCGCCGGTCGAGACGCTGGCGACGTTGCGTGATGAACCCGGCGTGATGCTCTGGGTCGACCTCGAGGCTCCGACACCCGAGGAAATCCAGCTCGTGATGGAGCAACTCTTCGCGCTCCACCCGCTCGTGATCGAGGACTGCACGACTGACAGTCCCTTCCCTAAACTGGAGGCGTACGACGACTACCTGCACCTCGTGATGCACGCCGTCGACTACGCAAAACGCAGCGAGCTCGCGGCTGCCAGTGCGCAGGCGGAAACGGACGAAGCCGAAGTGGAGTCCGCGATGCGCGCGGCATTCTCTACGACCGAACTGGACCTCGTGCTCGGGCGGCAGTTTCTGCTGACGTTTCACCGCGAGCGACTGCGGCCCGTCCAGGCGGCGATCGAGCGCTCGTTGCGCAACCCGCAGCAACCCGTCCGCGGTCCGGACCGGTTTGCCCACACGATCCTCGACGCGATGGTGGAGGCCTATCAGCCCGCGCTCAACGAGCTGCGAAATGAGTTGGAGGAAATCGAAACCGCAGCGCTCCGTCAGACCAATCCCCGCGAGCTCTTCCCGCGCGTGCTCGCGTTACGCAAGGAGCTCGCGCAGCTGCGGCAAATCGTGCGACCGCAACGCGCGGTCGCGCTCGAGCTGGCGCACGGTCGCACCCGGTTTGTGCGCGCGGTGCTCATGCCCTACTTGCGGGACCTCGGCGACGAACTCGCGCGAATCGAGAACCAGGCCACGGCTTGGGCGGATCAATTGATCCTTTCCTTCCGCGTGTACCTCAACCGGTCGAGTTTCGAGGCCAGCGAAGGCGTGCGCGTATTGACCGCGCTCACCGCCCTTTCCATTCCGCCGCTGCTGCTCGGAGGCTGGTTCGGCATGAACTTCCACCAGATGCCGGAGCTTCACCGACCGTGGGCCTATCCGCTGACGCTCGCCGTGATGTTGCTGGTCACCGGAGCGATGGCGCTGCTGATGCACCGCAAAGGCTGGTTGTAACTGAGATCCCGCTACATCCGACTACCCCGATGCCACCGGCTTGCCCGTTCCGCCCCTCCCTGGCTCGCCGGATCACACCAGGGATCGTCGCCTGCTTGCTCCTCGTCACGCCAGCGCGCGCATCGTCGAGCGACGACGACGCGACCATTCTGCGGCGAATCTACGACGAGGCGTTGGCCAACAGCCCGGCGTACGAGCGCCTGCGCGAACTGACGAGCGAGTTTCCCGGCCGCCTGTCGGGATCACGCAATCTGGAAAACGCCCTCGCCTGGGCTCGTGACCTGCTCGCCGAAATGAACCTGGATCACGTGTGGACGCTCGAAGTGGCGGTGCCGCATTGGGAGCGTGGGGCGCGCGAGTCCGCGCGGCTGCTGCCACCCGAAGGATCGGAAAGCGAGGCGGTCGCACTGAACGTCCTCGCGCTTGGCGGCTCCATTTCGACGCCGCCGGGCGGCATCACCGCCGAGGTGGTGGAAGTGCAGTCGCTGGATGCCTTGCCCACCCTCGGCCGCGAGCGGCTGGAGGGGCGCATTGTTTTTTTCAACCGGCCGATGGATCCGCGGCACGTGGATACCTTTCAGGCGTATCGCGGCGCCTCGGACCAGCGGGCGCTCGGCCCGCTCGAAGCGGCCAGGTACGGCGCCGTGGGTGCGCTGGTGCGCTCGCTCACCCTCGCCGAGGACGATGAACCGCACACCGGCACGACCGCGTACCGGCCGGGCCAGCCGGCCATCCCGAGTGCCGCCTTGGGCATCCGCAGCGCGAATACGCTGAGCAATGCGCTGGCGGCCGCCCCCGGTTCGCGCGTCGAACTGCGGATCCATGCCCAATGGCACGCGGACGCGCCTTCGTACAACGTCATCGGCGAACTGCGCGGTCGCGAACGACCCGAACAGGTCCTGCTGGTCGGCGGCCATCTCGACAGCTGGGACGTCTCCCCGGGCGCGCACGACGGCGCGGCGGGTGCCATGCAGGCCGTTGAGGTGCTGCGGCTATTCCAGGCCTTGGGTATCCAACCTCGCCATACGTTGCGGTGCGTGCTCTTCACCAACAAGGAAAACGGCGCGCGTGGCGCCCTCGCCTACGCGTCCCACGCCCGCGACAGCGGCGAAGAGCACGTGCTGGCGATTGAAACCGACGCCGGTGCCTTCTCGCCCCGCGGCTTCTCCCTCGGCAGCCCCCAGGGTGCGGCGCACGAGCGGGCCGCCCGCTGGCGCGAGTGGCTGGCGCCTTTCGGCCTGCACGAGTTTCGCGAAGGTCGCGGCGGCGTTGACGTGGCTCCGTTGATGGCGCTCGGCACCACCGTCGGCAGCCTGCTGACCGACTCGCAGCGCTACTTCGACCACCATCACGCCCGGACCGATACGCTCGATCACGTCAACAAACGTGAACTCGAACTCGGTGCGGCCGCCCTGGCCGCGCTCGTGTACTTGGTTGACACCTACGGCTTGTGACCCTCACGGGCGGAAAGCCCGAGGCTCGAAATCGCAAGCAGCGTAAAGCTTACCGCCTCCCCAAGGCCTCCAAAACCTGCGCGTGCAGTTCGGGCGTGCCGCAGGCGATGGTCGATTCCGCCGGATACGCTGAACCGCCACGCCAGTCACTGATCACCCCGCCGGCGCCGCGCACGATCGGAATCAGCGCGGCGATGTCCCAGGGATTCATGATGGGATCGAGGCAAATGTCCGCCCAGCCCGCCGCCAGCAGCAGGTAACCGTAACAGTCGCCCCACGTGCGCACGAGCCGGGCGCGTTGCGCGAGGGCATCGTAAGCCGCACCGTTCTGGTGGCGACCGGGATTGAGCGGATCGCTCGTCAGCAAGGTCGCATCCTCCACGCGCTGCGTCGGGCGGCAGCGGACCGGCTGATCGTTCAGACGTGTCACCACACCATCGCCGATCATCAACTGCTGGAGAATGGGTTGGTGGATACAGCCGAGCACCGGCTGACCGCGGTGCAGCAGCGCGATCAACGTGCCCCACAGCGGCACGGCGGTGATGAAGCTCTTGGTGCCGTCGATCGGGTCCAGGACCCAGACCCACTCCGCGTCGGCTCGCTCCGGGCCAAACTCCTCGCCAATCACTCCGTGGTCGGGGAACCGCGCCTGGATCATCCGTCGCATCAGTTCCTCGGCGCCCCGGTCAGCTTCGGTCACGGGCGACGCGTCGGACTTGAGTTCGACGGATAAACCCGGCGCCGCATAACGCGGCCGGATGAAGTCGCCGCTCGCTTGAGCGAGTTCGACCAGAAACGCACGGAAAGGCGAAAGGTCCACGCCGCGATTTAGGGACGACGCGACTGCGTTGACACGGAGAATTTTGCTTGGGCGCCGCCGCCGGTGCGTTTCGTGTGCTGACTGCTGCAACCATGGCCTGGCCCAACCAACGTCTGCACGTCCTCGATTTCGAAGGCAGTCTCGCCTCCGGTGTACTGGAATACGGCATCGTGGCCTGGCAGTCGGGGCGTATCCTGCAGGTGTGGACACGGCGTTGCCGTCCGACCGGCACCATCCGCGCGCAGGACGCCGCTGTGCACGGATTGGAGGCTTCAGCGCTGCAAGCACTACCCGGTCTGGCCGAGGACTTCCCGCTTTTCGCGGGATTGCGTCAGGAGGGGCCGTTGGTCGCCCACTTTGCTTCCGCCGAGAACACGTTGATCAAGAGCGTCTGGCCTTACCCACGACACTCGCCCGACTTCTTGCACGGCGGGACCGTGTTGGATTGGGGACCGTGGGTCGACACAGGTCGGCTCTTTCCACAGCTGTTCACCGGCCTCGCCTCGGCGCGGCTTGAGGACCTGATCGCCACCCTTGGGCTGCAATCGGAGTTGGATGAAGTCGCGCGACAACACTGCCCCACGGATCGCTGCCGGTATCATGCCGCGCTCTACGACGCATTGGCCTGCGCGTTGCTCCTGACGCGGCTCGCGCGTGAGCCCGCCTTCGCCACCCAGTCCCTGCAGTGGCTGCTCGAGCGGAGTACGCTGGATCCGGCGCGCCGCGCGGACTTCACGCAAGGCGACTTGTTCGGCTGAAGCACTTCAGGTGACGGCCTGAAACTTCTCGAGCAGCAGGTCCAGCGAGACCTCAGCCATCGAGGGCTTGCAGAGCCAGGCGCGCGGAAACGTGCAATGGGCCGTGGACGGGTTTGGGATCACCACCACTCGGATACCCGCGGCATGGGCGGCTTCGTGACCGGGCACCGAATCCTCAAACGCCACCGTTTCCTCGGGCTGCACGCCGAGGCTGCGCATGACGTATTGGTAAACGTCCGGAGCCGGTTTGCCACGGCTCACGTCGTCCCGGCAGCCGACGGCGTGAAAGCGCGACGCCAGCCCCAGGCGTTGCAGATGTCCGTCGACATGAGCGTGGTCGGAATTGGAAGCCACCCCCAGGAGCAGCTTCCGCTTTGCCGCCGCGTCGAGCAGCGCCTCGACGCCGGGTAGAATTTTCTCGGCAGCGATGAGGTCGGTTTTGTGCCGCCGGTAGATTTCGTCGAGTTGGGCGCGATCGGCGTGGGCGGGAAACGCCCGCCACGGGTCGAACACCACGTCAACATGCCCGACGACGGCGTGCGCGTTCGCGCGATTGAACGCGACTCCCGCGTCTTGATGTACCCGCGCCCAAGCCTCCACCAAAGGGGTCTCGGTATCGAGGATCAGACCGTCAAAATCGAAAATCAGCGCCCGAATCATGAACCCTGTATTGCGCACTCCGAGTGCTGCCAGCGCAAGCTCGTGCCTCGTGGCGGTCCTCCGCCGCGCTCAACCACGCCCAGGCACTTGTCACTTATTACGTGACAAGTGGCCGCGAGCGTCGGGTTAGCGCCGGCGAGCTGGAGACTTGCGCGAGGGCTTGCCCGGCGACCAGGTGGCGGTGACGACCGAGCTGAAGCCTCCCCGCGCTTTCCAATCCGCGACGATCGTCAGCGAACGGGGCTGCAGAGCCCGGCCGAGATCGTCACAAATCTTGTTGGTCGCGGCCTCGAAGAAAATGCCTTCGTTGCGGAACGCGTGGAAGTAGAGCTTGAGCGACTTGAGCTCCACGCAGATGCGGTCGGGGACGTAGCGCACCGTGATCTCCGCAAAATCGGGATGGCCTGTCATCGGGCACAACGAGGTGAACTCGTGATGGGTATGCTCGATCAGGTAGTCCCGCTCTGGTGCCGGATTGGGAAATGTCTCGAGAATCTTCGGGTCAGACATGAGACGAGAGTAGCGAGTAGCGGGTAGCGCGTAGCGAGTAGAAAGACGGGCGGGATGACCGTGGGTACACGTTCATCACATGGGTGACAGTTCCGCGCCCTCCGGACCAAGCCAGGCCGCAGTGGCTTCAACCGCCGCCGTTGATCTGGTGCTGTGCCCCGTCCGCCGGCTACGTCTCCGTCCACCTACTCGCTACCCGCTCTGCCCTACTCGCCCCCTTCCGCCCTCAGGTCGCCGTTTCCGTGAAACGGGATTCGCGGATGACGGTGATCCGAATGGTGCTGGGGTACTGGAGTTCGGCCTCGACGCGCTGCCGCAGGTTCTTGGCGATCTCCTTCGCCTGCTCGTCTGTAACGATCTGCGGATTCACAACCACACGCACCTCGCGCCCCGCCTGGATGGCGTAGGCCTGATGCACCCCATCGACGGAAAGCGCGAGTTTCTCGAGTCGCTCGAGCCGCTGCAGATAACCGGTCATCGACTCGGCCCGCGCCCCCGGACGAACGGCGGACACCGTGTCCGCGAGGATCACCAGCCCGGCATAGACCGTCTCTGGATGGACCTCCTCGTGGTGGGCTGCCACGGCGTTCACGACGATCGGCGTCTCGCCATGTCGTTTAACGAAATCGGCGCCGATCTGCGCATGGCTGCCTTCGTACTCCGCCTCGATGCCCTTGCCGACGTCATGCAGCAGGCCGGCGCGTTTGGCGACGTTGGGATCCAGGCCGATCTCGCTGGCGAGCAGCGAGCAGAGGAAGCCCACCTCGATCGAGTGATCGAGCACGTTTTGCGTGTAGGAGAAACGGTACTTCAACCGGCCCAGCAGTTTGATGATTTCCGGGTGCAGGCCATTGATTCCGAGCCGTTGCACCGCGTCCTCACCCGCCTGCTGGACGTTGAGGTCAATTTCGCTGCGCGCCCGTGAGACAAACTCCTCGATATTGGCCGGGTGAATACGCCCATCCTTGACCAGCGCCTCCAGCGCCACGCGTGCGACTTCACGGCGCACCGGGTCGAACGACGAGATCAGCACCATCTGCGGCGATTCATCGATCAGAAGGGTAACGCCCGTCGCCGCCTCGAACGCCTTGATGTTGCGTCCTTCGCGGCCGATGATTCGACCCTTCATGTCCTCCGTGGGCAGGTGGACAATCGTCGCGGTCAGGTCGTTGTTCGGACGAGACGCCAGCCGCTGCATCGCAGCCGTCAGTATCCGCCGCGCCTCGTTGTTCAGGTCCTGTTCGGAGCGGTCGAGGATCTGCCGACGCAGGGCCCGCAACTCGTCCTGGCATTCGAGCTGCACCTCTTCGCGCAGGGCGCGTTTGATCTCCTCGGCGTCCATCTGCGAGACGCCCTCGAGCCGCTTGCGCAACGACTTCGAAAGTGCCCGGATCGCATCGCGCGCCTGTTTGATGGCAGCGCTCTCGCGGGCGAGCCGTTCGCCTTTTTGCTCCAGTTGGTAGTCCAGCAAGGCGAGCGACTCTTCGTGGGATCGGATCTCACGCAGCCGGATGTCGCTCTCGATTTCGCGTCGGTCGAAATCCCGAGTCATCTCCGCACGTTTTGCGGCGATCTCTTTCTCGGCCTGCTGGCGCATCTCTTCGGCTGCCACGGCTGCCTCCCGCTTGGCCACTTCGACCAACTGCTGCGCCTGTTCGCGCGCCACCCGGCGGGTGTGCCGCGTCGCCATCCAAACCACGATGTAGCTGGTCGCCGCGCCGAATACGATGGCGGCCGCGAGCGGCCACGAAAAGGGCTCGCCCTCGGCAATCAGAAACGCGAAGTCGGCGGCGCCTGCTGATTTCAAGGAGCGCGGATGGTGGGCGCGGTTAACCAAAGTTCAAATCTTTCCGCGCCTGGCGTGATCTATCCCGTCTTCCACAGGAATTCTGCTCAGGCCCAAGGCCCGGGTGGGCCAGGCCCGAGGGCGTGCCCTGTCCGACCTGAGTTTGTGAACCACGACCTCAGTTCCGCCTTGGCAGGTCCGGCCCCCGGGCCCCAATGCTAACGCGTCCATGTCCCGCCGCCTCCACGCCCCCGTCGAATTGCTGAGCGTTTTTAAGCTCACGACGCGGGAGCGTTGGGACCTGATCAATCCGCTGGCCATCCTGCTCCTGAGCACGATTGGCGTCTTCTTTATCTATAGTGCGCAGTATTCAACGGATGCGTCCGTCTGGAAGCAGCAGCTGGTCTGGCTCCTGGCCGGCGGTGTGGTGTACCTGAGCGTCTCGCTGATCGACTACCGTTTCTGGCTCAACGTCGTTCACTGGTTCTACGGCGCCGTGATTCTCCTGCTGATCCTCGTCCTAATCCCCGGGATCGGTACGGAAGCCTACGGGGCGCAGCGCTGGCTTAACCTCTTCGGGTTCTTCAGCCTCCAGCCTTCCGAACCGGCCAAAGCCGCCGTGCTTCTGGTCTCGGCCGGCATACTGCTGCGCGAAAAAGTGGGCACGGTGCGTGAGTCGCTCGCGGTCTTGGGTAAGTTGGCGCTTGCCGCAGGTTTGCCACTGGTGCTTATCCTTCTTCAGCCAGACCTAAAGTCGGCGATCGTTCTGCCCCCGATGGTGTTCTCCATGCTTTACGTGTCCCGGCTGTCGACCCGTTTTTTTGTCGGCGCGTTGGGAGCGTTTTTGCTCCTCGTCGGGCTGGTGGCTTGGGATAGCTACAGCTACATCCGCTTCATGGAGAGCAACGGTTATGACTACGTCACAGACCGGGGCAAATATCAGGAGAACAGCTGGTTGCCACTGCGGGATTACCAGCGGAATCGCATTATTTCATTCACCGCGCCCGACAAGATCGACCCGATGGGCATCAGCTGGAATCAGCGCCAGTCGATCATTTCCGTCGGCAGCGGTGGCCTGACCGGCAAGGGCTGGACGGAGGGCACACAGGCGCAGCTCGGCTACCTGCCTCGCGCCGTTGCGCACAATGATTTTATCTTCTCGGTCATCGCCGAGGAGAAAGGACTTTTGGGAAGCCTCACGGTTCTCAGTCTGTTTGGAGTGGTCATGTTCAATGGCATCCGCATCGCCGGCCTCGCCCGGGATCGCTTTGGCACCCTCATCGCCCTCGGCGTGACGGTGCTCTTCGCCGTGCATGTGTTCGTGAACATCGCCATGACCATCGGTCTCGTGCCCATCACGGGCATACCGCTTCCCTTTATTAGCTATGGTGGCTCCTTCGTGCTGAGTTGCTGCTTGCTGCAAGGACTGGTGCAGAGCGTCTACCGCTTCCGAAAGGACTTCACGTGAAACTGAGGCTTTTCCGCGGTATTGATCCTGTCGCCGGAATTTCCTGCGCCGCAACGTCCGGACGAGGGTGCCCCGACCAAACGAAGGACACCATCCCACATGAGCGATCAGTCTCCCCACCCGAGCGCGGGCGCCAACACCAATACGAGCGATCCGGCTCAACGTTATGACGAGGAACTGGCCAATCCACCGCCTCCCGGCGTCGCCGAAGACGTCGATCGCGCCGGCCTGAAGGCCAGCGCCAAGGAACGCTCCAAACAGCGACCGCTTCTCCAAAAGCTCGTGGCCGTTTTCCAGAAGGAGAAAACCTCCTTCCGCGAACTGATCATCAACGCCGAACCGCTCGAAAAACGGGTCGCCCTCCTGGTCGACGGCGTCCTGGAGAAGTTCGAGATCGAGCGTGACTCCGACAACCGGATGGTCGGCGGCATCTACAAGGGCCGCATCAAGAACCTCGATGCGGGCCTGAAAGCCGCCTTCGTCGACATCGGCTACTCGAAAAACGCCTTCCTGCACTACTGGGACATGCTCCCGGCCGCGGCCGACTCCTCGGTCGAGGTGGTGCGCGTGAACAAAAAGAAGAACGCGTTGCCCAAGGGCCAGGAGCCCACGGTCAAGGACATCCCCCGTCTCTACCCGCCTGGCTCCGAGATCGTCATCCAGGTCACCAAGGGCCCAATCGGCACCAAGGGTCCGCGCACAACCGCGAACCTCTCGCTGCCCGGGCGCTACCTGGTGCTGATGCCGTACTCCGACCAGTGCGGCATCTCGCGCAAGATCGAGGACCCGAAGGAGCGCCAGCGCCTGCGCCAGCTCGTCAACGAACTCACCATCCCCGAGGGCATGGGCGTCATCGTGCGCACAGCCGGCGAAGGCAAAAAGGCCCGCTACTTTGTCCGCGACCTGCACCTGCTGCTGAAAACCTGGGCCGGCATCCAGGCCAAGATGCAGTCGGAACGCTCCCCCGCCTGCCTCTATCAGGAACCCGACCTCGTTGAGCGCACGGTCCGCGACTTCCTGACCGAGGAAGTGGACCGCGTGCTGATCGACAACCCGGCCGACCACGCGCGCTGCCAAGCCGCCGTTGCCCAGATTTCCCAGCGCAGCAAAAGCAAGATCGCGCTCTACAAGGACAGCATCCCGATCTTCGAACGCTTTAACATCGAGCGTCAGATCGAGCAGACCGGTCAGCGCAAGGTCAGCCTGCCCTCCGGCGGTGAGATCATCATCGACGAAACCGAGGCATTAATCGCGATCGATGTGAACACCGGTTCCCACAAGAATCGGGGCGGCGACGAGAAGAACGTCATCTACGCCGTCAATCTCGAGGCCGCACAGGAGATCGCCCGGCAGATCCGGCTCCGCAACCTCGGCGGCCTGATCATCATGGACTTCATCGACATGAAGGAGCGGCGGCACCGCAACGCCGTTTACGAGAAGATGGTCGAGCTGATGTCCCAGGACCGCGCCAAGACCCATATCCTGCCCATCTCCCAGCTCGGCATCATGCAGATGACGCGACAGCGGCAGCAGGAGTCACTCTCGAGCAACCTTTACACCGACTGCCCGTACTGCCGCGGCCGCGGCATCGTGAAGTCGGCCACGACCATGTCGGTCGAACTGCAACGCAAGCTTTCCTCCATCGTCCGCCGGCTCACCGCCCGCAACGACGGCAAGGAATACGCGCTGCGGGTGCTCGTTCACCCGTCGATCCTGGAGCGGTTGCGCAGCGAGGACGCCGACCTGCTCGTCCGGATGGAGAAGAACTACGGCGTGAAACTCGCGTTCCGCGCCGACCTCAACTATCACGTCGAAAACTTCAAGGTGATCAACGCCGTCAGCGGCGAAGAGTATCGGTGAGGAGGAGTGGCGGCGATAGGCGATAAGCCTTAAGCGTTAAGCCTGGATTCAGGCCGCGGGAATTGCCCGCGGCCTTTTTGTTGTCCGCACGTCGACGCGGAAGCACGACGACGGAGCGATTCCGCAAGCGGTCTACACCGGCTCGTGCACCACTGCGCAAAAGAGCAGGCTTAACTTACTCGCTCCCTGCCGCCGTCAGATCGAAAGCCAGTGGCTGCGCAAACGTGAGCTCTTCCCATCCGGCTTTCTGCCAAAACGAGCGGCCACCGTCATTTTCCTGATCCACCAAGATGAGGACCCGTGAGATCTTGGCTCGTCGCAAAGCGTCGAGCGCGAGTTCCACAAGGCGCCGCCCCACTCCCACGCCCCGAAACCGCCGATCGACGGCGAGGTGATAAATCAGTCCGCGACGACCATCATGGCCTGCGAGGATCGCTCCGACCAGAGCATCGTCGTGGATCGCGACGAAGCTCATCCCCGGATTCCGGTTGAGGTAAGCCGTTAGCTCTTCCTCGGAGTCACCCTCGGCCAACTCAACGCCTTCAGTTACCGCCCAGAGTGCGCTCGCCACTGGCAGATCAGCCGCAGCCATCGCCCGAAAGGTGACCTGCCCGTTCTTCATTGAAGTCAGACTTGCTGCGCAGAGAGCACAGTCAATGCTTGCAATATACCTCGTACGGTATATTCCGATATGAGTATGAAGATCTCAGCATTCACCGCTGCCCTGGCTGAGCAACCCACGGCCGCTCTCGAGTTCGTTTTTGACGACGGCGAAACGATTCCGGCTGAATTCCACGTCACCGAAGTGGGTCACGTGACGAAGCGGTTCGTCGACTGCGGAGGAACCTTGCGCTCCACCGAAACCGTGCAGCTGCAAACCTGGGTCTCGCCGAATGACCCCGATCACCGGTTAACAGCGGGCAAGTTGACCTCGATCTTGGGAATAGCGGCCAAGAGCGTGCTTCCATCCCGCGACATGGAGGTTGAGATCGAGTATGAGGGCTGTGTGGTGTCCCAATTCGGCGTTGCCCGCGCCGAGCACGGCGACGGGGTGATTCGGTTCCAGCTCGTCGACAAGCATACCGATTGTTTGGCCAAGGAGGCTTGCGGCCTTGAGCCCTCCGGCTGCTGCGGCAGCGAGACCAAGGCGGACAGCTGCTGCTGAAGTCGGCATGGACCTGGTGTCGATCTACCAGTGCATGTGCGACCGCACCCGGCTGCGGATTCTGCACCTGCTGCTCAGCGGGCCACTGTGCGTGTGCCATTTTCAAACGGTCCTCAAGGAGCCCCAGGTGAAGATCTCGAAACACCTGCGCTACCTGAGGGAGCATGGGTTGGTGGTGACTGAGCGCTGCGGCAACATGATGATCTATCGCCTGCCCGATGAACAACCGCAGTCTCTGAAAACGAATCTGGCCTGTCTCCAGGACTGCGTTCGGGAGGAGAAGGCATTTCGGGAGGATTCCGGTCGGCTGAAGAAGCTGCGCGACTCGTTTGGCCCCAACACGCCCGAATGCGTTCGGGATCGAGCGGTCCGCTGCTGCTGAGCCATGGCCTCCGCCCCCAAGCGCCTCGGCGTATTTGAGCGCTACCTCTCAATCTGGGTCCTGTTGTGCATGCTGGCGGGCGTCGCGATGGGAAAGCTGATGCCCGACGCAACCGCAGGACTGAGCGCGTGGGAGTTTGGCGAAAACTCGCACATTAACGTCCCGATCGCAGTGCTCATCTGGCTGATGGTCTACCCGATGATGCTGAAGGTCGACTTCAGCGGGCTTCGCGGGGTGATCCGTCGACCGACGGGGCTTCTCGTCACGCTTGTCGTCAACTGGGTGATCAAACCGCTTTCGATGGCCGTTCTCGGATGGATTTTCATCCGGGTGCTGTTCAGCGAAAGCTGGGGACTGATCCTGCCCGAAGCCGCTAAGGACTACACCGCGGGACTCATCATCCTCGCGGCCGCCCCCTGCACCGCGATGGTGTTTGTCTGGTCCTACCTCACCGACGGCGACTCCGGCTACACCCTCGCACAGGTCGCCATCAATGATCTCATCATGCTGATCGCGTTCGCTCCGATTGTCATGTTCCTCGTCGGGGTGAGCGGCGTGGTGGTGCCCAGAGGCGTCTTGGTCACATCGGTCGTCGTCTTTATCGTCGTTCCCCTGGTCACGGGTTGGCTCAGCCGGAACATTCTGCTGCGAACGAAAGGTGAACGGTGGTTCGCCGAAGCCTTCCTGCCGGTGTTTAAGCCGGTGACCATCTTCGCCCTGCTCGCGACGCTGATCCTCATTTTCGCATTTCAGGCCCAGAACCTCCTTGAGAACTGGCCGGCCGTCGTGCTGCTCGCGGTGCCGATCACGATCCAGGTGTATTTCAACTCGAGCCTCACCTACTTGGTCATGCGTGCCCTGAAAGTGCCCCACAACGTCGCCTCGCCCGGGGCGCTGATCGGTGCGAGCAACTTCTTCGAGTTGGCCGTCGCTGTTGCGATCACGCTGTTCGGTCCGACCTCCGGCGCCGCATTAGCCACAATCGTCGGCGTGCTCGTGGAGGTGCCCGTCATGCTATCGGTCTGCCGCGCCTGCAACGCCTCACGCGCCTGGTATCAAAGCGCCTTGAATCCCACTCACCCATGAAACCCAAGGTCCTCATCCTCTGCACGGGCAACTCCTGCCGTAGCCATATGGCCGAGGGCATCCTCCGGGCCGAAGCCGGTGATCTTGTGGAGGTGTGCAGTGCGGGCTCGAGTCCCGCCGGCTACGTTCATCCAAAGGCCATCCAGGTACTCAAAGAGGTGGGCATCGACATCTCCCAGCATCACTCCAAGCACATGGACCAGTTCCTCACGCAGGACGTCCACACGGTCATCACGGTCTGCGGAAACGCGGAGCAAGTCTGTCCAAGTTATCCCGGACAGGTGAATCGATACCACTGGGGTTTCGACGACCCGGCGCACGCGGCAGGCTCCGAGGCGGAAGTCTTGGCGGAGTTTCGCCGGGTCCGAGATCAAATCGACTTGGTGTTCAAAGCCTACGCCGCCGGCCTGCGCGCCGGGAAAAACCTCTAGCCGCCCAACCCGCCGTCCTTCGGAAACGGCGGTGGGGTGATCCACCTCTGTCGGGACCACAAGGGTCGGAAACTGATGCTAATAACCCGATTTTCCTTTTGCAGGATCGACGAGGTGGGATTCGATGACCGCTCGTGCGCGCGCCGCCCCACTCCTGAATGCCTTCTCGATCGTCGTCTGCCCGCTCGCGTTCTTCCGCTTCAACCCCGCCCGCAGTTAAGATTGTCGGCATCGGCGCGTCGGCCGGCGGCTTGGAGGCGTTCACCGAATTGGTGCGCAACCTGCCGACGGATGCGCACTTGGCGTACGTGCTGGTGCAGCACCTGGATCCCACGCACCGTTCGCTGCTCTCGGAGTTGCTGGGCCGCTCGGCCAGCCTGCCAGTGCGTGAAATCGAAAACGGGATCGAGGTTCAGCCCAACCAGATCTACGTCATCCCGCCGAACAGCCATCTGGCGATCACGCGCGGGATCCTGCAACTCAGTCCTCGCGAAAAAAAGCCCGGCCCGGCGCGCTCAATCGACCATTTCCTCAAGTCGCTGGCCGCCGACCAGGGCAGCGATGCCGTTGGGGTCATCCTCTCCGGCGCGGGGTCCGATGGCGCGAAAGGTCTGAAGGCCATCAAGGAAGCGGGCGGAGTGACCTTCGCGCAGGACGCGGCCACGGCCAAGTATGACAGCATGCCGCGCAGCGCCGTCGCAACCGGCTGCGTCGATTTTGTCCTGCCGCCGCAGAAGATTGCCGCCGAGATCGCGCGGACGGTCGCCCGGCCCGGAAGCGTGCGCACGCGGGCGGCCGCCAACGCCCGCAACCGCGTCACGCCTTTGGCGGGTTCGAACCGGCGTTCCACCAGCAGCAACGAAAAATTGGAAGAGCTGGTGCTGGGCCCCACCGACCCGGAACTTCGCAAGATCTTCCAGCTCCTGCGGACCAAGACCGGACTCGATTTCAGTCATTACCGAATCAATACGATCCGGCGGCGGCTGAAACGGCGGCTGGCGCTGCAGAAACTCGGCGACCTTCGCGCCTACCATCGGCTGCTGCAGGAAGATCCGGCCGAGCTCGACCTTCTGCATCGCGACCTGCTGATCGGCGTCACCAGTTTCTTCCGGAATCCCGGCATGTTCGCCGCGCTGCACCGGAAGGTGTTTCCGAAGCTGGTGAAGGATCGGGACCGGAAGGATCCCCTTCGCTTCTGGATCGCCGGCTGCTCCACCGGGCAGGAGGCGTACAGCTTCGCCATCGCGTTCACCGAGTACTGCGAGAAGGCGTCGGTGCGGGCGCCGTTCCAGATCTTCGCCACCGACGTCAATGCAACGGCTCTCGAAATCGCGCGGGCCGGACGGTACACGAAAACCCAGCTGGCGGGCCTCACCTCCAGCCAGGTTTCCCGTCATTTCGACCGCGAAGCCGAACAGTATCGCGTCCAGAAATCGCTGCGCGACTCGGTCATCTTCGCGCAGCACAACCTGCTGACCGATCCGCCGTTCACGCGCGTCAATCTCATCAGCTGCCGCAACCTCCTGATCTACGTCGAGCCCGCCCTGCAGCAGCGCATCCTGCCGGTTTTCCACTACGCGATCCGCGGCGACGGTTTTCTCGTGCTCGGCACCTCCGAGTCCGCCGGCAGTTTTCCCAAATTCTTCACCCCGGTCGACAAGCCCCAGAAGATCTACGCAAAAAAGCCCGTGGCGAGCCCCGTCACGCTCGAACGGCCCCCCATCAACGCGCTTCGTCTCGCCCCCGGCCGCCCCGCGCCGCGCGCCACCGCTGAGGCCGCACCGAACGACCTGTATCGGGAGGCTGATCAACTGACGCTCGCGCGCTTCGCGCCAGCGGGCGTGCTCGTCTCCGAAGAGGGTGAAATCCTGCAGTTCCGCGGCAAGGTGCAGCCGTTCCTGACGCTGCCCACCGGCAAAGCCTCGCTCAACGTGCTCAAGCTCGCGCGCGGCGGTCTCGCGCTGTCCATCCAGCGCGCGCTGTTCCGGGCGCGCAAAGAGAACCGCCCGATTCGGGAGCGGGCGATTTCGTTCAACGGTCCGCGGCAGCTGATCAACCTCGAGGTGCTGCCAGTGAAGAGCGCAGCCGCCCGCTGTTTCCTCGTCCTGTTCGAGAAGATCGCCCCAGCCCGGCTGGTCACGCCACCCGGCTCCGTCGAAGGCCGCTCTCGCAACACCGCCGCGGGTCAGCGCGAGCTCGCGGAGTTGCGCCGTGAATACAACGAAACGCGCCACCTCCTGGAGAACCTGCGCGAACAGCACGACACGGCGGTGGAGGAGTTGCAGGCCTCGAATGAGGAGGTGCAATCCTCCAACGAGGAACTGCAGAGCCTGAACGAGGAACTCGAAACCTCCAACGAGGAGCTGGAGTCGGCCAACGAAGAGCTGACGACGCTCAACGAGGAGCTGGCCACGCGGAACACCGAGCTGCGCGAGAGCGAGCAGCGGTTACGCGAACAGGCGCAACTGGTCGACCTCGCCCCCCTGCTGGCGCGCTCGGCGAAGGACCGGATCATCTTCTGGAACCGCGGCGCGGAGAAACTCTACGGTTTTTCCAAGGAGGAGGCGCTCGGTCAGACGAGTCACCTGCTGCTCGCCGCACAGTACCCGATGCCGCTCGCCGACATCCAGGCGCAGCTCGTGCAGCACGGCCGATGGGAGGGCGAGGTCCTGCACCGCCGCAAGGACGGCCTGATCCTCACGATCTCGACGCAGTGGGTCGTCCAGGCCGACGATGACAACAAGCTGCGCGCGATCCTCGAGGTGAATACGGACATCACCGCGCGCAAACGCGCGGAGGAATCCCTGCGGCACGCCCAGGAGCTCAACCAGCGCATCCTGGAAAGCAGCCCCGACTGCCTGCTCGTCCTCGATCTCGGCGGGCGTATTCAATTTCTCAATCGCAGCGGGCAGCGCGCGCTCGACGCCGGTGAGCTCAACGCCGTCACCGGCAGCCACTGGCTCGGCCTCTGGACCGAGGAGGCGCGGGGCGCGGCCGACTCCGCCTATCGCGCCGCGCTGTCGGGCGAGACGTTTCGCTTCCAGGGCGTCAGCCAGGCCCCCAAGTCGCTGCGCTGGTGGGATGTGGTCGTACTGCCCATCCTCGATGCCGCCGGCCACCCGGAACAGCTCCTGGCGACGTGTCGCGACGTCACGGACCGGAAACGCGCCGAGCTCGCTGCGCTCGAGGAGGCGCGTCTGGCGAGCCTCCGCGCTGACGTGGCGGTGGAAGTCGCGCGCGGTGGTGATCTGGGTCCGATCCTGCAACAACTCGCGCAGCTGATCCTTCATCACGCGGAGGCGGCACACGTCCGCATTTGGCTCACCTCGGACGAAAACACGCTGGAGCTGACCGCCAGTGCCGGGCTCTTCGCACAGCTCAATTCACACGAAGCCAGGATCGCGCTCGGCGAAGGCCGCGTCGGCACCATTGCCGCGTCGAAACGCCCGCACGTCACTCACCAGGTCGCGGCCGATCCGGACATCGGTGACCCCGAATTTGCCCGGCGCGAAGGGATCATCTCCTTTGCCGGCTTCCCGCTGCTGTTCGAATCCCAGTTGCTCGGCGTGGTGGCCGTTCTCTCCCGGCATCGCATTGAGCCGCGCCTCGTGCGGGAACTCGGGCTCTCGTGCGACGCGGTCGCACTGCTGATCCAGCGCAAGCGCGCGGAGGACGAGCGCAACCGACTGCTCCAGGAGGCGATGACCGCACGCAACGAGGCCGTCACCGCGTCGCGGGCGAAGGACGATTTCCTCGCCACGCTCTCGCATGAACTGCGCACGCCGCTCAATCCGGTGCTGCTACTGGCCAGCGATGCGGCCGAGGATCCGAGCCTGCCGCCGGACATCCGCTCCACTTTCGAGACAATCCGCAACAACGTCGTCCTCGAGGCGAAATTGATCGACGACCTGCTCGATCTCACGCGCATCGCCCGCGGCAAGCTCACGCTCGATCTCGAGCGCGTCGACATGAACCGCAGCGTGGCCGACGCGGTGAACGTCGTGATGAGCGAACTCGGCAAACGCTCCATCAAGATCGAGCTGAACCTCGAGCCAACCCCGGCCTACGTCATCGCTGATCCGGTCCGGTTGCAGCAGGTTTTCTGGAATGTGCTGAACAACGCCGTGAAGTTCACGCCACATGGCGGCTTGATCTCCGTGCGTTCGTGGACGACCCCGGCCGGCCGCGCCGTCGTGCAAGTCAGAGACACCGGCATCGGCATGCGGCCCGAGCACCTTGCGCACATTTTCGACGCCTTCTCGCAGGTCGAGCGCCGCAGTGGCGGACTTGGGCTGGGGTTGTCCATTTCGCGGCAACTCATCGAGGCGTTGCACGGAACGATCCGCGCCCTCAGCGATGGGCTGGGCAAGGGTTCCACCTTCGAGATCGAGTTGCCGCTGGATCCGGAAACCACGGTCGATGGCGTCAAGCGGGGCGCGGACGGCGGCGAGAGCAAACACGCCGGAACGAAACGCCGCTCCGCCCGCGTGCCCTCGGGTGATGGAGCCTCGCGCCGGTTGTTGCTGATCGAGGACCATGCCTCGACCCGCAACGCCCTGCGTCGCCTCCTCACCGCACGCCACTTCGAGGTCGAAGTCGCCAGCTCCCTCGCCGAAGCCCGCAAGCGGATGGAAAAGGGGCCGTATGATCTCGTGATCTCGGACTTGGGGCTGCCCGATGGCGACGGCCACACGTTGATCGCGGAGCTCACGCGGCAACAGCCCGAGCTGCGCGCAATCGCGTTGAGCGGGTTCGGCACGATCGAAGACCGGGCGCGGTCTCGCGCCGCCGGCTTCCGCGGCCACTTGACCAAGCCCGTCACGATCGACGCGCTGGATCAGGTCATTCGCGAGACGCTCAACTCCGACGAGGCCTGACCTTCGATGCCGCCCTTTTGGTGGCGGCCGGTTGCGCACGCGGAGCCGCACTCAACGCGGCCAAGGCACGACGCAGTTCCTTCACCGACGCAATCACGGCCGCCTCGAACGGCTGCACGCGCCCGCGCACCGTTTCGCGCCACGTGTCGAAGCTGCGACGCGGATGCAGCTCGCGGCCGCCCCCAGCGCCCGCGAGGTCCTTGACCGGTTCACCACCCCACTCCACCACCTGCACGAGTTCCGGCCGGAACCAGAGCAGGCTCAAACCCGCCGGCGCCGTATCCACGGCGAGGAGACCGCTCGCCTCCGCCCCCGCTTCGGCTGCGGGTGGAAAATCCTGTCCCAATCGATCCGACGCCACCAGATCCCGGCCGCTTTGGCGCACCCAGTCGGCCAGTGACCGCACCAGGCCTTCGTCCGGCGTGCGACCATGACGCACCACCGCGTCGGCGGTCACGATCGCGACACCTTCGGCGCGGGCCAGTCGCATCAGATCCGCACCCACCTCGGCGTCACCAAAGTCCCACGACCGTGCAACGTCGCTGAGCAGCCGCGTCAGTACGGTGGTGAGCTCGACGCGGAAAGCCAGTTCCTGCGTCTGCTCCCGTGCCGCCAGTTGAAGCGAAAGAAACTGGCCGACCAGGTCACACGCCGTGCGGGTCGCGAGCGGAATGAACCGCGGATCGCGACTGTGGCAGGAAATCAGGCCCCAGAGTTCGCCGCCGCGCAGCAGCGAAATCGACATGGACGAGCCGGTGCCCATGTTGCGCATGTACTCGAGGTGGATGGGCGAAACGCTGCGCAGAACCGAGAGGCTGAGGTCAAGCGAGTGAACGGACGGCAACTTCGCTGAACTGATGATCGACACCGGACGGTACGCGTGCGTCGGAATGAGGCGCAGCCGATTGCGCCGGTAAAGTTCGCGCGCCGGACGCGGGATGTCCGCCGCCGGGAAATGGTGATGCAGGTACGACGGCAGCGCACCGTTTCCGTCTTCCGCGATCACCGTGCCGTTCCAGTCCGCATCAAACCGGTACAGCAGGCAGCGATCGAACCCCGTGATCCGCCGGACCTCGGCCACCGCCATCTGCTGGAGTTCATGGAGTGACTCGGCTTCGGCCAGCCGGGTGAGGAACGTCTGCAGCTCCTGCTCGCCTTGTAACGGCGCCAGCTTCGGCGCGGGCTCGCCCTCCAGCACGATGAGGTCACCCAGCCCGTGCGCGACGAGTGAATACACCTGCGCCTCACCCGCCGTATTCAGTGTCGCATGACCGATGAACTGCGCCTGGCGCGTAAATTCCGGCCGGCCCCGGGCCCGCGTCAGCGAGTCGCCGACCGGAAGGCCCAGCAACTCCGCCACGGGCGTGCCGATCAGCGCCTGCGCTTCGCGCCAAAACAGGTCGCGCACATTGGTGCTCGTTCCCGCGATCGTGAGCGCGGGGGTGTCGAGCAGGAGCAGGAAGCCGTGAGGCTGGATGCCACCCGGGGCATGAATCGGTTCCCGATCGCAATTGGACAGCGTGGTCAGGTGGGCGGGCGAAAAGCTCATGGTTGAGAGGCGCACCACGTGCGCAGGGTTGAAAAGGTCTCGGCCGCGGCGGCGATCGTCCGGTCCTCGGATTGTGGTGAGCTGTGGGTCAGCAGCAGCGTCCGAAATTCCTGCCAGCGCCGGCCCGTCTCCGGACCGTATCCAAGGTAGTAGCGATAACCCACCCCGTCTGCGAAGCCGACAGCCGTTTCCAAGTGTCGTGCGATCACTTGGCCACCGAGTGAAGCGCCCTCAAAGACGTAAAGCGCTCCGAAGCAGCGGGCGTCATCGGAAAGATCCGGCAGGTCGGACGCGCGCGGCAGCTTTTCCACGTCGACCCCGAGAACGGTCAGGTCCTGGCGCAGCCAGATCGACTTCCGTCGCCCGCGCCAGACCGGATGTTCCCCGTCCAAGACCGCGGCGATGCGCGCCTCCAAGGGCTCGAGAAATCCATAAAACCGCTCGAGCCAGCGGGTGTGTTCGGCCCGACTGCGCGGAAGCGTAAAAAGGGCTTCCATCGCTTCGTGCTGTGCGCGGGTTTCGCTCCGCAACCGCTCCAACAGTTTCGTCATTCCGCGACGAAGCAGACGGCGTGGCGTCGCCGACCCGTTGACACGGCGCCGCCAGCGGGGGCCGTGAGGTGAACGCCTGGTTTGGACATGGCCGCTATGAGGCCACGCCTGCACACCACGGCAAACGAAACCTGCGAGGGCGCGCCATTTGACAGGTCGGCGGCACTCCGTAGAAACCGACCCTGCTCCCGGGCCGATCTGCCTTGCCCTCACCGGCGGGAGGGGGATTCGCTGCTCAACGGGCTTACGCCCACTGATCGTCCTCTCTCGTCGTGTCCGTAGTGCCCACCTTGCTTCGATGCTGTTGCATCGCACTTTTACTGCTTCCGCTCGGTGTGCGCAGCGCCTCCCAAACGGCGCCCAGCTTTGTCCAAGTGGGTGAAGAAGAAGGGCTCGCCGACTCTGATGTCCGGGTCATCACGCAGGATCAGCAGGGCTTCATCTGGCTCGGACTGCGACTCGGCGGGTTGGCCCGCTTCGATGGATACGATCTGAAGATTTACCAACACGACCCATCGGACCCGACCTCGTTGGGAAACCGCGTCATCTGGTCCGTGCTGGTCGACCGAGGAGGGACATTGTGGGTGGGAACCGAGGGCGGGCTGGACCGCTTCGATCGCAGCACCGACTCGTTTATCCACCACCGTGCCAATCCGGAGGATCCGCGCGCGCTGCCGCACCCGGTGATCGTTTGCCTCTTCCAGGACTCCGCCGGGCGCGTTTGGGTCGGCTCCCGCGGCGGCTTGAGCCGGCTCGATGATGCGGCCCAGGGTCTCTTCACGACCTTCCGCCGCCCGCAGGTCGTCACCGGCAGCGCCGCCAACGACACGATCCGCTCGATCACCGAGGATCCCGAAACGGGCCTGCTCTGGCTGGGCACCAGTGACGGTCTCGCGGCTTTCGATCCACGCACGGGGGCGTTCGCCACGTATGTGCATCGTCGCGACGACCCTGAGAGCCTCAGCCGGAATTCGGTGAACAAAGTCCTGCGGGACGAGAACGGCACCTTCTGGGCGTTAACCGAGTACGGCCTCAACTCGTTCCACCCGTCGCTGACGGCCGTGCCGGAACACACCTCCCAGCCGCCTCGCATCACCTTCCGCCGCCACTTCGCGACCGATCATCGCAGCAATCCCGGGGGCAATTTCTTCCGCGAGGGGTTGGTGGATCGCAACGGTCAGTTCTGGCTCGCGACGCGCGGGGGACTGCACGTGCTGGATCGCGCGGCCGGCACGTTCACCACCCATCGCCGCAGCGCGGAGCCGAACGGGCTGAGCGATGACATCCTTCAGGCCGTGTTCGAGGACCACATGGGCAACCTCTGGTTCGGCACGCTCTCCGGCGGGGCAAACGTCATCCGCGCTCACGCCAAGCCGTTCCGCTCCCACCAGTATCAGCCGGATAACTACCGCAGCCTGAGTGAGGACCGCGTGACCGGCCTCGCCCTCGATCCGTCAGGCCGCCTCTGGGTGGCCACTCGGAACGGGCTGAACTTCTTTGACGGCCGGACCTGGAAACGCTTCCAGCAGGACACCGACGACCCGGAAACCCTGCCGACGGACGATCTCGCTTCCGTGGCCGTGGCGGCGAACGGCGACGTCTGGATCGGCACCACCTACCATGGCGTCTATCGGTACGACGGTCGGCGTTTTCACAGTTACGAGTCGCCCGCTTCCATCGGGCCGGTGCCGGCAGGGCGCCACGCCTTCACCGGTTCGCAGGTGAACTCATTGTTACCGGACGGGCGTGGAGGAATGTGGGTGGCGGCACGCGCGTACGGAATCGACCACTACACCGACGGCGCTTTCCAGCATTATCCGCCCCGCGGGACCGGCGCCGGCAGCTGGCCGACCAATAACGCCGTGCTTGGCGTGTATCAGCCGGATGGCTCGCTCTGGTTCGTCACGGAGTTCCATGGGCTCGTCCACCTGGGAAATGACGGCGAGACCTTCACGGTGCACGCCGTGCCTCCGGAGATGTCCAGCGGCGCCCCGGCGCTTCAATGCATCACCGCCGGCGACCGCAATACACTTTGGATCGGCGGCGCGGACGGCCTGCTCGAGTTTGACACCCACTCGCAACAGTTTGTGCGCAGGTACGGGCGGGCCGCCGGCATCGGCGACGCGGTGGTGTCGATTGTCCGCGATCGTTCCGGCAGGCTCTGGCTCGGAACCGCCAACGGGCTGCTCCGCTTCGATCCGGATACGACCGCCGTCCGGCGCTATGACCGCCACGACGGATTGCCGAGCAATGTCTTCTCGCCCGCCGCGGCCGAGCTTGGCCCGGACGGGCGGCTCTACTTTGGCACCCGTTCCGGCGTCCTGGAGTTCGATCCCGAGCAGCTCCCGGAGAACACCGTGCCACCCCGCGTCGTGCTGACGGAACTACGCTGGCTGGGCGGCGCCCGCCGCGGCAGCTCAAGTGCCGGCGACGTGGGCGAAGAGATCGAGGTCTCACCGGGACAGCCGGGCTTCAGCCTGAAGTTTTCGGCTCTCGATTTCACCGCGCCCGAGAAGAACCAGTTCCGCCACAAGCTCGAGGGCTGGGACACCGACTGGGTTCCCTCCAACGCGGACACCCGCAGTGCAACGTACACCGCCCTGCCGCCCGGCAAGTATGTGTTTCGCGTGCTGGCGAGCAACGCCGACGGCGTCTGGAACACCGAGGGTGCCTCCGTGCGCATCCATGTTCTGCCACGGCTGTGGCAAACCGCCTCGTTCCGGATTATCGCCGCCGGCATCCTCGTCGGCCTCGTCGCGTCGGGGCTCCACTGGCGGTTGCGCGGGGTACGCCGGCAGAACCTTCGTCTCGAAGCGGAGGTGTCCCAACGCACCCAGCAGCTGCAGCGCGAGGTGCAGGTTCGCCAGCAGGCTGAATGCGCGTTGCGCGAATCCCACAGCGAACTGGAGCGCCGCGTGCAGGAACGCACGGCCGAACTCGCTCAGACCAACGCGAGCCTCCAAGCCGAGATCGCCGAGCGTAAACACGTGGAGGCCCAGTTGCGGCAGTCGCAGAAGATGGAGGCGATCGGCCAACTCGCCGGCGGCGTGGCGCACGACTTCAACAACCTGCTCACGGTCATCCTCGGCCAGATCGACTTGATGGAGAACGTGGAGATGTCGCCGGAGGAGCGAGCCGCTGCGATCCACGACATCACCGCGGCGGCCCAACGGGCCAGCAACCTCACGCGGCAGCTGCTGGTCTTCAGCCGCCAGCAGACCCTCAACCCGACGGCGCTCGACCTGAACCACGTCGTCACCGACGTCTGCAAGTTGCTCACCCACGTCATCGGGGAGCGGATCAAGCTCGAGAAGCGGCTGCATCAGGAGCCGCTCGGTACGCGCGCTGACCCGGGCATGCTGGAGCAGGTTCTGCTCAACCTCGCCTTGAACGCCCGCGATGCCATGCCGCGGGGCGGGCAACTCACCATCACCACCGGATTGGCGACGCTGCAGGAGAAGGATATTCGCGGCACGACCGCGGCACGACCCGGTGTCTACTCGGTCGTCAGCGTGAGCGACAGCGGAACGGGAATCGCGGAAAATATCCTGCCCCAGATCTTCGAACCTTTCTTCACCACCAAGGAATCAGGCAAAGGCACCGGGCTCGGCCTGGCCATCTCACTCGGCATCGTGCAGAAGCACGGCGGGTGGATGGACGTGGAAACCCAGGTGGGGCGCGGCACGACCTTTTACGTTTACCTGCCAACAATCACCTTGCCGAAGGTTCAGACCGGACCGGCCGCGCGGCCCCCGCGTCCCAAGCAAGGGGATACCACCGTGCTGCTCGTCGAGGATGAACAGGCGGTGCGCCACGTGGTGAAGACGGTCCTGACCCGCCAAGGCTACCAAGTCATCGAGGCCGGCTCGGCGGCGGAGGCCCTCTCTGCGTGGAGTGAACGGCGGGAGGCGATTGCGCTGCTCCTGACCGACATCGTCATGCCCGGGTTGATGGACGGCCACGAACTGGCGGCGCGGCTCTCCGCGGAAAAGCCGGACGTGAAGGTGATCACGATGAGCGGCTACGACCCGAATGAGGTGTCGCAACCCGCCGCGAAGGGAAAAGCCCGGCCGCACCTGAGGAAGCCGTTCACCGCCGACGCGTTGTTGCAGACAGTCGAGTCGATCCTGCGGCGGTGAACCGGTTCCCGCGCGTCAGGGCAAAGTCAGCACGAAGCCGCCCCGCGCCGGCACCTTGATCGGCCAGGGGCCGTCGGACGGGAGATTGACGGTCTCCTGGCGGAACGCGGCGCCACCCTCCGTGCCCTCGGCGATGAGTTGGCCGGTCGCGGCGCGCAGCTCCCGCAGATCGAGAGTCAACGCCTTCTCCGTATCGCTTCCGTTGATACCGGCGACATACCAACGCTCGCCCGACCGCCGGGCGAGCACGATGTACTCACCCGGAAATCCGTCGATCCAGCGGATGTCCTCCCACTGCGCCGGCACTTCGCGGAGAAACTCCCGCACGTAGTCCGGCACGGAGGCGATACCCTCGGGCGTCTCGACGAAGTGCTGGATCCCGGAGGTGAACAGCACCGACAACGCGAGCTCGTGCGCCGCGGTCGTCCGGCGCTCGATGTTGGGAATGGTGGCAAACGACCCCGGCGTGTAGTCCATGGGGTCGAAGACGTTGCGCGTCAGCGGCAGCATCGCGTGATGCGTGGGCGCGCGGTCCGCATTGGCCTGTTCGAAGGTGACGAACTCGAACCCGCGCACCGCCTCCACGGTGAGCAGGTGCGGATAGGTGCGCTGCCAACCGCGCGGCAGCGTCGCGCCGTGGAAATTCACGACGAGTCCAGCGCGGGCCGTCTCCTCGAGCAGCGTGTGGTAATAGTTGATGACCGACTGCCCGTCGCCGCCGAAGAAATCGATCTTCACGCCCGCCACGCCCAGCTGCTTGAGCCGGGCAAATTCTGCGGCGCGCGACTCCGGCGTCAGCAACCGGTCGCGCGGCGTCTGGGGCGTCGTGTTCCAGTCACCGGCGGAATTGTACCAGACAAGGATCTGCACGTTCCGGGAGCGGGCATACTCCACCAGTTCGCGCATGCGTTCATCGCCGATCTGCGTGTCCCACAACGCGTCGACCAGCGTGTATACCCAGCCCAGGTCCGCGGCGAGGTCGACAAAGCGCCGCTGCGTCTCCTCCACCGTGTGCTCATCCTTGAGCAGCGCCCAGCTCCACGACGCCCGCCCCGGTCCGGACCCGACGCTGGCGTGCTCCGGTGGCGGCGCGAGGTGCACCCCTAGCATGGATTCCGCCACCGTGGCCAGCGAACCGACGACGATCAACCGCCACGGCGTCGTCCAGGGCAGCGTCGACTCCGGCGTCACCGCGCCGCCCGCCATCCGTTCGCGAGCATCGGCAAAGGTCACCGTGTATTCGCCCGCGGGAGACAGATGGCTCAGACGTGAGCCGCAGTAGTTGCGCCCGAGTCCGGTCTCGCTCACGAGGATCCAGTTTTCACCGAGCCGGAAGAGCGCCGGGAACACCCAGCCCGCACCGAAGTTCGACGGGGTACCGACGGCGACATCGCGCTCGTAGTACTCCTCGTAGGCGGGGTTGCTTTGCGCAAATCCGGACTTCGCCTCCTGCATCGGCTGCAGCCAGGCGCGCGTGCCCGGATGAAAGCTGAACGACGAAACCTCCGCCGTGATCCGGTGCACCGTATCGCTGCGACGCGGAAAATGATAGCGGAACGCCACGCCGTCGTCCGAGAGCTGGAACGTTAGCTCGATCGACTCCCCGCCAGCGTTCTCGAAACGCAGGATCTTCTGCCGCGCCACGTAGGTGTTCTGCCGCCGCTTGGCCGTCAGGATCTCATAGGACTCCTCGATCGAGCGTGTCCGGCTCTCGCTGACGAACCGAAGCCCGGTGCTGAAATCGGCATCTTCCCGCTTCAAGCCGAGCCGCGACGGGGCCAACACCGCTGTTCCGTCGCGGTTCAGCACATACGTCAGCTGCCCCTCCTCATCGAGAAACAGCTCGACCTGCAGGCGCCCGTCCGGGCTCGTCAACGGGGCGATCGGCAGCGGTGCAGCCACGGCCGATGCAGAGACACCCAGCAGCACCAACAACAAACAGCCAGACAGACGAAGGAGGGGCATGCCACCCAGCAACGCCGGCATTCGCCCTGCGTCAACTCTTCCGCGGTCGTGGTGAACCCGGGTGCACACGGCGCGCCCTCCCCTACGGCTGGCGTGGATCGTCCGACGGCCCGGTTTCCGGCGCGATGGGCTCGAACGCGTAACGCAGGCCCCTCGCGTAACTTTCAGCCTTCGTGCCGGCGTGCCGCTCCCCGTCAATGAGCCGGTAGCGATAGTGCCACCCCGGATACTGCCGTTTCGACAGCCGCTCATGCATACGCTTGATGCCGCCGAGAAAGGTCGGCCACTCGTACTCGGCGCCCGTCATGAACAGCCGCGCCGGCAACGCCCGACCGGACTTCGCAAAAGCCTCCTCATAATCAAACAGCCACCCGTCCTGCAGCAGCGTGGCGGGGCTCGCGGCAATGTACGCCTGAAACGCCTCCGGCCGCGTCCACATCGTGTACAACGTGAACAGTCCGCCCAGGGAACTGCCCGCCAAAACCCGGTATTCCGGATCCGCGCGGTACTCGCGCTCGACGAGTGGCACGATCACCTCGAGCAGCGTCTGCAAAAAGCGTTCCGCGTGCCCCGAATCCGGCAGGTCGCGAACCGGGACCGGCGACAACTCCCAGACTCGCAGCTTGCCAAAGTCCGGATTTTCCCCGGCGTAACCAAGCCCGACAATGATCGCCTCGGGCACCACGCGGTCGTAGACAAAATTATTGTACGACGCCTGCACCGTCACGAAATC
>JAEWIY010000132.1 GCA_023386835.1 Verrucomicrobiota bacterium
GTCGGGGAGAGCGCTCGATCCATCGGCGGTTGGACCGGTGGATGCCCTGCTGGTGCCGAACTGCGCCCCAGCAACTCGCCGAGCGCCGGTCAGGACGAGGCGCTGGCGTAGCGGCGGAGCCCGCGCTGGAAGACCCACACGCCGAGCCCGACCCAGAGCACAGTCACCGCCAGCAACCAAGCAGCGAACGCAGCGTCGAGCCGGCCGAGCAAGGCGCGGGTGGGGGCGTTGGTGACCACCACGACTGGCAGCGCCCAGACGAACACGACATTGGCCGCGCCGCGGAAGGCCTCCTTCGGCAGGCGCGAAAATTCGAACATCGTGAAGTAGCTGCCCTCGATGCCGTGACTGCCGATGATCCAGAAGGTTAATGAGACGATGATCAGCAGCGCACCGTAGCTGATGAGCAGCCCGCAACCCACCAGCACCAGGTAAACGAGGACGTCACCGAGGCCCGGCTGCACGCCCAGTTGGTGAAGCGAATACACGATCACCGCGACCGCCACCCCGGTGTTGATGAGGCTGTCGAGGTCGAGCTTGCGCGTGGAGACCATGAACAGCGGGTTGCCCGGTTGCGCCAGGAAGAAGTCGAAATGCCCGCTGCGAATGTTGCGCCCGAGTTCAAACAGGTTGCTCCAGAAGAACCCCATCAGCAGTCGCTGGATCAGCATCGAGGTGCCGATCAGCAGCATCATTTCGTACTGGGACCAGCCGGCGATTGAATCGGTGTGGCGGTAGATGATCGCGACCAGGAGCACGTTCACCGCCATCCAGAAGAGCTCCACCAGCGACCACATGAGGAAGTCGAAACGGAACATCATCATCCGCACGACGGAATAACGGGCGCAGGCGAGCCACACTCGCAGGTAGGTGAGGGGAGTCATGGGACAAGTTCAGCCGCCGACCGCCGTGTGCCGGCGCAACCCACGTTTCCATAACAACTGGGCCACCAGCAACAGCGCCACGACCCAGAAGAGTTGCAGGGCCAGCCCTTGCACCACCGCCGCGTAATCCATGCGGCCCGTCAGGATGGCGGCGGGAAAGTACATCTGGTAGAAGTAGGGGAAAAACTGCGACGCGCGGAAAAACCACTCGGGCAGCAGATCGAGCGGGAAGATCTGGCCCCCGAGGATGGTCTCGATCGCGAGCGAAAGGATGACGAACGATTGGATCTCGAGAAACCAGAACGTCAGCAGCCCGAAAATGTAGGCGATCGTGAACTGGATCAGCGCTGACATGACCAGCGCGGGCACACCGAGGACGATGCGCCATCCCTCGTCGGGGATGACGAGGTACTCCTTCAAAAACGGCAGCAGCAGGATCAGCGGAATCAGGGCCAGCAGGCCCGAGACGAGCCGCGCCGCCACGAAGATGGTGAACCGGTAGACGAAGTAGTTCACCGGCTTGAGGAGGAACTGGTTGATCAGGCCGTTCCGGATCTCCTCGCTGATCTGGTAGTCTTCGCTGAAGGCGCTGATGAAGAATTGCAGGAGCAGCAGCGCGACGAAGTAGGTGATCGTCTGTGGCAGGTTGAAGCCGCCGATGTCCGTCTGCCCCTCGAACGCCGCGCCCCAGAGGGTGAAAACGAACGCCAGATGAACGAACGAGAAAACGGCCCGGATGCCAAAGTTCCAGCGATAGACCAGGTTACTCTGTAGTCCGACGACGAATACGTGGCGGTATTTGGTCAGCGACGACAGCATGGCGGGGAGCAGGGGGCAAGGAGCAGGGAAGGGTGGACAGCCGCAAGGGCGGTGGGCGAGAATCCCCTGGCGTTTGGACGTTTGGTTTTTGGAGTTTCGGTTTCCTGCTCCCGGCTCCCTTTTCCGGCCGCGGCGCGGCCTACTTCAGCCCGAACCGGCTGATCACTTCCTTGGCCAGGTTCCGGTACGCGGTCGCTCCGGGGGACATCGGGTCGTAGGCGAAGATGGTTTTGCCGAAGCTGGGCGCCTCGCTCAGCCGCACCGTGCGCGGGATGACGGTGTTGAAGATCTTGTCCGGCAGGTGCGACTTCACCTCCTCGACCACCTGCCGCGAGAGGTTGGTGCGGACGTCAAACATCGTCATGATGACGCCACCGAGTTCGAGGCTGCCATTGACCTCCGCATCGCGAATCCGGTCGACGTTGCGCAGGATCTGGCCAAGGCCCTCCAAGGCCATGTATTCGCACTGCAACGCGATCAGGAGGTAGTCGGCGGCGGCGAGGCTGTTCATCGACAGCATGCCCATCGACGGTGGGCAATCGATGATGATGGCGCGGTATCCCCCGGAGTTGCGAACCGGTTCCAGCACCGTGCGCAACTTGTTCAGGTAGTTTTCCGATTGGGCGATCTCGATCTCGGCGGCAGCGAGGTCTTCCTCACTCGGCAGCAGCGCCAGGTGCTCGATCGAGGTTGGCGTGATCATCTCGATGGCGGTGCCTTCGCCCCGCAACGGGCCATAGAGACTGCGCCCCTCGTGTTTCTCCAGGCCCAGCGCGCTCGTGGCGTTGGCCTGGGGATCCAGGTCCACCAGCAACGTGTGGATCTTTCGATCCGCGAGAGCGGCGGCAAGGTTGACGGCCGTGGTCGTCTTGCCGACGCCCCCCTTTTGGTTGGCGATGGTGAAGATCGTGGTGGGCATGCGCGAAGCAGTAGGACTAACAGAACTCGTCGCGCAACTGGCAAGCCACCGCTGCGATGCGCCGCGGAAGGATTTTGGCGCGGGACGTCTGCGACGGCCAGGTGAGCGCGTAGCTTCGACGTGAGCGCACGCGTGCCGTTCGCGCCCCTTGCGTGATCCGAGGGCGCTGCTTCCGCACCTTCCGTATGCCGACGGTTGGTCCCGTCGGACCTGCGCCGCCCTAGAACCAGGCGAAGCGCTCCGGCACGTACACGATGTCTGACGGCCGCAGATAGAACGGCTCTTCCGGCGCCCCCTGCAGCACACGCTGCAGGTTGATCGTGTAGTTCTTCACGCCGTCCGGTTCCTGCCGCACGACCACGACGGCCTGGCTGTTTGCCTTCGCAATCTGGAACCCGCCCGCTTCCATGATCGCCTCCAGCGCCGTCAACGGCCGGTCAGCTTCGATCTTGCCGGGGCGCACCACCGCTCCGGTGACAAACACCGGGTAGGAGGACGCGATTACCGAGACGTACACGTCCCCGGTCACCAACTCGCTCGCGAACATCTCGGAAAGCTCCTTCTCCAGCTCCGCGGGCGACTTGCCCGCGGCCATGACCTCGCCGACGAGCGGCAAAGCGATCCGGCCGTCCCGACGCAGCTTGACGGTGGTGTCCAGATTCGGCGCACCGGGGAACGTGAGCTTGATCTCATCGCCCGCCCGTAGGTTCTGCGACTCCTCGTCCACCGCGGCCATGGGCGCACTGCCGACGATCTGTCCGACCGACGGCATCGGGTTGCTCGCGCACCCGGCAAACGCCATGGCTAGCAGAGCGAAAACGCCAACGAAGAGACCGCGGCTCGGAGACACGACAGGGACGAGGAAATGGGATCGACGCATGTGGGCTGGATAGCTCGGGGCCAAAGATCGCTCAAACGGGGTCGGGTTCCGCGGATCAGGGAATTCCCCGAATGACAGACCCGAAGCCGGTTAACCGCGCCCCGGCGCGGATTTAGGCGGCGCGCCGCTGCCAGCGCGAGAGTGCGCGATCCAACGCGGTTTCCACGTCGGAAAGGTGGATCCCGGTGCTGATCAACTTGGTCGAATCAAGCACGCAGTTGGAGCGGGGCGTCTTGGCCGCCTGCTGCATGAATTCCTCCTCGCTCGCGAAGAACTGGAAGTCCTTGTCGGATCGGCCATGGGCGCGGATGCGCTCAACGACTTGGCGGGTCGTGACCGCGCCGGGGTTGGTCACGTTGTAGATGCCAAAGGGAATGCGCTTCTCCCAGGATTCGAACGTGGCGGTCACAAACTCCGACAGTTCCGAGATCGAATTGGTCGCCTCGAGCAGGCGCGAGTACCGCATCAGCTTGCTCAGGTAGTTGCGGTCATTGTCGACGTGATCGAACGGAATGCGCAGCCGCCAGATGTAGACGTTGGGATAACCCCCCAGCACCTCCTCGCCCAAGGCCTTGCTGCCGCTGTAGAAGGAGCAGTTGTTGGTGCGAAACGAAAAGTTCGGCGCGTCCGTCTCGCGGAAGCCGGTGCCGTCAGGCCGCGTCCCGGTGTAGATGCACCCGCTGGAAACGTGGCCCCACGGCACGCCGGCGGTCGCACACGCCTCCGCGATGCGTCCGGGCAGCACGGCGTTGCCGAAGAGGCACTCGTGCTTGTGAAGCTCACACGCGTCCACATTGGGTTTTCCGGTGTAGCCAGCGGCGTTGATGAGAAACTCGGGTTGGTCGCGCCGCAGCGCCTCGAGCAGCACGTCACGATCGGTGTAGTCGATCTCGGCGCGCCGGACGTTGCGAAACGGGATGCCTTTGAGGCGGAGGAGATTCTGATAGGCTTGGCCGACGTAGCCCGAGCCACCGAGCAGGTAGATCATAGGAAGAGGGAGGACGAAACGAACGCGGTCAGACCCGCACTTCGGCCAACGGTGCGGCACCGATCGGCATCGGCGCGTTCGCCGGCTTTTCGCCGAGCAGACGCCGGAACTGCGCCAAGTTCATCGAGCCCTTCACCTCCAACCGCGGCAACATGAGCAGCAAATCGTCGAGCCGGCACGGGCGATCTTCACAAGTGAGCCCGTACACATATCCGCAGGTCGCCGCAACGGTGCACACCACCGCGTCGTGATCACCAAATGGGTAGGCGACACTCACCACACGTTCGCCAAGGTACTCCTGCAGCACTGCACGCGAACGCAGAAGTTCAGCGGCGAGCGCATCCGGCGACAGGCTGGTCAGCAGCGGGTGGGAAACCGTGTGGGCGCCAAACTGCACGCCTTCGCGATCGAGTTGCAGGATCTCGTCCCACGTCATCAGCGGCGCCGGTTCTCCAAACGCGCGATCCCATTCGCTGGCCCGACCGATTAAGTCGGTCGGCAGGAAAACCGTTGCCTCGAAGCCGTACTTCTTCAGGAGCGGCCAGGCGTTCTGGAGAAAATCGCGATAACCGTCGTCGAAGGTCAGGAGCACGCGCCGGCCGGGCAGCGGGCGTTTCGCCTGCATGGCGCGACGCCACTCATCCAGGGTGGCGCTCGTGTAACCGGCGGAACGCAGGTAAGCCAGTTGCGCCTCAAACTGGTCTCGTGAAAGGCGATAGCGGGCCAGCGCCTCCGGCCCCTCGTCCGCCACGCGGTGATACATCAGGATCGGCAGCAACTCAGTCTGCTGATCCGCCAGCGTGGAAGCGCCGCGGCCCCAGCTGACGTGCGCCGCGACCTCCGGCTCGAGGGGTGTGGGTTGCTCCGTCAGCACCTGCCGTTCGGCTGGCGCGTGCTTCGCCAGCCGCCGCAGCAGTCCACGCCGTTGAAACACCTGGATCCGATAAAGGGGCGTGCGCAGTTCGCGAACAAGACGCAGGCCGGGAGCTTGCGCGAACGCCTCGCCGATCACCTTCGCGCCAAACGGCACATCCCAAGTGAATCCCGGACGGTCTGGCTCGTCGACGACCGTGTGGGCATGCGCGGTGACGAGGTAGCCGCCGTCGGCGACGGCGGCGGCGAGCTTGTGGGTGACGTCGTGCAGCGCCGCGAGCGAGCCCGTGTAGTAGAGGACCTCGCTGCAAACGACGAGGTCGTAGCGCCCCGGCACAGGATCCCGCAGCAGGTCGAGCGGCGCGTATTCGATGTGCCGCCACTGCGCGCAACGCTGACGGGTGCGTTCCAGCGCCGTGCGCGAAACGTCAGTCGCCACAAGTCGGTCGACGCGTGCGGCGAGTTGCACCGTAAAGTGGCCTTCGGCGCAGGCGACCTCCAGTGCCCGCTTGAACCGCGGCTGGGGCAGCAAGTCGAGCGTCTGGGTGTATTTGGTTTGCTCGTACGGCGTCTCATAACGCCACGGGTCAGCCTGCTGCGCGAACAGGTCCTCGAAGAAGTTCGGATCGGTTTCGGCCTGGCCGGCCACCGCACCGGTGGTCGGCTTCGTCGGCTGAGCCGGTGGGTCCTGCCAAAAAACGTCCGGCGCATGCACGAGCGCCGTTGGTGGGCCTTTGCCGTCGGTGCTCACCAGCGGCTCGCCCGTGGTGCGGCAAAGGTGTTCGACGTCCGTTCGTAAGGCCAACGGAAGCTGGCCCCGGCGGACCTCCGGTGTGTGGCAGGAGGCAGACCGCCGGCGCGTCCAGAGTTGGACTGCTCCGCTGGAACCGTTCGTGTAGTCCATGGCCGCGTTTGCCGCGTGTGGTGCCAGCCGGGCTTGACCCGCGAGTTTCACGGCCCGGTCACGCCGGCGTCGGCGGGCGGTCGTGGCGAGGCGTGTCCGCAACGAGCCCGCGTCGGCAGGCTGGCCGAGCAAGGCCTCGCGCACACAGACGCGGCAGAGCTCGAAACCCGCCTCGAGCGTAAACGCCGCCCGGAGTGCGCGCGCGGTCAGGCGGCCTGCGCGACGTACGATCGTCTTCTGCACAACCGGGCTGCCGCCGACCGTCAGCACTGCGGCCGCGCGGCGCGTGAACAAAAGCCGATCGCGCCAGCGATCGCTGAGCTCAAACGTCCGCCACGGCTGCGCTTCAGCTGTGCCGTCTGCAAAACGCGCGTGATCGCGCGGCGGCAACGCGTAGAAATCGGACGGATCCAGGTCGGACATTCCCCACGCCTCCTGCAGGAACACCGTCCACCCAATCTGATGATGCACCTGGACCCAGTCGGGCTCCTCGTCTCCGGGCAGCTCGCGCCCCAGGACCCGGCCTCCACGCACCACGCGCCAACCGGTCGTCTCGCGCGTGCATTGGAGCGTTGGATACACGGAGCGGGTGAAGAAGCGCCCCAGCAGGGTCCAGGCGTGCTCGGCGGCGATGGCGTCGGCGAGCACGGCGGCGGGAATGCGTTCGTCAAAAACCGGGAGCTCGATGTCGCCGATCGGCGTGCCGTCCCACCGCACCTGGACGTGCACACGTTCAACCCCGGAAGGCGCGGTGAGCTCCGCCATCGGCTGGGTGGTTTCGACGGTCAGCGCCTGCGTCAGGCCGAGCGTAAACGGCCGCGCCCGCGTACTCGTCTCCAGAATCAGTTTCTCCAAATGACGCTGCGTGCAGCGGGCGAGTCCCGGTTTGGCTGCGACCGTTTCCAACCGTCGCAGAAAGGTCTGCAGCATTGGAGCCAGCGCGTCATAATGGTCGGCCCACGCGGTCAGCGGTGTGCCCGCGGCGGTGGGGATGGCGCCATGCAGGCAGCTGGCGTACAGGGGAGGATCAAAGCCGATCTCGGCCGGAGTGAGGCCTTCGAGAAAGCGCAGGCCGTCCTCGCCCTGGCCCATGGTGAGCGCGGCCGCCCACACCACGTTTTGGATACGCGCGATCGGCAGCTGGTCCTGGTCCTGGCCGTTGCCATAGTCGGGGTGGGGCTGCGGAACACGGGGATCGGGTGCATGGGCCCGTCGGAGCACAGTCAGGCTGTCGGCCAGCAGGCGGTCGGCGTTCATCGACGCGGAGCCGGCACGCGCGCGATAAAAGGCCAGCACCTCGCGCACGCGGCCGAAGCGCGCGCCTGTTCGCGCCAGGCGAAGCCAGAGGTCCCAATCCTCCGCGGTGCGGAGTGACGGATCAAACCCACCGAGTTCCAGCAATTGCCGCCGCCGCGAGAGGCACGCATGGATTGCGAAGGCGCACGTCCGGGCGAGCTTGGCGAAAAGATCGGCTTCGTCGGGGCCGCAGTCTTCCCACAGGCTCACCCCATCCGGAGAGATTCGCGCCCAGCCGCAGTGCACCGCATCCAGAGCCGCGTCGGCGGCCAGCACACCGGTCATGCGCTCAAGGTGCGTTGGCGCGATCCAGTCATCCGCATCGAGAAACAGCACCCATTCGTGATGCGCGAGTTCGAGACCGGCGTTTCGCGCCAGACTCACACCTTGGCCTGCCATCACATGGAGCCGGATCCGTGGATCGCGGGCGCAGTACTCCGCCGCGACAGCCGCCGTTGTATCCGTTGAACCATTCTCCACCACAATCGCCTCCCAGTGTGGAGACGTCTGCTGCCGCAGCGAATCGAGCGTAGCCGGCAGAGTGGCGGCGGCGTTGCAGGCAGGGATGATGACGGAAACAGGAAGAGGAGCCATCAGAGCTGGAGAGCTCAGACCGAAACGGGAATGCTTAGGAGGTTCCAGTAGGCCAGCACCGGGAGGAAGGCGGAGACCGCGATGCCCACCACCAGATGCCCAATCCGCTCGGCGCGAGTCGGCCACGCCGTGGCGGGTGTCGTCAACGTGAGCACGAGCACGGCCAAACCCGTCAGGGCGAACCAGGCGGGAAACTGCAGCGCCAGCCGGAGATTGGGGATCTGCCCCAGGAACGCAGTCGTGAAGTCGATCTCGCGCATTGTGAGGTAGACTCCCGTCAACGTGGCCGCGACGAGGACCAGCGTGACGATCGAGAGCAGCCGCACTGCCAGGAGTCGGCGCGGAGCGCAGCACCAATGTCTTCGTGGAGCCATGACCCACGCGAAGCCGGCGGTGCTGACACTCGTCAGGAGGATTCCGAGAAAACCCGCGCTCAAACCGGCTTGGACGCGCAGGCGTTCGTACCAGCGAACGCGATGGTAGGACATGAACTGCGGTGAACCAACGATGCGCGCGGCGCGGCCGTCCTCGTCGATCCGAAACGCCACCCGTTCACGGGTGGTCTCGTTCTCAAACAAATCGGGTCCAATCTGGCGCCACCAACCGCCGGGGGCGAAGTGCAGCCGGCGATCGGGGCTCGAGGTCACAAGAATCTCGCTGCCCCAGCCGGAGGCGAGCGCCACCTTTTCCGCGGACCGGCGGGAGTATTGATCGCATCGGTACAGGCCCGCGTAGCGCCGCGCGTGTTCGTCGGGCGGCATCGCCGCGACAAACGTGGAGGCGGCGGGTGAACTCGAAGCCGGGTAGTAGTGATCGAGAAACGCGCGGAGCAGGTCCTCCTCCAACAAAGAGACGAGCCCGAACTTGTTGACGGCGACACTCAACCCGAGCCGGTGCTCCGGCAGCAGGAACACCACCGTGGTGAACCCGAGCATCAACCCGCCGTGCAGCAAACCCTGTTCACCGTTGCGCTGGTACTCGTAGAACCCAAATCCGGTGCCGGGAATGCCGTCGTGATGGCTGAATTGACGGCTTTCGAGCAGACGGCGGCTCTCCGGGGAAAGCAGGACGGAAGGACCGGCTTCGTTCGCGGGCAGCAGCGCGAGCATAAACGGCACGAGATCGAGCACCGGCCCGCTCAGGCCCGCGGCTGGCGTGGCGATCGGGTAGGCGATCGGCACGGACCGGTTGGAGCCGTCGCCCATGTAAGTGTCTTCATAACCTGTGGCCCGTACCCAGCCGGCGTTGCCTGGCCAGGCTTGGAAGGTCGAGCGGTCCATGGCCAACGGGCGCAGGACACGCTCTTCCATGAGCTGGGCGAAGGGTTGTCCAGTCGTCTGCTCGAGCGCGAAGCCGGCCAGGGCGTATCCAACATCACTGTACAAGTAGAGTTCTCCGGGCGGTTCGATCCGGGGCGGCAGCGGCGCCAGCACATCCCGCAAGGGGCGAACGTACTCGGGATCCGCGGTCGCACCGCCAAAGAGCCAGCGAACGTCGAATCCGTCGGTATGCGTGAGGACGTGACGCAGCGTCACCGGACGATCAAACTCCCGGCTGATCTCCAGAGGCGCCACGTAGCGCTGGATATCGGTATCCAAATCGAGCGCACCCTTTTCGACCTGCTGAAGGACGGCGATGGCGGTGAAGATCTTGGAAATCGACCCGAACGGAAACACGGTCGACGCCGGATCCATCGGCACCTGTTGCTCCGCGTCCGCCCAACCCAGCGCACCGGTGTAGACCACCTCGCCGTCCTGCACGACCACCGCGGCGAGACCCGGGATGGAATGATCGCGTAGCGCCGCGGCGAACAGTGTGTCCAGGAACGCGCGCAATTCAGCGCGGTCACCCGGACCGCGACCCGGTGGCGTGGCAGGCGCCGAAGCAGCGAGCGGCAGTTCCGGCGCCGGTGGGGGCGTGGCCGAAAGGGGGATCGTGACGATCAATCCCCAAGCGCTGATGCCGGCAATCCAGCGGACCAATCGCGCAACCATGGTCCTCAGGCGCTGGCGGAGGTGGCCAGCCGGGGAGCCGGCCCGTCGGCGGGTCCGTCGACCCACCAGCGGCAGGGCGGCGCGAGCAACGCCTTGTGCGCCGCTCCGCCGTCAACAGTCAGTGGATACACGTGCCAGTGATAATCGTAGGCATGCTTCCATTTGCCTTCGAAGACACCGACGTTGATGAAGTAACGACCCGCCGCGAGATCCAGCCGGTCGATGCGAAATCGGATGCGGCCGGTGCCGGTGAGGTCCGGCACGCTCACGCGGGCATTCTGGGTGTTGGTGTCGACGCACAACGTGCCATCCTCGCGGGTGATCGAGACGACAAACACCGCGCCGCTGATCGTCTGGGTCGTGCGGTACTCCATCTCGACCTCCAACGGTTCGCCGGTTCGTACAACGTCGGCCGGGCGGGCGATCACCTGGGTCAACTCCACTTCCAGCGAACCGAAGCGGTTCTTGCGCGCTTTGAGCTTTCGACCACCGCTGACGCGGCGAGCTGGCGCGGTTGGGGTGCGGCGCAGCGTTTCGTTGTGCATCTCCTGCTCGTACTGCTGCGTCACGAGATCGGGCGCATCGAGGGCCACCACCTGGCCTTGGCGCAGCCAGAGCGCGCGGTCGCACATTTCCCGCAATTGCTCGATGCCGTGCGTGACAAACACGATCGCGCATCCGTCGTCGCGCAGCTGCCGGATGCGGGCGCGGCACTTGGCCTGAAACGCCAGGTCGCCGACCGACAGAAACTCGTCCACGAGCAAAATGTCCGGCTCGGTGTGCACCGCGACAGAGAAGGCGAGTCGCATCGCCATGCCCGTGCTGTAGGTGCGGACCGGCTGATCGACGAATGCCTCGATCTCGGAGAACGCGATAATCTCATCAAGGCGGCGGTGAAGTTCACGTCGCGTCAGGCCGGCAACCACGCCGGCCAGTTCGGCGTTCTCCCGGCCGGTGAGATCTCCGACGAATCCGCCTCCCAACTCCAGCAGTCCGCCGATGCGTCCATGCGTCTCAATCCGGCCCGACGTCGGCTCGCCAATCCCGCCGAGCAGATTCAGCAAGGTGGATTTGCCCGCGCCATTGTGACCGATCACACCCAGCATCTCGCCGGCGTTCAGTTCGAGGCTCACCTCCTTGAGCGCCCAAAAGACCTCAGCCGGCCCGCGGCGCCCCACGAGATGGAGCAGATCGCGCCAGCTTCGAGCGCCGCCGTGCGCGTGGCGGCGAAAGCGTTTGCTGACGTTATGAGCGGCCAGGCGCAGCATCACAGATCCTCCACAAAATGGTGACTCTGCCGAACGAAGATCCGGCGTCCGATCACCAGCAAGATGACCGCAACCACAGCCAGCGTGGCGAGGGTGCGCGGGTCGGGCCACTTGCCGCGTAGCAAGACGTCGCGCCACGCCTCGATCATCGGCACCATGGGATTGATGTGCAGGAACGCGCGGTAGGCCGCCGGGACGTGGTCGAGGCTGTAGAAGATCGGCGTGAGGTAGAGGCCGAGTTGTAGCAGCACCGCCACGACGTGCTGGGTGTCACGCAGGTGGACATTCAGCGCTGCGAGCGGGTAGGCGATTCCGGCCGTCAGGACGAACTGAATGACAGTCAGCAGCGGCAGAATGAGCCAGGGCGCCGACGGTCGCAGCCCCTGGTACCAGAGCAGCGCAGCGAGGATCGGCATCGCGAGCAGGAAGTGAAACAGGCGCACGCCGATTGTCACGTGCGGCAGCAGAGACAGGGGGAAACGTGGCTGCCGGACGAGCGCGCGGTTGTTGGTGATCAAGCCCGTGCTTTGCACGAGCGAGGCCTGGAACCAGCCCCACACGAGCACACCGGTGAGCGCAAACGACGCGAAATTCTCCACGTCGACGGCCAGCACGCGCCGAAAGACGAACGTGAAAATCACGAGCTGCAGAAGCGGCTGTGCCAACGCCCAGCCGACGCCCACGATCGAGCGCTTGTACAACACCTTCAGGTCCCGCCCGACGAGTACGCTGATCACGTCCCAGGCGTGTCGCAGTTGGCGCCGACGCGCCGCAGGAGAAAGAGGCAGCACCGCGGTCGTCATGGCCGGAGTTGAACCGAGGTCAGTGCCGGCTCCGCGTTCTTTGCCGTCTCCGATGCCGACGTCGTCACGCGCGTCGGGAGCGGCTGGCGCTCGCTTCGGCCAAAACGGCGCGCGTGGCGATGGGCGGCCCACAAGGACCAGGGGCCCATCACGAAGCCGGCGATCTCCGTCAGCAGGAGACGCCAGGGATACGGATAACGACGAAGGGCGCGGCGGTAGAGTCGCCGCACAAAGTCCAAGGGCAGCTCCAGGCCGATCCGGACGAGTGCGCGCAGGTCACGATGGTGCCGGAACGTCAGCAGATGATACGCCACGTGTCCCTTGCTGTAGCCATAAAGCTGACGGCGTAGTTCCGCCATGGTGACACGATGATGATGCCAGGCAATCGCGGCGGGCTCATAGACGATCGTGGACCCGGCGTGCAGGATGTCGTAGAACAGTTTCGTGTCTTCACCCACGCCGGTCGGCACACCCGAACCCAGACGTTCGTCGAAAAGCCCGATCGTGGGATCGCTGAAGAGGGAGGTGCGAAAAGCGGCGTTGCCAGAGCCGCCGATGTGCCAGGTCGGCACCGCGCGTCGACGGAAGCGTTGAAACCAAGCGGTGTCGAAGACGGCCGGCTCAAATCCGCGGCCGAAGCCGCCGTACGTTTCGAAGTGTCGTTCCGCCGCTGTTTCGACCCGAGCCGGCAAGGTGTTACCGGTGACCGCGACCACGTCGGCGCGCGCGAAGGGGACAAGCAGACGTTCCAGCCAATCCTCGTCGACGCGCATGTCGTCGTCGGTCATCGCGATGAATTCGCCGCGAGCGGCCGCAATGCCTGCGTTGCGCGCGTACGATGAGCCCGGCCGTGGTTCCTCGACCAATTCCACGCCGGGGAATTCTCGGACGACCGGCGTGGCGCTTCCGGCGGCGGGTCGGTTGTCGACGACGACAATCTGCACGGGCCGCGCGGTGCGAAGCCGCTGCAGTGACAACAGGCAGTTCCGCAGGTTGTCAGGCCGATTGCACGTCGCCACGACCACAGTCACGGTCCCGGGCGTCGGCGCGTTCGACGGAGCACGAGCGGTGGGGAATTGGGCTGCGAGCTTGGCTGCGATGTCGGCCCAGGCGTTGGCCTTGCTGCCGTCCGAGGGACGCAGGACGCGGGTCCAGAGCTCGCGGGCGATCGCATCCGCGAGTCGCCGCGCGGACATCGCATGGCCCATGGTCGCCACGCGAACCGACCCGAGAAGGCGGGACTCACGTTCGACCATGACTTCGAGCGCGTCGGAGTCCCGACCTTCGGGTGCTGCGCGCAGCGCCTGCGCGAGATCGGCGCGTATCAAGTGCGTTGAGACACGGTTCCGGGGCGGTGCAGTCGTGCGACGGAAGGCGTCCGGTCGCACTGCTTCGTCCGGGACGATCTGACGCCGGGCGCGTTCGTAGCCGCCGGCGCCTTCCCGGTAGCCACGGATTTCTGCCCGGACGAGCCGAGGAGGGAAGACGGTGGGGATCTGCACGGCTTCGCGCAGTCGTTTCCACGCCCAATGTTTCCACCACCATTTTTGCAGGCGGCGCAGACCAGGTTGGTCTTCGGGGAAGTTGAGGCGGACACGCTCGAAGAAGCAGCGGGTGGCGTGGCCGTAGTCGTAGAGGAGCCGCTCCAGTTCCGGAAGCGTGCGCCGGTGGCGGTGGCGCACCAGGGCGGCCGGTTCGTAGAGACAAAGCCAGCCCGATTTGATCACCCGGTGAAACATCTCGTGATCGCCGCCACCACGGGTTGGTGTGCCCACGTCGAGCGCCGGATCAAAAAAGCCGGTGGTCTCGAAGACGACACGGCGGATCGCCATGTTGGCACCGGCGCCGAGTTGCCCGGCGCCGATCAGCGACCAGGGCAGGGGAGTGCCGGCGGCGGACTGCAGGTACTGGCGCTGATAACCACGGCCAAAGCCGCCGTACGCCTCGAACAGGGCCTGCGCCGGTGTCTCGAGTTCGTACGGTTCAATCAAGCCCGTCACCAATCCCAGCGCTGGATCCTCCGCGAAAGCGCGTCCGACCGCTCCGATCCAGCTGGGATCGACGATCACGTCGTCGTCGGTGAAGGCGACGACCTCGCCGCTGCATTCGCGGATGCCGCGGTTGCGGGCGTGGTCGAGACCCGGGGTCTTTTCCAGGATGTACTTGAACTGGGGATACGAGTCCTGCACCAGGCGCGCGGTGGCGTCGGTCCTCGGTGCATTGTCGACGATGACGACCTCCAGTGGAGGCGGATTCAGCTGGGCGACCGCGGCGAGGCAGAGCGCCAGGTCGTCCGGACGATCACGGGTGCAGATAACGAGCGAGAGGGTCGGTGCCGCGTGCCGTGGCGGAGGCGGCCGCAGCGCCATCAGCGTCGCCGCGTTTGGATCGACGGCAGCCGACAATGCGCGGCGGACCCATTCCGGGCCGACGTGACGAGGCAGGTCGCGGCTGATCGCCGCAGCCAGGTCGCTCAACCGCACGTGTCCGGCGACGATAGGAACCGATACGGTGCCAACGGGCACACCAAACCAGCGGACGAGCACACGGGCGGCGCGGTAGCGCGCTGCCACCGGCAGGTCGGCCGTGGGCGGCGGCGCCAGTTCGACGTCGAGAGTCTTGATCGGGAGCAGCATTGCTCGGGAGCCACCACGGAGCGCGCGCCGGAACAGCCGGGGCGCCCGTGGGAAAGTTATGCGGCGGTGGCCAGGCTCCAACGGCGCAGTTCCACGCGCTCGATCATATCGCGCGCGCGCCGGGTGTTGCCCTCGCTCGGCACCGGGATCAGGTCAATCGGCGACGGGGGCGGGATGGGCGTGCGCCGGAAGCGACCGTGGGTCAGGAGATGGAAGACGCTGCCGAACGTGAACCGGCGCATCCGTGGGCTAAGGAGCAGAATCGGGTCGGCCTTTAGCGCGCGCACCCCTGCGTGCAGGGTCCAGCGGTACCGCCCCCATTGGTAGCTCTTGCTCGTCAGGTAAAAATAGAAGGCGCCGGCGGACCAGCGGAAGAGCGTCTTCGGCAAGTCCGGCGAACGCGCGCGGGCACGCGCGATGACGACCTCATAGGACTTGGTCATCATCTCGGCATTCACGCTCATGCAGCTCGGCCGCTGGCGGTAACCGACAAGGTATTCGGGCACGCAGCGAATGACGTACTTCTCCGCCACGCGCAGGTTCATGTCCCAATCCTCGCAACCTTGGCCGCCGCGCTGTTCGGTCCGGGTGAGATACGGGCCCACCTCGGAAATCGCGGACCGGCGGAAGAGTGGCACGCTGGCGTTGGACAGCAGATTGCGCAGGATCAACGCCCGGCGGATCCGGCCCTCAACGGCATAAGGATGGCTGTAGGAGAGGAACTTGCCGTTCGCATCGATTCGGCGCGACCAGCAGTAAACCATCCCAACGTCCGGCTCGGCTTTTTCCATCACCGCGACCTGCTTCTCGAGTTTCTCCGGGTCCCAAATGTCATCCGCATCCAATGGTGCGATGTACGTGCCGAGAGCGTGCCCGATGGCAGTATTGCGAGCGGCGCCGACGCCCGCGTTCGCCTGCCGGATCAGGCGAAACCGCGAGTCGGCGCGGGCGAACGATTCCGCGATCGCCGCGGTACCGTCGGTCGAGCCGTCATCAACGATGATCGCCTCGAAATGCGCGTACGTCTGCGCGCGCAATGACGATAGGGTCGTTCGGAGGTCCGCCGCCGCGTTGTAGGCGGCGATGACGACGGACACGAGAGGCGAGCTGGAACTGACACTCATGGAGCGTCCGCATAGAGCCGATCGGGGCAAACCGGTTCCCCCGACAGGTCAACTGCTTCAGAATTGCCAGCCGAGTTCGGCACCCCATGAACGGATTGAATACGAGAAGTCGTCGCGGTTGGAGTCATTGTCCGCTTCCGGCTCGTAGAACAGCGCCACGAATCCTTGGTCGCGAATCGGCGTGGAAAGCCGGACGCTGTAGTGGGTGGCCTTGTCCTGGCGGCCGCTGATGGTGGCTGTGGTCAAACCGGAGTAGCTGCTCTCCTGGCGACCCGCGCTGACCGAGAGAAAGTATCGGCCGAGCAGGCGTTGCGTCAGCGAGAGTTCGAGCCACCGACGGCGGACGACGGCGTCCTGAAAGAAAGCGGGAGTGACGGAGCGATTGTAGGAAACCGTGAGTTCTGTCGTTTCCACGGGGCGGTAGTTGGCCGCGATCTGGTAAACCGGAGCCGTGGTCTCGATGCCGTTTTTATACCAGCGGTTTTCCAGACCGGCCCAGCCACGCAGACTGAGTTTCTCGCCGGGTGCGTAATCCACGCCGAGGCGGGGACGCAGGTATTGGTGATCCGAACCGTCGTCGACCGTGACGTAGCCGTAGACCACGCCCGCCGAGGCGCGCACGCGTTCGCTCAGGCTATAGAGCAGGTGCTGTTCGGCGGTGTATTCACGGAAGTCATTCAACATGTCTGAGCTCCGCACGTAGTGGCCAAGTCGGGTTTCCCAACCGAGGCGCGTGTTCAGGTCGAGGATCGCACCGAAGGCGGTTTGAAAAGACTCTCGTTCCGTCTGGGAGCCGGTCTCGATCAGGACATTGTTGGCGCGCTGGTAGCGGTGCGAAGCGTCGAACCGCCAGCCTTGGTAGTCGGTCCTCCAGTCGAGGAGCACGTTGTGATCCACCGTATCCTCCAGCAGATCATGCGAGTACCACGTGAAGGTCGGCGTGTAGTTGAGGCCCCAATGTTCACCGAGGGCCCAAGCGATCCCCGGTGAGACCTCATGCACGGTGCTGGTGTAACGTTCACCGGGTCCGTTTGGAATGCCTTCGGCGCGCTGGAAGCGGTAGAACAGGTGCGCGTTGAGCGGCCGCCCGTCGTCCACGCGCGGTTGGGTCCGGTAAACGGGACGGGTGAAGACGCCCGGTTCGTTTCGCACGCTGAAGGGCAGGACCTCCGCTTGGGTGGTCCAAATCTCCACGGGTGCGGCGGCGCCGTCGGTGGGCGTCGTCACTTCATCGGTGACGGGCGCGACGGGTGCGGCGGTGGTTTCTGGGCTCGACGACGAAGGAGCGACTTGGGCGAAGGCACCCTGAAACGACAACAGGAGCGCACAGCCGAGACCAAGGGACGTGTCCGGTTGAAGCCGGAGAAAGGGGAGACGGTGTCGGGTCATGGCAAGGCCAAGCCAGACCGCCTTTCACCCAAATAGTTCAACCTGATGTTCTAGGGAACTTAGCACGCGCGGCCATGGAACGCCGCCAATCCGGGGCCGGTTAAGACCCGCTCGGCAGCTCGACGGGGCTCGTCGCAGGGGAGCCCTGCATCACACGATTCGCCTGTCCGTCGTAAACCTCCACGGTTGCGCGGGCGATGTCGTCCCAGCGCCACCGCTGGGCCTGGGTGAGATTGTGGTGGCCCATGGCCGCGAGCCGTTCCGGCTGCGCCAGCGCCGTGGAGAGCGCGTTTTTGAGGCCTTCCGGCGCGTCCGGGTTGTACAAGACCGAACCTTGTTCATCCAAAACGTCGCCGATGCAGCCCAAGCGTGGTGCAATGCAGGCCTTGCCGAAGGACATCGCGAGGATGACCGCGCCGGAGGTCAGCACGTCCTGATACGGGAAGACCACCGCGTCGGCGGCATTCATGTACACCTGAATCGTATCGTCCGGCACAAACTCCGGATAGAGCATGACGTTAGCCTGATGGACGAGCTGCCGGATTTCGCCGACGATCTGATCGTCAACCGGAGCCCCTGCCACCACCAAGGTGGCGTCTGAAGGTGCGACCTCCTGGAACGTGCGAACGAGCGAGGAGACGCCCTTGTAGCGGCGGATCTTGCCGAGAAAGAGAAGCACGGTGCCGTGGGCAGGGAGGCCTAGCTTTCGGCGGGCTTCCGCGCGACTGATCGTGTTCGGGTAGCTGTCGATGTAATGGCCGTGTGGAACGACGGCGATTTTGCGCCAGTCGCGCACGCCAAACTCCTGCCGCACCATGTCGGCCGCAGAAGGCGAATGCACGATTAGCTGCGACGCGCACTGAATGATGCCGCGGATGAAGCGACGGTCGACGCCACGATGACGCCCCTCGTGCGGGTAAAGATTATGAACGGTCCAGACGATCCGGATGCCCCGATGTCGCAGCAGCCGCACCCGCACGTAGTACATGAGTAGGCGCGCGAGCGTGACCGGTTTGCCGTTGTAACCGGGAAGCCAGTGCAGATGAACGACGTCCGGCCGGTTCTCCCGCTTCCGCGTTTCGGCGAACAGTCCCTTCAGTTGTATCCTTGTGGCCACCTCGACCCCCAGTGCCCGCAACTGCTCGACCAGCCGCTGCTGATAGGGATTATCATGATAAAACGGGAGTAACGTGACGCGCAGTCCGGCCGGCTGCGACCGATCACGCGCTGCGCGCTGGCGCATGGCGAGGATCGGTGGCGTCGAGGTTGAAGTGGCCATGAGAAAGGACGGAGCAAAATTCCGGGGGCAAACCACTCCCGGGACCGCTATGGACAGCGGCTGGCCGGGAAGTAGCCGGAGAATCGCACGCCCAAGAGAAGGTCTGGAAAAGCGAACGGTTCCCTGCATGACGGAAAAATCATTGCAGATACTTTTGCCTCAGGTGATTCACCACGGCTTCACGCTCGCTGGTCGAGAGCGTGCGGTTGTAGAGCAGGACCGCGGCGACGTCCATCCCCACGTGTCCCGCGCCACCTATCTCCTGACCGATCACGAAGCGGGTGAGCGAAGTGGCGTACGCGTGCGACCATTGGGCGAGCAGGGTGTTGTCCTTGAAGAGCCTGCCCTGGCCGCTGCCGACCTGGGCTACTTGGACCGACCATCCGGAACCGATCCCCGCTGTGGTGGTGACAAGGTCATTGGAGCTGCCGTAACCCTGCAGGTAGAACTCACCGGAGGGGTGCTTGACCCCGAGGCCAAAGGCGCGGTTGTGAGACGCGGATCCGTACGAGACTCCGCCCCACCAGGTGGAGCTGTCGTACTTCGCCACCACGATCAAGGTGCGACCGCCATTGCTCGTCGGGAAACCGTTGAGCGGGTTGGTCGAATGCACGCGTTGAGCGTAATCGTTGGCCCCGTCGAAACGGAGGGCCGGCTGACCCTTGGGTGTGGCCGCTGCGGCCAGCACCGGACCGCCGCTCGTGCTGAGGTGGTTGCCCAAGGCAGACTGGTCCTGCCACGCTGTCACCGCTCCGCCGCTCGTGGTCACTCCCAACGTGGATTCCACGTGCAGGACGAGGCCGTCCGTCACGGGCAGCGGCACTACGGGTGCGGTGATGGTCACGTTGATCGTCCGCGTGGCCTTCAGCCCTCCGGAGTCGGTTACCTCCGCCGTGATGACGTGGTTGCCCGCCGCGAGGGTGGTGGTTGTGAACGAGGCTCCCGTCCCGATTGGTCCGGCCACGCTCGACGTCCAAGCGATGTTTGAACTCAGGCTGCCCTGTTCCGGATCGGACGCTGTGGCGGTGAACGTGACGGGTGCACCAGCCGCAAACGTGGAGCCGTTCGCCGGACCCGTGATGGTGAGGGTGGGCGCCTGGTTCGACGAGGTGATGGTGATTGTCACCGTGTCGGTGTCACTGAGCCCGCCGGCGTCGTTCACCGAAGCCGTGATGGTGTGCGTGCCGGGGGCGAGGCTGGACGTGGTCACGGACGCACCCGTGCCGAGCGCTCCGCCGAGGTTGGAATTCCAGCTGATGGCCGGGTTGAGAGTGCCGTCCTCGGGATCGCTGGCGGTGGCGGAGAACGTCACCGCTGCGCCCGCGGCGAAACTCGCGCCCGCGGCCGGCGCGGTGATGGTGACCGTCGGCGCGGCGTTGGCGCCACTCAGGTATTTGTTGGACAAATACGCATTGACCTGAGCCCGCTCGGCTTCAGACAAGGCCCGGTTGTAGACCAGCACGGCGGCGACATCCATCGCGATGTGCCCGGCGCCGCCGATTTCCTGGCCAATCGCGAGCCGCGTCAGGATCGTGTTGTACTTATGGTTGAAGGACGCCACCGACGCACCGTTGCGGTACAACGTGGCGGTCCCGCCGCTCAGCAGGCCACTTTGCACCATCCAGCCCTGTCCGACACCCGGAGTGGTCGAGACGAGGTCGTTGCCGCTGCCGTAACCTTGCAGGAAGAGCTCACCGGTCGGGTGCTTCACGCCCACGCCGAAGGCGCGGTTGTAGTTGCCGGTGCCGTAGCTCACGCCGCCCCAAGACGTCGTGCCGGCGTACTTGGCGACGATGAACACGGTGCGGTTGGCATTTGCGGTCGGGAAGCCGTTGAGGGGTTCGGAAGCGTGGACCCGGTCGAAGAAGTCCGTGCCATCGAGGCGAATGGCCGGGCGGCCGGTGGGAGCGGCGCCGGTCATCAGCTGCGGCGTTCCGTGGCCGGTCACATGGTTGCCAAGGCCGGACTGGTCACCCCATTGCGTGACGGTGGAGCCGGTGCCGGCGGTGACGCTGCCGTCGGATTCAAGCCGGAGCACCAGGCCCGAGGTCACCAAGTCGCCACTTCCTGGACTTCCCGTGACTGTGATCGTGATCGACTGCGAGCCGGTGAGACCGCCGGAATCCTGCGCTGTGGCGGTGATCGTGTGGGTGCCGGCGGGCAGGCTGGAGGTGGTCACCGACGGGCCGGTACCGAGCGCGCCGGTGACGTTGGAAGACCACGTGAGGCTGGCGCTGACGTTGCCATCCTGCGGATCTGCCGCCGTTCCGGTGAAGGTGATCGACGCACCAGCGGCGTGGGATGATCCGTTGGCCGGAGCCGTAATCGAAACACTTGGCGCGGAGTTCGCAGCGTTGATGGTGATCGTGACGGACTGGGAGTTTGTGAGTCCCCCCGCATCCGTAACGGCCGCCGTGATGGTGTGCGGGCCCGGCGCAAGCGAGGACGTGGTGACGCTCGCTCCGGTGCCGAACTCGCCGCCTTGGTTGGACGACCAACGCAGGCTGGGACTGAGGTTGCCGTCTTCCGGATCGGACGCGGTGCCGGTGAACGTCACGGGCGCGCCGGCGGCGAAACTGGTATTGTTGGCCGGGGCGGTGATGGTGACAGTCGGCGCTGCATTCGACGGGCCGCCGCCGCTGACGTACTTAGTGGTTAAATACGCCTCGACGCTGGCCCGCTCGGATTCGGAGAGCGCGCGGTCGTAGAGCAGGACCGCGGCGACATCCATGCCGATGTAGCCGGCGCCACCGATCTCCTGTCCGATGACGAGTCGGGTGAGGGCGGTGGCGTAGTTGTGCGTGAACTTCGCGATCTGGGCGCCGTTGCGGAACAGTGTCCCTCTGCCCCCGCTGACGAGGCCGCTTTGCACGAGCCAGCCCTGTCCCACCCCAGCGGTGGTGGACACAAGGTCATTGCCGCTGCCGTAGCCCTGCAGGAGAAGCTCCCCGGTCGGGTGCTTCACGCCCAGGCCGAAGGTGCGGTTGTAGTTGGCCGTCCCGTACGCGACACCGCCCCACGAGGTGGTGCTGTCGTACTTGGCGACAATGAACATCGTGCGATTCGCGTTTCCGATGGGAAAGCCGCCGAGCGCACTGGTGGCGTGCACCCGCTCCAGGCGGTCGTTTCCATCGAGGCGAATGGCGGGCTGGCCGCTTGGCGTGCCGCTGTTGACGAGTTGCGGGTTCCCCACGGCCACGAGGTCGTTGCCCAGACCGGACTGGTCCAGCCAGCCGGCGACGCTCGAACCCGTGCCGGTGGACACGTTGAGGTCGGACTCCAACTGCAGCACCAGACCCTCGGTCACCAGGTCACCTGATCCGGACGAGCCGCTCGTCACGGTGATGGTGCGGGTCACAAACGCCTCCTGGAAGTCGCTGTCGATGGCTCGCGCGGTCAGAAGGTGCGTGCCGGCCGACAGGTTGACGGAGAGGCTGCTGCCGATGCCGAGTGCCCCGTCGATGTTGGAGTGCCACATGATCTCGGCGCTGATATCGCCGTCCTGCGCATCCGTGGCGGTACCGGTCAGGGAGATCGGCATCTGAGCGGTGGTGAACTGGGCCCCGGCGGCCGGCGAGGTGATGCCGACCGTCGGCGGCGTGCCGCCGCCCCCCGGGCTCCCATTGTACTTGTTGCCCAGATACGCATCAACCGTCGCGAGCTCGGATTGCGTCAGCACGCGGTTGTACACCAGCACCTCGGCGACGTCCATGTTGAGGTTCTTGCCGCCGTTGATCTCCTCTCCGAGCCGGATGCGGCTCGTGCCGGTTGCGTAGGTTCGGCTGGCCGACCCCGCCGGCGTTCCATTCACGAACTGATTGAGCGTGCCACCGTTAAACGTGGCGGCGTGGCGTACCCACTGCCCGGTGACAACGGTCGCGGGACTGGCCGTGATATCGTTGCCGGTGCCCCAGCCCTGCACGCCGAGCGTGCCGCCGGGGGTCAACGCGAGCCCGAACACCTGGTTGCTCGAAGGTGAACCATACGCAAAGCCCGCCCAACCGCCCCCGGACGTGTTGGCCGCATTGTAACGCGAATACAGGATGACGGTGCGTGCACCATTGCCGGTTGGCAGGCCGCTGAAGCCGGTGCGGGCCAGCGCGTCGTCGACTCCGTCAAAGTGCACGTAGCCGGGCTGCGACGCAGTGCCCGGCACAAACTTGGGCGTGCCAACCGCGCTGAGGTGATTGGCCAGCGAGCTTTGGTCCTCCCAGACCGAAACGTTGGAGTTCGAAACCACCACGCCCTTGTCGGGCTTGAGATGGAACACGAGCCCGTCGGTCGGCGGCGAAGCGCATGCGCCCTCCGCAGTGTACGTCGCCGTCAGCGTGATGTTGCTCGGTGGAACGGTAAAGGTCTGCTGCGCCGTCGTGGCTCCGTTCGACCAACTGGCGAAACGGTACTGGGTGCCCCCAACGCAGACCACCTCCGGAACGGAAATGGTATGATCGAAGTTGATCAGCGTATCCAGAACGTAAGGCGCTGCCTTTTCGGTGTTGCCGTCCACCTGCACCACAATGCCGCTCGGCACCGTGTTAAAGGTGATGTCCGACTTCTCCGGGAAGATGTCGATCGTCGCGGTCGAGGAGAGGCCACTCGAGTCCGTCACGGTCAGCGAGGCGCGGTAGAAGACGGGGCCGCTGAAGCCCTGGCCTTGCGCCGGAATGGGGAAAAGGATCGACGTGGTATCGGTCTCGCCGGCGAGCGCCGGGTGCACATTGCCCGGACGAACAAACGACACGGCCCAGGTGAAGTTCGCACCCGTGAGCGCACCGTCTTCGGGGTCGGTTGCCGTGGCGCTGAACGTGATGGTGTCGCCGTAACGGAAGCTGGTGCCCGAAGCTCCCGGTCGACTGTTGGCGGCGGTGAGACTGGTGATCGCCGGCGGCTGGCCCACCTCGACCGTGATCGTTTGGACAGACTCTGTGGTTCCGTCCGAGACGGTGAGCGTGGCCTGCTTGCGACCATCCACCGTGTAGGTGTGTGTCACGACGGTGAGCGTGTCGGCCAGCAGCGGTTTCGGCGCGCCGGAAGTGGTGCCGTCGCCGAAGTCGAGCACGTAGGTCATCGGGTTGCCTTCGGGATCCGCCGCGACGAACCGGAATTCGACCGGGAGCGGATTCGGTCCCTGGAGCGGCTCGGCCGTGAAGGTGGTGATCTGCGGGCGCGCGTTGCCGGCATCGTAAACGTACCGGCGCACGGCGCCGAGCGTCGTTGGGTTTGGCACCCCGTACGCGCCGCCCTGGTCGGTGAAGCTCACGTAGTAGAGCGCGCCGTCCGGTCCCACCTCGAGGGCCACGATTCGGCCCAAGGGAGTCAGGTCGAAGGGGTGGCTGATCGAGTCGGGGTTCTTGATGCTGATCGGATGCGGATTCGGATTCGGAATGATGGAGCCATCGACGTTAAATCTCAGATACCGGACAAAATCGCGCGTGGAGTCCGCGTAAAAGTACGCTCCTTGAAAGTGCGCCGGAAACATCGTGCCACGATAGATCACGCCGCCGTTGATGGCGGCTTCACTGCCGGCATGCCGGTACGCGAAGATCGGCTCGCCCACCGCGTCGATCTCGGCCGCCGGAAAGTCCGTGTAAGGCGGCAGACCTTCGACGGTCGGCCAGCCAAAGTTGATGCCGCTGAACTTCCCGTCGTCCGACGCGGTGCCGAAGTCATCGTCGATGAAGCGGCCCGTTGCCTGATCGTATTCGATGAGGTGGAGATCCTCCCAGGCCTTCGGTTGCTCATTTCCGCCCACTTCGCCGATGAAGAGGCGTCCGGTCGGCAGATCCCAGCGCGCCCGGAAGGGGTTGCGCATGCCGTAGGCGAAGATCGCGTCGTGATTCGGGCCGCTGCCGTCATTAAACGGATTGTCGGCCGGGATGGAGCCGTCCTTGTTGATCCGAATCACGCCGCCGCCCGCGTGCGTAAGGCTGGCGGCATACGAACCTTGGAAGTGATCACCGACGGTGAGCCAGAGCTTGCCGTCAGGCCCGAAGTCGAGCCCGCCGCCGAAGTGGCAGCAGGAGTCGTAACCGTGGGTGTCCTCCCACAGGATGACCTCGCTGCCCGGGTTGCCGCGGCTCGTCAGTCCGCCGCTGTTCTGCTGGTGCGTGAAGCGTGCGATGCGGGCCCGTTGCCCGTTTGGTCCCGTGTTCGGGGTGTAGAACAGGTAGATGTACGGCTGCGACGGAAAATTCGGATCGATCGCGATGTCGAGCAACCCGCGTTCCTGGTCCGCCTTGATCCCGTGCGGGTGGCTGGCGGACGCGAGGTTCATGTAAACCTCCGCGGTCGCCGGCGTCGTGGACGTATCCACAATCCGGATAATCCCTTTCTTCTGGATGACCAGCATCCGGCCGTCCGGAAGGAAACGGAGAGACATGGGCTGTTCGAGCCCGGTGAGCACATCCTCCAGCGCAAATTTCTCCGGCGGCGCCGCGCTCACGTGGGGCGCCACCGCTGCCAGACCGAACACGACGGCGAGGCCGAAGAGCCACCGCGAGCCGGCGCGCAGGTGGCGCAAGGCGAGCTCAAGCGGGAGCAAAATGCAGGAGGGAGTTGGAGCGAAGAGAGCCCTGGATTCAGGGACGATTTTCATGAGTGAACGACCAGACCGTTATGATTACGAAAAGTGCGATCCGGCGGCGCCCCGATGGGAAATTTCCGGGCGGAATAAAACGACGTGCGAATGGGCCGCTCCTGCGCAGCCGTTTATGAAACGCGACCAAGGTGACCGAAGGGACAGGCGGGCCGGGAATCGCCGCCTTTGTTGAGATCAGGCGGCAGCCGCGGTCCCGAAGATGATCCAGCAGCGGACCGGAGCCGATCCGAATCAGACTTGGCGAGGCCTGAAGCGCCCGTAAGGGCAGAGCCCTACAGCGTGTAACAACTCGGCGGCTACACCAAGCCCGGCGGCGTCGCTTCAACCGCCGGAGGTGGCGCGGTTTCCGCAGCGTCGAGGCTGTGGGCGATGGCCAGAGCGGCGGTGTCCCAGGAATAGCGTTGACGCACGAGGTGATGGGCCTGCCGGCACAGAGCGGCTCGCATCCCGTGGTCCTCCCAGAGGCGCAGCACCGCATCTGCGATCTCCTCCGGACTTTCACGCAGCAGGAGGTGTTCACCATCGTGGGCGTCGATGCCTTCCGCGCCCTTGCGCGTGCTCACCACCGGACGGCGCGAGGCAAAGGCTTCGAGAACCTTGAGGCGCGTGCCGCTGCCATACGCGATTGGCAACGCCAGTACGCTCGGTTCACGAAGGTGCGGCAGAATGCTGGGCACGGCGCCGGTGATCACCACGCCGCGCGCTGCGTCCGCGGCCGCCTGCATGGCTCGCGATGGATCCCGACCAATCAGCAGGAGCCGCGCTTCCGGCTGCGCCCGCTGGAGCAACGGCAGCACTTCCTTGATCAAGCGCAGCGCCGCGTCCTCGTTCGGCCAATACGAGTAGGTGCCCAGGAATGACACCGTCAGCGGGTGGCATCGCCAATCTTCGTCCGGGGCAATTGCACCCGCTTGTTCATACCCCGCCACATTCAACCCATTGGGCACCACGGTGACCGAAGTCGCGGTGCCATAGAGCCGCTGCAATTCGTGCGCATCGTAGTCGCTGCAAGCCCACACCAGGTCGGCTCCCTGGAAGGCTTGTTGTTCGGCCTCGAAAAGCCGGCGCGCTCCGACGCGTTGGCGAAAGCGTGCGCCGGGTGAGCCGGTTTGCTGCTCCGTGGCTCCAGCGAGTTCGGTGCGGAGCCGGCTTTCGACGTTGTGCGCATCAAAAACCAGACGAGCTCCGGTGCGACGCAGCACCGGCAGGTAGCCGGAAAGGCTGAGCTCCTCGATGACAATGGCATCGTAGTGCCGATGGGCGAGAAATTGCTGGAGCTGCCGTTCAAGCGTGCCGCTCCAGTAACGTTCCACGAGGGGATGTGCGGCGCGCCGCGCATACCAAAGCCGTTGGCGCGCGCGCTCGTAGAGGGAGCGCCCGCTGGGCTCCGCGGGCAGGGAAAGCTGCTCGAGATGACGAACGTCAGCCGGCTTCACGATCGGCGTCGGCGTGGACCCCATGAAGAGCACATCCACGGGTCCGAGGCGCGCCAGTCCGTGCAGGTTCTGCAGGTTGCGCAACGCCGCGCCGCCCGCCGACGATTCGGGCGCGAAGCGGCTCAGCAGGAGGGTCGTCAGCGCGCTCATGACGTTTGCTGCCGCCATTCGACCGCCGGCAGAAAGGGCAGTTTCCGCCGAAGGCGATTCGTGGCCCGGGCCACGAGATCGCGGTCGATGGGCGCGAGACAGAAGCCAAGCAGGACCAGCGCGTAAACCGCGGCGGCAGCGAAGCTGCCCAGCGCGATCTGCGCCCAGCTATCAAGAGGCCAGAGCGAGCGGTAACCGGCACAAAGCGCGCAGGCCGAAGCAAAAGGCAGGATGCCGGGGACCAGCGTTTGGCGCCAGAAGAGCGCCCACCGACCGTGAATCAGGCGCAGCCCCATCGGCCAGACGAGCACCACGTGCAGGATCCCGGACGTGGCCGCGATGGCCAACGCAGCGCCGGGTGCTCCAAGACCGCGCATCACCACGAGGTAGACTAGCATCCCAAGCGTGACCAGCTGCACCACCAGATCGCACGCGTAGTACGCGCCGACCTTTCCGACGGCGTGGGCGATCCGGTAGAACATCGCGCTGGCCCAGGTGAGTGGATACACGGCGAGCAGTGGCACCAGCACTCCAGCCGCGAGATTGTAGCGTTCACCGGCATACAAATGAACGATGGCGTCGGCAAAGAGCACGAGCGGGGCGACGCAGAACAGGATGATCCACAGGTGATACCGGCCGCCGCGGTAGTAGAGCTCCCTCAACGCACCTTCTCCGCGCACGGCCTGCAGGCTCGTCAGTGCCGGTTGAAGCGGCACGGCTGCGGCCACGGCCAACCGTCGCAGTTGAAGGTCAGGTAGGCGGCCGACATGGAAGCTGGCAACATCGAGCGGGGTGGCTGCGCGGTTCAGGATCAGCGCAGGCGCCGTCGTTGAAATCAGGTTGGTCAGCCCCTGGACTGAGGTCCAGGCGCTGAAGCCGAGCAGTTGCCGGACGGTCGCAGCGTCGGCCTGACCACGCTGCCAGCGAGCTGCCGGCAACAAGCGTCGCGTGAAGGCGATCCGGATCGTGAGTCCGATCATGCCGGCGGTCACCGACGCCACGGGCAGCCACACGACTGAGGCGCTCACGTTCAGCAGCAGCGCAAAAACGAAGGCCGCCCGCAGCGCCTCCGTCCCGAGCTCGATCCCGTTCAGCACGACGAAACGCTGCCGAATGTAGAGACCCTGTGAATACGGAGCCGCGACCATGTCGACGCACATCGACCCGAGCAGCAGGCCGAGCATCAGTCGCGCCTGGCCGATCTGCGCGGGTTCCAGTTCGAGGAGCCGGTCCACCTGCCAGATCGCCACGGCCGCCGTGCCGGCCAGGAGCAGCGCCGCTCCGGTCAGCACAGGCTGCATCGACGAGACAATGCGCGTGACGCCCTGGTCATCTCCACGCGCATCGGCCTCCACGAGGTAGCGCGCGAGGGCGCCGGCAAAGAGGGTGCGGAAAAGTTCGCCGAAGATCAGCAACGACATCACCAGCGGAAGCAGCGCGTATTCCGCGGGCGCGATGTGGCGCAGCAAATACTGGTTCACCCACACCAGCACCGTCAGCTGCAGCACGCGGGTGGTGAGCGAGCTGAACGTATTGACGGCGAGGGCGCGGCGTGTCGCGAGCGGACGGTGGGTCATGCCGTGGACGTGGCCGGGTGCGCAACGCGGCGGGCGATGGGGAGGAGCGCTTCCGCTGCGTCCTGCTGCATTTCCGGCGACGGATAGTAGCGATTATGCGTCCACGGGGCGCCGCCCGCGAGGTCCGGCCGGTCGCGGGTGGGATCAACGGTGGTGGGTTGCCCGGTGAACCGGCTGATGAGCGGTTGCGGGCTGCCGCGGCTCGTGACGCACTCAACGTAGTGCGGCGTCAGCCGGCGCACGGACTCCACGGTGGGACGGTCGATGAGCTGGGGAAACTCACCAAAGTATTGCGACACACTGCCGGTCCCGAACGCGTAGTCCGGGGTGCGACGGGAAAACCAGATCAGGATGACCGGGACGGTGATCTGTTCGAGCAGTTGGCGGGTGCTCTTCACCCACGCGGCGCGCGTTTCCACGGCCAGCCGGCGGGCCGCCGGCGCGGCCCACTTCCGCGCCAGCCATCGACCGACACGAATGGGCGGCAGCCGGCGCAGCCACTTGGGCCCGGCGAGGATGTCCTGATAGGCGCGGCTCGCGCCAATCGGCTGTCCGTCCGACCGTCGGCGCAAATATTCCAATCCGCCGGAATAAAAGCGCGCGTTGCTCTGGCTGCGGCCGGACATGACCTGCAGCACCGCAAAACGGCCGCGGTTCACGTAATCCAGGACCGCGGGCTGGCGCGCGAAGAACTCCGGTCCCGCGCCGCCGTATCCAAGATTTAATGCCGGCAGGCCGAGCGGTTGCGCGAGAAGACTGGGGAAGGGCTGCTCGCAAAAACAGCCAAAGGTTTGGGCGGCCCCCAGGCAGCTGAAGTAGTCACCTGAGGCCAGGCTGTCCGGCAGGGGGCCACGAAACCAGAGGCCGGTCCCGGGCAGCTCCTGCTGATGGTAGTCGACCACTTCGTAGTCGCGCGCCTGATACCCGGAGAGGTGCTCGCGAGTGGAAGCGGTGACCGTTGCGCCCGAAACGGAAGGGTTCATCGGCTCCACGGAATGCGCCGCCCGAGCAGGTCCTCGAGTTGCTGGATGTCGTCGCGAAAGCGTGGAGCAAGTTCAGCGCGGACCTTGGGGTCGAGTCGCGGTGCCGGGCGGCTGTTCCATTGGCGCAGACGGGCGAAGGCCGGACGCCAGAGGCGGCGCGGCAGCGCGCGTTCGATCACGCGGCGGGAGCGGCTGGGCCAATGCAGCCAACGATCGATCGAAAGCACGCGGGGCCGTTGCGCCACCTTGCCCCGTTCCGACATGTCGGGTGTGAACGAGGAATCGACGCCAATGTGGCGGCAGATTTCCTGAAAGACCTCGAGCGGACGCGCCACGAAGTCGTCGTGCAGGAAGATTTTGATCTGCTGCCGATCAAACAGGTCAAAGTAACGGCGGACCTGGTTCGCGTAACTGGAGACCGCGACGTAGTGCCAGTCCCAGCCCCAGCCCGCCGCAATCCGTTGCGGCTCCGCTTCGAGTGCCTCCAGTAGCGAAAGGGGCTCCAGCTGGTGCTGCACGTTCATGCAGTAGTGTGAGTACAAGCGGCTGACGGGTTCGCGCAGCACGGCCACCAGCCGGACTTGCGGCAGCAATTCCTTAATCCGTGGCGCCGCCTCCGGATAGTAGAGGTATCGAACGGAGGCTTCGCCAATCGCGCGCTCCGCTTTGACGCCTCTGAAAAGAGCCTCGTACTGTGATAGCTCGGTCGCCGAGTGGAAGTAATGCAGCTTGTACATCACCTCCGGGGCGACCGGGCCGGGCAGGGGCAACTGACGCCCGGCCAGCGCGAAGTAGTTCGGCTCCTTCCATGGTGAAACGTACACGTCCGGATGCTGGCCGAGGTAACTGGCCAGGGACGTGGTGCCCGATTTGGCCGCGCCGATAATCAGGAAGTTCGGCAGATGGACCATCGGATGGTCGGAGGCGCTCGAACTGCGGGACGTGCTCGAAGCTAGAGTCATGACGGAGGTCTCGCGTGGAACAGCCTGAAGGCAGACCGGTTCCACTCTAACTTGAGCGGCTCTCCCCGTCCATCAGCGCTGGACTGCCCCAAACATCGCGCGGATCAGGGTTTCGCCCGGAGCCTTGTCGGCCTTTCCCGCGACACGTCTTTAGGGCCAAAGCTGAATACAACGACTACCCTCACTGGGTTGGCGTCACGGGGGCGCGCCGGAACTGCGCCACAATCTCGCGGAAGAAGCGCCACTGGCGAAGAACAAACAGGAGCATGATGACGTAGGTTGCTGCGAAGGAAAGACCCGCGAGAAGCGGTGTGAGCCAGACCGACGCGTGGCCGAAGTTCATCCGCTGCACCAGCAGCGCGACGCCGGCCGCGGGCAGGCATGCGAGCAGCGGCGGAGCGATCCGCCGGGCCACGTTGAGCAGTTGAACCGGTGTACCGTGGGTCGCGAACCACCACGTCGGCAGCATGAGCACCCCGGTCGCGATTGAGTACGCAAGCGCCACGCCCCGGGCCCCCGGCGGCCGGCCGAGCACAAAGG
>JAEWIY010000142.1 GCA_023386835.1 Verrucomicrobiota bacterium
CCCCCGGCGGTGGGCGTGGAAGTGGCCTCATGACAGCGGAGGGGCCGCCGTCCGCCGCGGCCCGGCGGCTCTTCGTTTACGGAACACTGAAACGCGGCGGCACCAACCACCGCGAACTGGCCGGCCAGCATTTTCTCGGCATGGCCCGGTCCGCGCCCGGGTACCGGTTGTACCATCTGGGTGAATACCCGGGCCTCGTCCCCGATCCGGCGGATCAACACGGCGTCGTCGGTGAAGTTTGGCAAGTCTCCCCGGCTGCGCTGGCGGCCCTGGATGCGTTCGAGGGCGTGCCCGAGGCGCTTTATCGCCGCGCGACGATCCCGCTGTTGCCGCCATTTGCCGGCGAGCCCGTCGACACGTACTTCTACCGGCGAACGATCGACGGCTGCGCGGACCTGCACGGCTGGTGGCCGGTGTAGTTGTCCCTCTGCTACGCCGCGTTTGCTACCCGGACCGGCGGGCCGATCAGGAGTGGGTTTTCAGCACCGCCTTCGGCACGCGTTGCACACTCGTGAAGCGGGCGCGGAAGAGCTCGTCCAAGGTTTCCCGAACTTGGGGAGGGATCTTCTCAATCAAGGTGTCCAGTCGCGGGAGCGGCGCGTTGAGATCCTCCGGCTCGTCGGTCGCAGCTGGCCTCGGCCGCGGCGGCGCCGGCATCTCACCGTCGCGCTCCCGTTGTTCCGCCCGCATCGCGGATTCAACGGCCTCGTCGGGCCATTCCGGCCCCTCATCATCGGAACTGTAATCGGGCGGCGCTTCGTCATCGCCGCTGGCATCTTCAGCGGTTCCCCCTCCCGGCGTCTCCGTGGGCACGGTGGCGAGTCGCGCGAGGGTCGGCTGACGTATCAGCCCCGCCGCGACGCGCTCATCCAGTTGCGCGATCAGGTCTTTTTTTTTTCGCCGTCCCCGCCGCCCGTCGCGGGTGCTTCGTCAGCCAGCGCGGCCAGCTCCTTGATCAGACTGTCAATCGCCCGCGCCCGGCTGGCCTCGACCGCCTTGAGCAAGGTGACTTCCAGGTTGATCTTCTCAGCGAGGCCCAGCTTCACACTGCCCTCCCCTTCCCGCAGAGCGTCCAGCATGCGCGTGAGCTGCTCCGTCGTGAGAGTAACTCCGCCCAGCTTGCTGCTGCTGCCACCTTGCCCGATCGCATCCAGCAGCGCTTCCCGAACGAGCACCTGCAGGTCGCTGAGAAGCCGGACGAGATCGCGGCCAGCCTGGTCGCACTCATCCACGATCGCGACGATCTTCGCGTGATCGCCCGCCGCGACCGCTCCCGCCAGGGCCGCCAATTTTTCCGCGGCCACCAAACCGTATACATCGAGAACGTCCGCCTCGCTGATGTCCGCTCCGCAGAACGAAATCATCTGGTCGAAGATCGACTGGGCGTCCCGCATGCCACCATCCGCCATCCGGGCGATGCTGCGCAGCGCGTCCTCACTCACCGTCACCTTTTCGTCGGTCGCGATCTTGCGCAGCCGTTCGATGATCAAGGGCGACGGGATGGGCTTCAGGTCGAAGCGTTGGCAGCGCGACACGATCGTCGGCAGCACCTTTTGCGGATCCGTTGTCGCAAAGACGAACTTCACGTGCGGCGGCGGCTCCTCGAGCGTTTTCAGCAGGGCGTTGAAGGCCGCTGCCGAGAGCATGTGCACCTCGTCGATGATGTAGACCTTAAACTTCCCCTGGGCCGGGGCGTACTGCACCGTGTCGCGCAGGTCACGCACTTGGTCGACGCCGTTGTTCGAGGCGCCGTCGATCTCAATGACATCGAGATGCGTGCCGTCGGCGATCGATTTGCACGCCGGGTCATTCGGATCAAAATCCGCCTTCGGCCCATTGGTGCAGTTCAGCGCCTTTGCAAAAATCCGCGCGGTCGACGTCTTGCCAGTGCCACGTGGGCCCACGAAGAGGTACGCGTGAGCGATCCGGTTGCGCGCAATGGCGTTGCGCAACGTCCGCACGACGTGGTCCTGCCCGACCACGTCGTCGAAGGTTTGCGGGCGCCACTTGCGGGCGATGACCTGGTAATCGCTCATCGAGGAGGAAGACTGAAAGCCCGAACGGGACGCGGATGAAGGAAAAAATCGGGCAAGTTTTCACCCACTGCTGCGATGGTCGCCACTCCGCTTCAAACCGCCGCGGTCGGCGGGAAAAAAAGTGGCCAGGCACTCCACGGCACTGGGAGAACGTCGTTACCGTTGCTACCTTCCGGTCCTGGCGGAGTTCACGCGCCTGCCCATGCATGGCACCTGGCCAAGGCGGAACGTTGGCGGGAAACGCCGGGGGTCAACGGCAATCAGCGGCTAACCCTCAACCCGTCTTCTCGCACACGTCTCACCACTCGCGATTTCGACGTCAGGCGCCCGCGGCGCCTGAGCCGGCTGCCAGCAACGCTTCGATGCGCTCGATGATGCCCTCGACGGGCCAGAGTCGCCCGACTCCTTCGTAACCGCACGCCAGCATGCCCTCCTCAGGGCCGATGAAAGCGACGCCCCGCGCGCGTAGCGTCGCCACGTTCTGCTGGGTCGCGGGATGAGTCCACATCTTGCCGTTCATCGCTGGCGCCATCAACACGGGGCAACGCGCGACCAAGTAGAGCGACGAGAGAAAATCCGGCGCGAGCCCATGCGCGAACTGCGCGATCACGTCCGCGGTCGCTGGCGCGACGACCAGCAGATCCGCCTGATCCGCCAACTCGATGTGACCCGGCTGCCAGCCGTTTCCTTCCGACCAAAGGTCGTGTGCGACTGGGCGCCGCGCGAGGGTCTGCAGTGTGAGCGCGGTGATGAAACGACTGCCGCCGGTCGTCAGCACGGGATAAACCTGGGCCTCCCGTTTACGCAACTGGCTGGTCAGATCGGCCGCTTTGTAGGCAGCGATCGAACCAGTGATCCCGAGCACAATGCGCTTACCGGCCAGAACCTCCGCCATGGCCCTACCCAACCGCGGGACTGCTCTCTCCTCAAGCCAATCCCTGCCTCAAGGCTGGGGCTTGGGCGTCGGAGAAGCTGAACCGTCCGGTTTGTCGTGTTTGTCCGGATCGGCGTGAGTCGCGCCTCCGGCGGCCGCTCGGCGTTCCTGTTCGCGCTTCTCCATCCACTTCTTCCAGCGCTCCCGCTGTTCGACCTGCATCTGCTCGAGCGTGTCCAGCTGCGGGGCCGTCAACTCCTTCGAAATCGCCTGCTCGAGCTGCTGCATGGCTTCCGCCGTCAGTCCCCGGATGCGGTGCATCTCGGCGGCCGCGCGGTCGACATGCGGTTGCACCGCCGCACACTGTTCCTTCGTCAGCTGCAGCCGGTCGCGGTAACGCTCCATGATGCGCAGCGCGACGTCATCCGGCCCGCGTCGTTCCTGAGCGGGCTTGACGAAACGCATGGAGACAAATCCGCCGGCGACGACGCCCGCGAAAAACACACCCAGAAAAATAAGCCAGACCGATCCGGAGCGCGGCATCTCAGGACATCTCCAAGGCGAGAACGACCGGGTCCTGTTCCATCACCGGATCGTGTTGAAAGGCCCGGACAGCCGGCGCGAAGTTGAACGCCGCACTAGCCACCGCCAAGCCAGCGGAAACGCCCAACGCCCGCCAGGACACCTGCTCGATCAGCGATCGCCACGGGTTCGAACGCGTCGCAAACGCCTGCGCCACCACGCGCGTCGCAAAACCGAGCGGCATCGCCGCGGGCAAATCCTCCTGCGGTGCGCGACGCGCGGCCGTCACCAAACGGGTCCATGGATCGGGGGTGAAACTCATGTGCGCTCCTTTCGTTTGAGCTCAGCAAACAGCTTTTGCAATTTCCGACGTGCACGAAACGCCCGCACCTTGACGAGCGAGGCGTTCCATCCCGTCAGTTCACTGATTTCAGCGATCGTCTTTTGTTCGAGGTCGAGCAACTGCAGCACCATCCGATCTTCCGGTCGCAGTTGACCCAACAACTTGTGCACCAGTTCGTGCGCCGCCAGCGCATCGTCCGGCGCCTGCCCACGATCATCCGCCAACACGGCCTCCAGGACCTCAGCCTCGTTCTCCGACAAATCCGCCCATCGAAACTCCGGGCGGCGCTGCTGCATGCGCAGGTGATCGATGCACGTCGTCACCGCGATCCGGGACACCCAATGGGTGAACGGGACATTGCCCTGATACTGTTGCAGGCGACTGAACATCTTCAGGAATACCTCCTGCGCCAAGTCCTCCTCTGCGACCCGACGCGGCAGCCGAGCACGGATAATCCTGATGACCAACGGGTAAAGGTGCTCCACCAAGTCGCGCGCCGCCTGCTGGTCGCCCGACCGCACACGGTCAAGGCAACCCGCCAGGTCAAAGACAGCGGCATCCTCGGACATGAAGTGATGGAACGTGCCAGAACCACACGCATCAAGACGACTCTCTTTCTCCAGAGTTACCAATTGGGGACGCCTCGGACGATTCTGACTGGTTGCAACACCGGCATTCGGCGCATGTGGACCCTCAATCCTTTCGCCAACCGGAACACGTTCTTCGTCGATTTCGGCAGCTAAGCCGCTCCCCATCCGCCGCTTGACTTTGCGCCCGCCGGACCGTTATCGCTTGGACAACGGGATGCGAGTTCACTGCGAGGCGCTTCGACTTATCTAGACGCACGATCCGAGAGGGCCGCGTGAGCGGTTGATCGTGCGTCCGCCTCCATCTTCCGTACCCTCGCCGTTCCATGGCGTGAGGTGCGTTGTTTTCCTGTCTCGCCATCCATTTTCGTTTGTTCGCCAGTCATGCCCGCCTCTCCCGCTCAAAAGTATCGTCCGTTCCCACCGGTCCAGTTGCCGGATCGTCAATGGCCCAATCGCACGCACACGCACGCCCCGACCTGGTGCAGCGTTGATCTGCGCGATGGCAATCAGGCGCTCGCCCAGCCGATGAGCGTCTCGGAAAAACTGGAGTTCTTCGACCTGCTCGTGCGGATCGGCTTCAAGGAGATCGAGGTCGGATTCCCCTCTGCTTCCCAGATCGAGTTCGATTTCTGCCGTCGGTTGATCGAGGAGAACCGCATCCCCGAGGACGTCGCGATCCAGATCCTCTGCCAATGCCGCGAAGATCTGATCACCCGCTCCTGCGAGGCGATTCGCGGCGCGAAGAACGTCATCTTCCATCTCTACAACTCCACCTCTCCCGCCCAGCGGCGCTACGTGTTTAATGCGGACCGGCCGGCGATCGTGAAGATTGCCACGCACGGGGTCTCCCTGCTCAAGCAGCACGGTGCGCCGTTGATCGCCGAGGGCATGAACCTGCGGCTGGAGTACTCCCCCGAGAGCTTCACCAGCACCGAGTTGGATTTCGCGTTGGAGATCTGTGAAGCGGTGACGGACGTCTGGCAGCCGACCGCGGAAAACAAGATCATCCTGAACCTGCCCGCGACGGTCGAGTACACGACCCCGAACGTGCACGCGGACCAGATCGAGTGGATGTGTCGTCACCTGACGCGCCGCCAACATACCATCGTCTCGCTGCACACGCACAATGACCGTGGCACCGGCATCGCGGCCACCGAGCTCGGTTTGCTGGCCGGCGCTGATCGCGTCGAAGGCACGCTCTTCGGCAACGGAGAACGCACCGGCAACCTGGATATCGTGGTCGTCGCGCTGAACCTGTTCACCCACGGCATCGACCCGAAGCTGGATTTCACGAACATCAACGAGATCCGCGAGACCTACGAACGCTGCACGCGCATGGAGGTCCCACCGCGCCAACCGTACGCAGGTGAGTTGGTTTTCACGGCCTTCAGCGGCTCCCACCAGGACGCGATCAAGAAGTCGTGGGCGCAGCAGGAGACCGGCTCTCCCTGGGATGTCCTCTACATTCCGATCGATCCGGCCGATATCGGTCGCAGCTACCGCGCGATCATCCGCATCAACTCGCAGTCGGGCAAAGGCGGGGTGGCTTATGTGCTCGAACACGAGTTCGGCTTTCTCCTGCCGAAACCCATGCACAAGGAGCTGGGTCGCCTCGTGAACGATCTGGCCGATGCGAAGGGCACGGAACTGTCGGCCGAGGAGATCCACGACGCGTTTCAGCGCGAATACATCGCGCGGGACCAGCCGTACGTCTTGCGTGACTTCCGCACGATGGAGCGCGGCGAACGTGTGACCTGCCAGGCCGATCTGCTGGTGAATGGCCAGGAGCGTTTGTTGACCGGCACCGGCAACGGACCGATCGACGCGTTCGTCCACTCCGTGCGTGAAGCCGGTTTGGCGGCGTTCGAGCTGCTCAACTATAGCGAACACTCGCTGGGGAGCGGCGCCCAAGCTCGAGCCGTCAGCTACATTCAGATCAAGCCCCAGCACGACAACGCGCTGTACGGAGCCGGCATCGACACCAACATCGAGCGGGCCTCGATCAAGGCCATCGTGAGCGCGTTGAACCGCGCGGCCGCTCGCTAACCGCGCCCGGCGGTTGGGTGGCTGTCAGGAAACGTGAGGGCTTGGCTTCGGCGTGCGCGCCGACCAGCCCCGATCCACTTCCGATGTCCGCCCGATCGCCCGGCTTGTGGCGGCTCACGCGCGCCCGAACCGGCGGAAAAGCCACACGCCAACGCCGAAGAAGCTGAGCGCGGGCAGCCACAACAAGAGGTGTGGATACAGGTTCGGGTGATCGTCGAGCCAACTGACCGTCACCATCATGAAGTAGTACGCCAGTACGAGCAGCAGGGCCAGGCCGAGGTTCGCCGACGTCTCCTTCCGCGAGACTTTGATCCCGAGTGGAATGGCGAGAAACGCGAACGCCAGCACGGCCACACCGGCGCTGGCCTTTTCGTGCAACGCAAACGCAACCTTCGTCCGCTCCAGCACCTGGTCCGGCCCACTCAGCCGACGCCACTCCGCGACCAGTTGATCGAACGTCATCCAGGATAACTTCGGCCGTAGTGTTTGCCGGCCAAACAGGTCGTCGAGCTGAAGCTGCACCGGCAATTCCTCCACCGCGCTCGTCGCGGGCGGCTCCCGAAAGTTCTCGGGGTCGTCCGGGTTGCGGTTCTCGACGACGACATTGCGCAACGTCAGCACGAGCGTGTTCGCCGCTGCATCGTAATCGAAGTAACCCTCGTCGGCGCGCGCGAAGATCCGGACCCGAGCCTGGTCGTCGACCTGCCACACCCAGAAGTCGCGCAGCGTCGGCCCGTCCTTTTCGCTCACGTACAGGACGACGCCAGGGAAGTCGCGGATGAAGGTTTTCGGCACGATGAAGCTGAGCGGGTTTCGCTGCACCGCTTCCGAGAAGATCCGTTTGTAGGCCGTGCGCGCCTTCGGCATGTAGTAGAAGTTCACGGCAAGCGCGGTCACACACCCGATCAAGCCAAGCAGCAGGATCGGCCAGGCGATGAACCGCAGACTCACCCCGGCCGCGCGCATCGCGGTGATCTCCTGCTGGGCCGACATTCGCCCGAGCACCAGCAGCACTCCCGTCAGGACCCCCATCGGCAGCGCGTACGGAGCCACGTACGGGATCAACAGCCCGATCAACATGAGTGACGTGTCGATCGGGATCTGGCCCGACAACATCGGCCCCAAGAGGTCACGCAACAGGTTGCCCAAGAGCAGGACAAACGCGAACAGGCCCACGGCTGCCAGGCAGGTCGAGAGGACACTCCAGAAGATGTGGCGTTGCAGCAGTTTCAAGGGTTGCGGCCGTTGGCTTCCTTTTTGTGCCGTTTCGTGCCTCTTTGTGGCCAATCTTTTCTCGATCCAATGAAGTACACACCGGCCCGCCCCCCGCTCACCGGGGAGACCCTCGAGTCTCTCACGGCGCGGCTGCAAGAGCGTGGCGAACCGGCGTTCCGCGCCCGGCAGATCCTGGACTGGTTGTACAAGAAGCGCGTCCGCTCTTGGGACGAGATGAGCAACCTGTCCAAGCCGCTGCGCTCCTGGCTGGCGGAGACATTTGAACTGCTACCGGCCAGCCTCGTGCTCGGAAAGCAGTCGATGGACGTCACCGACAAGCTGCTGCTCGAGCTCGGCGACCATTCGCTGGTGGAAACCGTAATCATCCGGGCTCCGCAGGAAGGCGTCGGTCTCGAACACTCGCGCAAGACGATCTGCATCTCCACGCAGGTGGGCTGCGCGATGGGCTGTCGGTTCTGTGCTTCAGGTCTCGCCGGGCTCAAGCGCGACCTCAACGCCGGTGAAATCGTCGCCCAGTTGCTGCACGTCTGTTATCGTGAAGACGCACGCACCCAGCGGGCCCGGGCGGAGCTCGCCTCGTTCGACAACATCGTGGTCATGGGCATGGGCGAGCCGCTGGCGAACTACGACGCCGTGGTCCGTGCGCTCACCATCGCCAACGCGCCGTGGGGCCTCGGTTTCGGCGCCCGTCGGATCACCCTTTCGACCAGCGGGCTCGTGCCGAAGATCCTTCAGCTCGCGGACGAGCCGCTCGGGCTGCGGCTCGCGATCTCGCTCCACGGAGCGACCGACGAAGTGCGGGAGCAGATCATGCCGATCAATCGCGCGTATCCTCTCGAGCGGTTGTTGCCCGCCGTGAAGGCGTTCAGCGCGCGGCACGGGCGCATGGTCACGCTCGAGTTTATTCTGATCGAGGACGTGAACGACTCACTCGAGCAGGCCGAGAAACTGCGGGACATCGCCTTGGATGTGCACGCACACGTCAACTTGATCCCGTACAACACGGTTGAGGGCCTGCCGTGGAAGCGTCCTTCCGTCGCGCGACAGGAACGATTCGCGGACGTGCTGCGGCGAGCCCGCGTTTCGGTGACATTGCGTCGGGAAAAGGGTCACGACATTGACGCCGCCTGCGGCCAGCTCCGGCTGAAGACAGAAAAAGAACGCGAACTGGCGGCGACCGCGGTTTCGGCGTAAGTTCGGCGCCGATGTCCACCGGCCTTTCCAGCGACCGCGAAACGCTCATCCGGGAAAAATTGCTGGGCTTTCCGGACGGAACAACAGAAGCCGTGCTGGAGTTCGTGCGTGAACACTCCGAGCCGGCGCTCGACCGCGCCCTGCACGGCATCCTGGTTTTCCATACCCCCGTCGGCCCGGATGGCACAAAACCCGAACTTCCCGCGATCACCGCGGAGACACGGTTACGGGAAGACCTCGGCCTCGATTCCCTGGCCTTCGCCGAAATGGGTTTCCTCGTCGAGGACCTGATTGGCCAGCCGATGCCGGAAGAGGATTTGTTGAACCTGCAGACGGTCGGTGATTTTCGCGCGCTCGTCCTGCGGGCGGTCCGCGCCGCATGAGCCGGGCCCCGGATCGCCAGGTTGTTGTCACCGGCCTTGGCTTCATCTCCCCCATCGGCAACTCGCCGGCGGAGGTGGAGGCGAGTCTGCGTGCGGGTCGCCACGGCCTCGAGGTCGTGAAGTGGTTTCCGGAGTGCCCGGTCCACATCGCCGGCCGTATCGTTGGATTCGATACCCACAGCGAGAACCAGAACGCCTGGCGCTGGCCGGCGGAGTACCTGGTGCCGCGGGAAACCCTGCGCGGGCTCTCTCCGCACGGGCTGTACGCGCTTTGTGCGGTCCAGCAGGCACTGCGCCACGCGGGTTTGCCGCCGGAGGGCCCACGCGACGAACGCACCGGCTTGTTCACGGCGTCGGCCGGCTCGCCCGCGGCCATGCGAACGCATCTGAACCAGGTCTTCGAGTCCGGCGGCACGCGCGTGCATCCGCTCGGCGTGCTGCGCACCGTCGCGGGCACGCTCAACTTCAACCTCGCCGCGCATTTTCGTATTCGAGGCGCGGTGACAGGGTTTACGTCCGCCTGCGCCGCCAGCGCGCACGCGCTCGGTTATGCCTGCGACGAGATCCGACTCGGCCGCCATGACCGCATGATCGTGGTGGGCGCCGAGGAGCCGGTCTGGGAATCGTTGCTGCCATTCGACGGCGCTCGCGCGCTCACCCGGTCCCACGATCCGGAGACCGCTTCGCGGCCGTTTGACCGTCGGCGTGACGGATTCGTCGGCAGCGGCGGCGCCGTCGCGCTGATCCTGGAGAGCCGCGCCCTGGCCCATGCGCGCCAGGCGCCACTGTGGTGCGAACTGCGCGGTTGGGCCCACACCGGCGACGGGCACAATCCCACGTTGTCAGACCCCACGGGAGACGGGCTCGCGCGCGCAATGGCCCTCGCTCTGCAGGATGCGGAGCTGACGCCGGAAGAGATCGACTACGTCAACGCTCACGCCACGTCCACGCTCGCGGGCGACCGCTCCGAGGCGCTGGCGCTCCGTCGCGTCTTTCACGCCCGTTCGCCGCGCATCAGCAGCACCAAGGGGCTGACCGGGCATCCGCTCTCCATGTCGGGCGCGTTGGAAGCCGGCCTGTGCGCCCTCGCCCTGCAGCGGGGTTTCGTTCCCGGGAACGCGCATTTGGAGCAGCCGGACGAAAGCTGCACCGGACTTGATTTGCCCGTGGAAACGCGCGACGCCGAACTGCGGTTTGTGCTGTCCAACAGCTCTGGCTTTGGCGGGAGCAATGTCGTGCTCGCCCTCGCCCGGGCGGGTGCAGGTTTTTCTTGAAAAATACGGCATCGCTTTTTCAAAGCGATACCCCCTGTTCGTCTTTCGCTTGGAACCTCTTCCTGGTGCGGCGTCCAGGTGCGCCCCCTTTTTCTTCCATGATCGAAGTCAACGGCTTGGTCAAAAACTACGGTACAAAACGCGCGGTCAACGGCGTCAGCTTTTCGGTCCAGCGCGGTGAAATCCTCGGCTTTCTGGGGCCGAATGGCGCCGGCAAATCGACCACGATGAAAATGATCACCGGCTTCCTGCGCCCCACCGCGGGAACAGCGCGAGTGGCCGGGCACGATGTGACCAGAGACCCCGTGGCGGTGAAGCGACAGATTGGATACCTGCCCGAAAGCGCTCCGGCGTACGGCGAAATGACGGTCGAGGAGTTCCTGCTCTTCATTGCCGAATGCCGCGGGTTCCGCGGATCGGGCAAGCAGGCGCCGGTCGACCGCGCGATTCAGCTGACGCACCTGCACCCCGTGCGCACGCAGGCCATCGAAACCCTCTCGAAGGGCTACAAGCAGCGCGTCGGTTTTGCGCAGGCGCTGCTGCATGATCCGCCCGTCCTGATCCTCGACGAACCGACGGATGGTCTCGACCCGAACCAGAAAAACGAGGTCCGCGCGCTCATCAAAACGATGGCCGCGGAAAAGGCGGTGGTGCTCTCCACGCACATCCTCGAGGAGGTTGAAGCCATCTGCACGCGGATCATTCTGATCTCCCAAGGCAAGGTGGTGGTCGACGAGTCGCCCGCGCAGTTCCGTGCGCGTCAGCCGGGCGCGCGGCTCGACGAAATCTTCCGCAGTCTCACCCGCTCTGACGTCTGAGCGTTTGGTCTTCCGTTATCGTCCCGGCGACCACGCCGGGCGTCGTCCCCATTTCCGGTATGTCACAAGTTCTCCCTGTATTTAAGCGCGAGTTCCTCGGCTACTTTCGATCGCCCGTGGCCTACGTTTTTCTGGTCGTCTTCCTCATGGCCGCGGTTGGCCTGGCGTTCTTCCTCGGCAACTTTTTCGAGGCCGGCGTCGCGAGCCTTGAGAGCTTCTTCTTCTTTCATCCCTGGCTCTTTCTCTTCCTGATTCCCGCCGCAGGCATGCGGCTGTGGTCGGAGGAAAAGCGCACCGGCACGGTTGAACTGCTGTTCACCCTGCCGATCACGACGCTCGAAGCGGTGCTCGGAAAGTTTCTCGCCGCCTGGGCCTTCCTCACGGTCGCGATTCTTCTGTCGGTGCCCATGGCATTCACCGTCGGCTACCTCGGTGATCCGGATTGGGGAGTCATCTTCACCAGTTATCTCGGCAGCATCCTCATGGCGGGCGCCTACCTCGGCGTTTGCTCCCTCACCTCCGCGCTCACGAAGAATCAGGTGATCAGCTTCGTCATCAGCGTACTGATCTGCCTCATCCTGGTCTTCCTCGGCTGGAGCGTGTTCAGCGACCTGCTTGAAACGGTGCTGCCGCAGACCCTGGCCGACGTGCTCGCGAACTTCAGTTTCAAGACACACTTCGATCCGTTCACGAAGGGCATCATCGATCCCAAGGACGTCGTGTTCTTCCTCTCGCTGACCGGCTTCACGTTGTTCCTCAACGTTGTCGCCCTCGAACGCTAAGCCCGGACCTGACGCGCCATGAAATTCAGCGCCAAAATCATCGCCATTGTCCTGCTGTTTGTCGGCCTCGTGCTCATCAACTACCTGGCGTCCCAGCTGCCGCTGCGCGGCGACGCGACCGCGGAGAACATCTACACGTTGTCAGTCGGTACGCGCTCACTGCTGAGCAAGATCGAAGAGCCGGTCAGCCTCGACCTCTATTATTCACGCAACGTTGCCGGGCTGCCGATCACCTACAAGAACTACGCGGACCGCGTGGAGGAGATGCTGCGCCAATACACGCGCGCTTCGCGCGGCAAGGTGGTCCTCAACGTCATCCGTCCGGAGCCCGACACGCCGGAGGAAGAGCAGGCCACGTTGGCCGGACTGCAGGCGCAGGTGATCCCGACCACGCGCGAACAGTTCTTCTTCGGCCTCGTGGCCACGCAGGCGGATCAGCAGAAGGCGATCGCCGCGCTCAATCCGAATCGTGAACAATTCCTCGAGTACGACCTGTCACAGCTGATCTATAGCGTGCAACAATTCGACAAGCGTCGGCTGGGCCTGCTGACGACCGTGCCGCTCAAGGCTCCGCCGTTCAATCCGATGATGATGCAGCAGGGCCGCATGCCCGAGGACCAGTTCGTCGTCAGCGAATGGCAGCGGACCTTCGACATCATCGATGTCGAGCCGACCGCGACCGAGCTGCCCTCCGACCTCGACGCGCTCGCAATCATTCATCCACAGAACCTCAGCGACTCCCTGCAGTTCGCGATCGACCAGTTCCTGCTCTCGGGCAAGCCGGTCTTCCTCGCGCTCGATCCCTCCTCGCAGCACTTCAAGCGGCAGGCCGGCCAGATGGGCATGTTCGGTGGACCACAACCAAACGCGGGCTCCGATCTGCCGCGTCTGCTCGAGGCGTGGGGCATTTCCTACCACGCGCAGAACGTCGTGGGCGACCTTGCCAACGCGACCCAGGTCCAGGTGGGCCGCGGCCAGATCGCTCGTTTCCCCGTCTGGCTGTCGCTGACCGAGGAGGCCCTCAATGACCAAGCCATGCCGACAGCACAGCTCGCCTCCCTGCTCTTCGTCGAACCCGGTGCGCTCGAGCCGCGGGAAAACTCCGGTCTCACCTTCACGCCGCTCATCCAATCCTCCACCGAGAGCGGCTTTGTACCCAGTTTCTCGCTACAGTTGGCGCAGCCTGACGACATTGCCCGGCAGATCGAGCCCTCCGGCAGCAAAACGCTCGCCGCGATGGTGACCGGCTCGTTCAAAACCGCGTTCCCGGATGGCACGCCGAAACCCGCGGAGGAATCCGAGGAAAACAAGGAGGGCGAAAACACTGACAGCACGGAGGCCCAGCCGGAACCCGCCAAGGCGGAGGAGGCGCCCGCGAACCTGCGCCGCGAAGGCCAGGGTACGCTGATTGTCGTCGCGGATACGGACTGGCTGCTCGACGACTACAGTGTCCGCCGGCTGAACTTCCTCGGGGTGCAGGCGGCTGAGCCGATCAACGACAACCTCGCCTTTGGCAGCAACGCGCTCGAGTTCCTCGCCGGCTCGCAGGACCTGATTTCGATTCGCGGCAAAGGCAGCTCGCTGCGCCCCTTCACCGTGGTCCGCGCGATGGAGGCCGACGCTCAGCGCCGGTACCAGGCCCAGCTCGACGCGCTCGAAAGCCGACTGACTGAAGTGCAGCAGCGCCTGACCGAACTGCAGGGCCAAGCCACCGAGGGCAACCGGCTGGTGGCGTCGCCCGAGATCACGCAGGCGATTGAGGACTTCCAGCGGCAACAGGTCGAGATGCGACGCGAGCGCCGCGACATCCGCCGCGCCCTGCGCGAAGACGTCGACCGGCTGAAGACCCGCCTGCTGTTGGTGAACCTGCTCGCCGCGCCCGTGCTCGTCGGCGCGTTCGGGATCTGGTTCCATCGTCAGCGCCGCCGCTAACCCGGCGTCAACCCATCAGCCGAACGTCACCACGTTCCGACTACATCCATGAAGCTGAAGACTCTCCTGATTGTTGTCGTCCTTTTGGCCGCGGCCTCGGCCGTCGTCTATTTCGTGCAACGACCCGATGCGCCCGCGGCCGCCG
>JAEWIY010000181.1 GCA_023386835.1 Verrucomicrobiota bacterium
CGGCGGGGGGTTGCTTGGTGCTGGCGAGCGCCAAACGTTGCCGCGCCAGGCTCATCCGCACGCGCGGAGAGATGGCGGCGTAACGCCTGCGCCCGGGAAAGGTGAAGATCGCGCCCGCCATGGTCAGATGCTGAACCGGCGCAGGAAGTCCGCCTGGCTCGCCGGTGAAGACTTCTGCTCGACCAGAGCCCAGCGCTGCGGGCTGTAGAGGTTGAACTTGGTGAAACTGCCGTTGAGCACGACCTCCTTCTCGAGGCCGGCGTGACGGCGCAGCGCTTCGTTGAGCGCGATGCGGCCTTGGGAATCGAAGCTGAACGTCTGCGCCACCGCAAAGAACGCCGCGATCTCTGCCTGAGCGGACGCGTCCGACAGCGGAACGCTGGCGATCTTCTCGGAGAGCTTCTCGACCTCGACCGGCGGAAGCACGGAAACGTACCCGTCCGGATTCGGCACGGCGAGGAATGTGGCGTCCTTCTCGTGGCCCGCACGCCACGTCGACGGGATCGTCAAGCGATCCTTGTCGTCGAGGGTGTGCCGGAAGAGCCCGGTATAGAAAGGTTTGCCAAGTGAAGCCATGAGGGAGCCCGCGGTGCCCCAAAACGCCCCACAACAACCCATTTTCTCCCCCCACCGTCAAGCGGAGAGGCACCATTCTGCTCAGTTTTGCCCAAAAACTTACGTCTACCTCCGGAAGGTTCGGCGGAGCTGCAGGATCGCCGGCTGCAATCCGCCTCCGCCGGGCAGCCTGACTGCCCGCGCGGTTTAACGGCGTTAACCAAACGCGCCATCCGTTCGATTGCGGTGGTCGCGACCGCGCCCATCGTGGCGGGTGATGCGATTCTTGCCCCCGCCCCTCTCGGCGTCGCTCCCGGCGCTGCTGATCAGCTTGCTCAGCGCGCTGAGCTCGACCGTCGCCGCGGCGGCCATTGCGCCGACCACGCCGAACCCCGGGCTGCGTTACTATTATCCGGTGCCCGCCGCGGAGAATCCGCAGACGATCCGCGTCGACGTTTGCGTGTACGGCGGCACGCCCGCAGGCGTCGGCGCCGCCGTGCAGGCGCGGCGGATGGGCCGCACGTCTGCCTTGGCCGTGTTTCGGCGGCACGTGGGTGGCATGACCGCGGCGGGGCTGACGGCCGTCGATCTTGGACGCAAGGAGTCGATCGGCGGCATGGCGGCGGAGTTCCTCGATCGCATGGGCAAGTGGAGCGGTTTCCGCGCCGGCGATGCGGAACAGACGTTCCGCGAGATGCTCGAGGAGGCCGGCGTGCCGGTGTACTTTGAGCATCGCCTCGCCCGCGTGGAGCGTGACGGTACCCGGATCCGCGCGCTCGTGTTTGAGAATGGCAACCGGATTGAGGCCGGCATGTTTGTGGACGCCACGTACGAGGGCGACCTGTTCGCCCGCGCCGGCGTGTCGTACACGGTCGGGCGCGAAGCGAACGAGGAGTTCGGCGAAAGGACCAACGGCTACTTTGTCGCCGACAAGCACCAGTTCCGCTTCCCCGTCGATCCGTACCGCACCCCGGGGGATCCGACGAGCGGCCTGCTGCGCGGCATCGACCCCAACCCACCCCGCCCCCGCGGCAGCGGCGACCGTTGGGTGCAGGCCTACAATTTCCGCATGTGGCTCGCCTCTGCCGTCGAAGGTCGTCCGTTTCCAAAGCCGAACGGGTATGATCGGAACGAATACGAACTGCTCCTGCGTTACATCACCAGCGCGCCGCCCGGTTTCGAGTGGGACTGGCGCTACCGGCACGGACCCGTCAAACTGAACCTCGGCGACTGCAACAGCGCCGGCCCCGTCTCCACCGACTACATCGGCGCGAGTTACGGCTGGCCTGAAGGCGACTACGCAGAGCGCGAGAAGATCTTCCAGGCTCACGTCACCTACCAGCAGGGCATGATGTGGTTCCTCGCCCACGATCCGGAGGTGCCGGAGCACATGCGCACGCACGTGCAGACCTTCAGACTGCCCCGCGACCAGTTCGAGGAAACCTACGGCTGGCCGCACGAACTCTACGTGCGTGAAGGACGCCGAATGCGGTCGACTTACGTCATGACCGAGCACCACTGCGTCGGCCACGAAGTGGCAGAGGACAGCATCGGTCTCGCGAGTTACACGATGGACTCCCACCACACGTCTCGGGTGGTGGTCGACGGCGTCGTGATGGCGGAGGGCAACGTGGAAGAACACACGCCGCAGCCCTACCCCGTGAGTTACCGTGCGATCGTGCCGAAAGCGGAGGAATGCACCAACCTGCTCGTGCCGGTTTGCCTGTCATCGACGCACATCGCCTACGGCAGTATCCGCATGGAGCCCGTCTTCCTGCTCCTCGGCCAATCCGCTGCCACGGCGGCCTCGCTGGCGCTGGACGCAGACGTTCCGGTCCAGCAAGTCAATTACCAGCAGCTCCGGGCCCGGCTGCTCGCGGACAAACAGATCCTGGAATGGAAACCGACCGCGGCGCCCTCTGACGGCACCGCGAAGTAGTCACCTCGCGAAGACGTTCACGAAGCCCGCGTGCGCCTCGCCTTCCCTCGGAGG
>JAEWIY010000213.1 GCA_023386835.1 Verrucomicrobiota bacterium
GTGCCGAGCAGGTAGTAGACGCCGGCGTCGAAACGCAGGTCGAGCGGACCGGACCAGCGCGGGGCCCACAGCAGGATGGCCAGGAGGAGGACGGCGGCGGGGGCGGCGAATTGACGAAGACGCGAAACGGGAGACGTGGCGACCGCGGCGGGCGTGGCTTGGGCAGAAGGGACGCTGCTCATGGGCTCAGGAATCAAGGCCAGTCTGATCCGAGTCGCGCGAGCGAGTCAGATGCCGGGCATTGGGGGCATGGTCGCGGGCGGCGGGCGGGCAGTGGAAGATGACGGCCGAGGCATCCGGCAGCAGCTCGATCGAGGCTCGCTCGAGTCGCGGCTGGATGTTGGCGTCGCGGCCCAGCCGCTCCGCGTAGTTAACAAACCGATACGAGAAAGACATCCAGAGGTCGCTGACCGTCTCGACGTCCACGTCGCGAAAGATGGGCATCTTGCGCCGCGTATTGGCGATGTACGTGGCCTCAGCCGTGGCGAGATGCTGCAGGGCCGGTTGAAGAAACTCCGGCAAGGGGGCGGCGGGTGGGGGCTGGAGCCCGCGATTGATCAGATCTTGGGCGACGTGGTGGCGCCACACGGCGTCGGCCCAGCTCTCGATCTGCTCCCGGGACCCCGGCACGCCAGCGGTCTCCGCGGCCTGCCGGACGATTTCGGTCAACCCCGCCGTGACGACATGCCGGTTCTGGATGAAGACGATCGGGCCTGGATAGTTTTCGAGAAAGCTGCGGCGAATCGGGGCGACGCTTTGCACCGGCAGCCCGGTCAGATACGCATAGACCAGCTGATCGTTCGGGGTGGCGTAGAACCGGGTATTCGCGGGAAACTCACGGCTGGCCAGGGCGACCGCCGCTGGAGGGGCGAACGTTTCCGGCTCGAGCCGAAATCCCGGGAAGGCCGCCAGCTTGCCGGTGCACGTCAGCAGAAGCGCCGCCAACAGCGAAGCGAGCAGCGGCGCCCGTCGGACTGAGATCGCCTGCGCGACCGCGCCGATCACTCCACCGACGAGAACGATGCCTGCCACCTGCATCGTGAGCGTGAGCCGGTTCGGGAAATAGCTCGCCGCGGGCATGACCAGGTGCACGGCAAGGAACCCGATCAGTATCCACGCCAGCAGCACTGCCGCGCCCCCACCCAGCGGACGCAGGGAAGACTGCAAGCGGGGCCAGCGCTGCAACAGGTGCAGCCGCGCGGCGGCGAGGCCGAGTATGGCCAGCGCCAGCACAAACAGGGAGTCGCGCCGCTCCACCAGGAAACGCAACCACTCCTGTCCGGATGCGAAGAGACCGGCGACCTTCGGAACCGCGGCGGCCGTGATGAAGAATCCAGACCAGAGGGCCCACGGAATCGTGAGCAAGGCGGCCACGGCGAACCCGCCCGCGGCCTTGGGCCAGCCTTGTGGTTGGCGGAGCAGCCGGGGCAGCGTGACCAGCGCGGTCAGGGCAAACACGAGTGCCGAAACCTGATGCGTGTGGAACAGCAGCGCCTCCGCCGCGCCGAGCAGCAGGAAATCGCGCCACCGCCCCTGGCCGACCGCTCGCCAGAGGCACCAGGCTGCCAGCGCCGTCATCAGCAGCGTCAGGGAATAGTAGCGGGCCTGGATTCCGAAGAAGACGGCGCGTTCGCTGAGCGCGGCCCAGGTCACCGCTGCCACGGCTGCGGGGGCACCGGCCCAGTCGCGCGTGAGCCGGTACACGAGAAACAGAAAGCCCGTCGAAAAGAGAAGCGACGGTACGCGGGGCACCAGGCTGCGTTTCACCCATTCCTCACGATGGCGGACTTTGGGTTCCCGTTGCACGTCGTCCGGCTCGACCCCGAAGACCTTCTGCGCGGCTGCGATCGCGTACAGCGGTAGCCAGCCGTGGTACACAGCCATCCCGCGCGCCGCATAACTGCTATCCCTGAACTCGTGCTCGGGATCGGCGGGCCAAGGCTCGGTCAGGGTGTTCTCATACAACGGTTGTCCCAGATATTCATCCGCTGGATACCCGTGTTGGAGGATCGTCAGCGCGTTGATGCTCGATTCGGCCTCATCGACCCAGAACGGCGAGTTCAACGCTCCTGAGACACGCAGTGCCAGGCCGATCACGGCCAGCAGCAGGGCGAGCCGGGCGGCGCGAGATCGGTCAGTCTTTGGTGCATGGCAGGCTTCGGGCATCGAGAGCACGAGTCAGTTGAACAGGAGGTCGACTGCTGCGGGCGCATCGCGGCACGATCCGGTGGAAAGCACCGGCCGGGACGGATCGCAGACAATCGCAACGCCCCGACAGGCTCCAACCCTGTCCGTTCTCACCCGGCACCCACCTGAGGAGTTCGCCCCAGCGCTTTCCCGCCATTCACAGCGGGAATTCAACCGGGCTTGAAGGCTTTGTTTGCACTGCCATGGCGTCCCGTGCGATCCCTTCTCAAGGGAAGAGCGCCTGTGTCTGGAGCGTGCTAAACCCTTGCCGCATAGATACATGGGGAGCTAATGGCCTTGTTTGACACCTCTGGGTGGCGGCTAAGACCCCAAAGGCCTCTCGGGTTCGTGCTCCGAAAATGGAGCGGCCTGCTCCTTGGGGTGAATAGGTTACCTCAGGAGCGTCTTGGCGCGATGCTCAGGCCGTCCCCGATAAATGATCTGCCGTCCTCCGCTAAGGGCGGTAAGCCGCTTGCTGACGTGAGTGAGGCCTCATCGGTGCGAGTCGGCCCCTTTCCCCGGTTCGGCGGCGAGGGGAGCACCTCCGCTGGATCCTCCACAAACCGGTCGATCTGACATGCAGGGGCCGGCAGCAGGGCTCGAAGGCGACCCTTGCTCCGGCTGACGACCGCCGGCGCGGAGGCGCTTTCCTGAAGCCGACCAACCTGGAAAGGTATGGGCCGGGTGCTGCAGCGCGTATCCAGGCGGGCGTGACACCGCTGCTCGGCCGGTGCTGCCGGTGATGAGCAGCCAGGGGCGATGGCCTGAGCTCGCATGAACAACGTATTAGTTGTATCCAATATTCACTACAGCGGATAACCGCAACGGGTGGTGCCGGTTGCGGGTGGGCGAACGTCGGTGAACACGCAAAAAAAAGCCCGGAGCCATCGGCTCCGGGCAAGTTGGGGGAGAAGGGCGATCCTTATTCAAAGGCGCGGCCAAACCATTTCTCGAAGTAGGGTCCGACAAACGGCACCGGCTTCATCTGCCCATTGGCCGCGGCGATCAGGCCCATCACCCAGAGGACGACCAAACCGAGCAGGATGGCCATGCCCACCAGCCAGCCCACGATCGGGATGAAGCCGAGAATGGCGTTGACAAAGAAGCTGGCCACCCAGGCGAGCATCAAGCCGAGCGACTGGCGCAGATGGTACGCCCCGAGCTGGGTCTTCTTGTTGCTGTGGAGAACGATCGCGACGATAAAGCCGATCAACGTCAGGTAGGAGACGATCGCGACGGTCTTGTCCTCGGCGACGGGTGCAGGTGTGGGATCAGTGGATACAGTGGTGCTCATGGTTGAAGCGCAGGTTTGGGTAATTGGAACGTCACAGGGCAAGCGTTCCGTCGGGGTGGACACAACTCTTTAATGGCGGAAGTTTTGAAGGCGAGAGAGTTGTTACAAGGACTGTATCAAAAGCGCGCCGCGCCAATCCCATTATCGGGATGAAAGCGCTCGCTGTAGTGATACACTGGGCACGGCTAAAGTTTTGCAAATTGCGTTGCGGCGGATGGATCCGGTGGAAAGCCTGTATTTGGCACATCGTCTGCGATGGTGCGCCGTTCCATGCATTCAAGTTCACGCACCCCGTCCCGCCGCTGGCTCCGCCTGATCGGCTATGGATTCGCCAGCCTGCTCCTGCTGGTGCTGCTGCTGGCGGCCGTTGTTTATACTGTCTCCGAAATCCGGCTACGCCGCGGCCACGACCTCAAGGTCGCTGCGCTCGCTGTGCCGGAGGGCGACGAATCGATTGCTCGCGGGCGCCATCTGGCGGCGACGCGCGGCTGCGCCGATTGCCATGGTGCGGACTATGGCGGCCAACTGGTGGTGCAGGACCCGTTGATCGGACAACTCGCCGGGCCAAACATCACGCGGGGCAGGGGCGGTCTGCCGGCCAATGTCGAGGACGCGGACCTCGTGCGTGCGATCCGGCACGGCGTGGCGGCGGACGGGCGCGCCCTCGTCATGATGCCGTCAGAGGAATACAGCCAGCTGAGTGACGAAGATTTGGGTGCGTTGATCGCTTTCCTGAAGGCGCAGCCGGCGGTCGATCGAGAGCGGGTGCCGATCAAGGTCGGACCGCTGGCGCGGGCGCTGATTGTGGCGGGCCAGATTCGCCTGGCCGCAGAGCACATCGATCACGTCACGCCGCGGCCGACGCGCGTTGAAGCGAACGTGAGCGCCGCCTATGGTCAATACCTCGCGGCCACCTGCACGGGCTGCCACGGGAGCAATCTTTCGGGCGGTCGGATTCCCGGTGGCGCTCCGGATTGGCCGCAAGCGGCCAATCTGACCCCGCATGAAACCGGGCGTCTGGCGGCCTGGACCGAGCAGGACTTCTTTGGCGCGCTCCGCCAGCAGGAGCGTCCCGACGGTTCAAAGCTGCACCCGGCGATGCCGGCCGGTTTTGGCCAGCTGACGGACGACGAATTGAAGGCGCTGTGGCTCTTCCTGCGGTCTCTGCCCGCCGTGGCGACCGGGACGCGCTGAGACTAGACGAACGCGGCTGCCGGCCGCGGAGCGTCCATCACGATGAGTTCCCGTCGAGACGACGGAGAGTCGCCTTGCCTCAGATCCTGCAACAGGGTCACCGCACAGATCAGGTTGCGTAGCTGATGGCCCAGCTGTTGCGCCAGGTCTTGATCGCCTGGTTGCTCGTTGGGCGTTCCCAATCGCGCTCCGACCTTGTCCAGCTGTTCAGCCAGCGGGGCGAGCAGGGGATGGGCCCGAACATGCGCAAGGCGCGGTGGCGGTACGCGCGGCGTAACTGGAGGCTGCGAGAGCAGGCCATTCATAGCGGTCAGAAGCTACGGATATCCCCGGCTCCTGGCTGCGCATTGCTTGGCGTAACATCGCCGTTCCCAGCTCGAACTTGGCCGTCACTCGTCGCGAAAGCCGGCGATCATCAGCGCTTAACGGCCGATGCTGCCGCTCCCGAGACGAGCGGATTGGGCGCGGGTTCGCCGGCGGGTGCTCCTGCGGCAGCCGGCACGGTGCGGCGCCAGCGGATAAAAAAGACCACCGCGGTGAGCGCGCTCAAGCCGGTGCACACCAGGTACAGTCCGCGATGCCCGGTCACCGGAACGAAGCCTCCGAAGGCGAGGTAACCGATCATCGCCCCGAGTCGTGACGAACTGGAAAACAGGTTGGTCGCGGTGCCTGGCTGATCGGGCAGGAAGTCCTGGAAATAGGAGATCGCCACGCCCGACGTGATGGAAATGAGAGCGGCGCTCAAGAGCTGGAGCGGATAAATCTGCCACGGTGCCCGGACCAGGAACAATCCTGCATAATAAAAGAGGGCGATCAGTGCGCCGGCTCGGATCAGCCGGGCCTGGTGGCCGCGTGACGCGAGCAAGCCGAAGTAGAACATCAGGGGCAGCTCGAACGCCGGCGCGATGCTATAGACCCAGCCGACCTCACGCAGGGTGCCGCCGAGGGACTCCACAACCAGCAGCGGCAGGTTGAGCATGTTCATTGTCCCGGCGGCAAACAGCAGGGCCAAACCCGCAAACGCAGCCAGCAGGTCGGGCCGCGCCAAGCTTCTCCAAAGCGGAGGAGCCGATGTCCGCGTCCGGGGCGCCGGGGGGAGGTGAGGCACCACGAACGACACGGCTACGAACAGCGCAAGGTACAGGCCGGCGGCGGAGAGGAAGGTGCCGCGAAAACCGAACTTCGCCAAGGTCCACGAGGCCAGGGGCGGCCCGGCCGTCCATGCGAGCGCATAACTCAGCCGGAACACATTCAGGTAGAGCGGCGCCTCCGAGGGCGGAAGGCTGGAGCGTTGGATCATCTCCCGCGCGTAGGCGAAGAGCTGGGAAAACGTGATCGTCGAGACCCCGAGGATCGAGCATCCGATGACAAAGAGCGCGCGCGGGTCCCGAACGAACGCGAACAGCCCGTACCCCAAGGCGCCGGAAGCGCAACCGATGAACAGGATCGTCCGGCGCGAACAGCGGGTATCGGACCAGCGGGCGAGTGCCGTGGTCGTGCCGACCGCCGCGAGCGCCGTCACGACCATAAACACGCTGAAC
>JAEWIY010000217.1 GCA_023386835.1 Verrucomicrobiota bacterium
AAAAAAAACCCCCCCCGGGACGGGCTTGGGGGGGGGCGTTCCTTTGGTCGAACCCACTCGACCTCAGAGGTCCGGGTCGCGCAGCACCGCCTGTTTGTTGAGCGTCAGCCGATCGGCGGCCACGCTCCCCTCGACTGTGCTCGATCCAGCCAGCGCGACGGTACCTGCAGGAGCCGCCACGTCGGCACGGAGGGTCGACTTCCCGTTGAGCGTCACGCCTCCGTGGGACACCTGCAGCGCCAACTCCGACGCCTCGTGTTCATCCGCGGTGGCGTCGTTCAACGTCACCGTGTCACGCACCGTGAGTTGAACCGGCCCCACCACCTTGAGGCGGGTCTGGGAGTTGAAGGTCAGCCTCTGCAGATTGTAGACGTCCGGCTCACCCGCGCCCGGTGTACCCAAAACGAGGGTACTCTTTCCGTTCACCACGAACTCACCGTACGTGCCCGGCGGTACGGCGACTTCCACGCGCTGCGCGTTGATCGTCAGGTTCCGCAGGGTCGCGGGATCGCCGATGCCTTGCGATCCTTGGTTGATGGTGACATTGCGCGTGCCTGCCGGAACGGGCGGCACCGCGACGTCAGGCAAACCAGCCGGATCGACCTGACGCACGACGTAGCGGACGACCGAGCCACGATTGAGCGTGACGGTGTGCTGGGTTGGGGTCGCACTCCCGTCGGCTTCGACGACGGCAACATACGAGGGATTGCCGTTGAGGGTGACGTGGGGTTTGCCCGAGACGAGCAAGTCACCCGAAACCAGCGCGCCACTATTGAGGGTGGTCGACTCGGGTTGCAGCACCTGCAATGATCCATCGATCTCGCCTGAGAAGGACAGGCCATGATTCACGAGCGCCGTGATGCCGATCCGCAGCTGCGCGCTCGCCTCACCCGTGTATCCGCTTTCCGCTACCGTGGCGGTCACGGCGTAGAGGCCGGGGTAGACTGGCGGCTCCGGCTGTCCGTCGTAGGTGACGAGCACCGTCAGACCAGCCGGATCCGTGGTGACCACCACCGGCTTCGGCAGACCGTCGTAGCGCTGGACGAGTCCGCCAAGCGTCACGACGGCGGCCACCGGTGGAGGCGGAGCAATCGTCAGCGTGAGCAGTTGCGTATCCTCGTCCTCACTACCCTCTTGGCTGTCACTGTCGGCCACGCGCACGGTAAAGCTGCTCAGGCCCGCCTCGAGAGGCGTGCCGGAGAGCAAACCGCTGGCTGAGAGCGACAAACCATTGGGCAGACTGCCGGCCGCGAGCGACCAGATCAGTTCACCATCACCACCGGTCGCGGCCAGTTGTTGCGAGTACAATTCGCCCACCTGGCCCGCGGGGAGCACCTGGGTGGTGATCTCCGGAATCGAACCGGACTGGGCCCCCACCGTGACGAGCGCGCTCGCCGTGAAGCCGCCGTCGTCCGTGGTTACGGTGATGGTGGCCTCGCCCGATCCGACGCCGGTGACGTTACCGGCCTCGTCAACGGTGGCCACAGCCGCGTCGCTCGTGGACCAGCTGACGGCCTGGTTCGTCGCGTCGACCGGAAGGACCGTCGCCGCTAGCGCGGCGGTTTCGCCAATTCCGAGCCCGAGCTGGTCCGGCGTGACCGAGACACCGGTCACCGGCGTCGGCTCAGTCTCGGACATCGCGCCAAACACCACCGTGCCGTAGGCGGCGGGGTTGTTGTTCAGATTGCTGCCGAACCACGTGATGTAGCGGTCGCGGGCCCCGGTCGTGTCGTTGTCATCGATCTGGAAATCGATGCCCATCTTCCATCCTTCCTGCGCCGTGATGCCGAGGTTGGCCAGGGGCACCTTCATTTCGAGGACGTATCCAGCGTAGTTCGACGACGCGTCCTGCTTCAACACATACGCGGCCTGCACTCCGCTGAAGTCCATTCCCGGCGGGTTCGGCGGAAAGACATTCGGCTGGACGAGAACCGTGCCATCGGGCCGCGGCATGAACGCGAATTTCAGATCGTTGAGGTTATCCGACGTGGAGTTCTTGCTGTTATTGCCGTCCAGGAACAGCTCAACGCAGTCGTTGTTCCACTCGCTGGCTTCGGACGTGATCCACGCGTCGTCGGTCACATCGACGACTACGTACAGGTCCGTCTGCGTGAACGCTGCCCGCCACGTGGCGGAGATGTTCGCCGGCGCCGGGGCCGGCTCGTTGGGAGCCGGTTTGTTGATCACCCCGATGATGTTGCCGTAGGCCGGGTCGACCACGCCGTCGAGGCCGGGCGCGGCGGGCGCGTACGGGACGATCAACTCGCCCAGCGTATTCACCGTCACCAGCAGTTCGGCCGTGAAGTTACCCTCGGCCGTCCGTGCCGTGATGGTGGAGGTACCGACGCCCAGACCGCGCACCGAGGCGCCGTTCAGCGAGGTTGAGGTGACGCTCGCCACCGCCGGGTTGCTCGAGGTCCATTGAACGCTACCGTTGCTCGCGTTCGCGGGCGTCACCGTGGCGGTCACGGTCTGGGACTGGCCAACATTCATCACGATCGCGGAGGTGTTCAGGCTGACGCCCGTCACAGGGGTGATCGTCGGATTGCCGACCGTTTCGAGCATCCACGAGGGCACCTCGTTCGTGTCGTCGCGGCCGTCCCGATACGGGATGACATTGCGCTCGCTCCCGTCCGGGATGCCGTCAGCGCTCGCGCCGTTGACCGCGCTGAGGCGCCAGTCGCTGCCCTCACGAATGAACGTGACCTGATCGGTCTCGCCGCCGTGGCTGATCGTCACCACGCCGTTGGCCACAGAGACGGTCGGGGCGGCTCCACCCTTAACGGTCGGATACAGCACGGTCAGCAACGTCGCCGCCTGCGCCTGGCGGCTGAAGCTGAGATGTCGCACCGCGGCGCCCGCGCCCTGCCCGGGGGTAAACGGATCAAAGCCGCTCGAGACCACGTGCAGATCGTGTTGGGTGCCGAGGATCCGGCCGCCGTTGCCGTCGACCGTCACGGAGTTCGCGGCCGCCGTCTGGAAGCGGGTCTCGAAGTTCAACGCTTCTGTCCCCGCGAGGTCGTCGAGTAGAACAACGTATTTGCCGCGCACCATCACGACATGGCGCTTCAGTTTTGAGAGCGCCGGGTTGGCGTAGAGCGGACGGATGTTCGAGGCCGCATAATGGAAGCCTTCGCCGGAGCCAAAACGCTCGTACGTCGCCCGCTGGATCAGCGTATCCAGACCCGTACGCTGGCCGACGCCATTGATCAGGTAGGTCGACTGGTAGGCGCTGCCGAAGTAGTCCAGCGACGGCTCGAGGTGAATCAGCCGCTCCCACGTATCGCCCAGTTTGGCCACCAGGACGAAGGCGCCGCCGTCACCACGATTGTGCGTTGCGCCACCGCTGTACACCATCCACAGCTGGTCCGACTGGAACACGCCGTGGCCGGCTCCGCGGAAGAGCACCGCATCCTGCAACTCGGGTTTCGGTTGCTGGTGCAGCGACGGCGCACCGATGCGGCGCCAGAGGAAGTAGAACGGGCTGGCGCCGCTCCAGTAGAACCGCTGGCTGCCATTGTCCGACACCCAGCGCAACAGCTGGTCGCCTCCGGGCACCAGCGCATCCATCAACGTCGAACGCTGGCTGGACGGACCACCTTCGATCGAACCGTCGGCACCATAGAGGCCCGCGCCCCAGTCGTAGTTGTGCCGGCCGATGTTGGCGAAACGACGATCCGGACCATTGATGTACGTGCTCCAGTAGTTGCCGAGCCGTTCCACCGCGATCTCGTGCAACAGCTCCTCGTACCCGCCGTAGAAGCGCTGCATCGCCATCGCGCCCTTCAGGGCGTATTCAACACCGTAGTTGTTGTACGTGTTGCCCTCGTGGCCACCGCTGTCTTCCAGCACCAGGGAGCGCAGGGCGAGCGGCAGGTGCTGATTGGACAGGTCCGCCGCCTGGCGCGCCAGGTCGGACTCGTAATACAAGACCAGCGCACCGATGCCGCTGCCGCCGTGACACACGCCGCGCCAGTTGTTCACCGGATCGTAGGTGTACCAGTTGGGGTTCAACGCAGGATTGACCGTGTTGTAGTACTGGGCAACGCCCTTCTCGAGCAACGCGTTGCGCAGGATGGCCCGCTGCTCGGGGGTCATGACGTCGTAGCACCAGTCATACACCAGGGCGGTGCCCAGGCTGCGCTCGGAGGAAACGAGATCCGCGCCGCGGTTGAAGTCGAAGCCGGTCGTCCACTGGTCCATCGCCGCCGTGGCCAACGCCTCCTGAATGGCTCGCTGCGCGTACTGCGTGTCACCAGACACCACATACGCAAAGGCGAGGAGGCCGCAGTTGCCCTGCATCGAGCGCGAATCCGTCGCCGGCGCCGCGTTCAACAGGTTGTTGGCGCGGTTGAACAGCCGGGTACGACGATCGGCCACCTCCGGCCCGTCCATCCGCGCGCGGATCGCAGGAATGTCCTTGGCCGAGAAATACAGAAACGGATGAACACCCGCTAGCGGCGCGACAACCGAGATGGCCGTTTGCGCCGTGTGCCCGCCGTCGACCGAAGTGACGGTGATTGTCGTGGAGCCGGCCGCAACCGCGGTCACCAGACCGTTTTCATCCACCGTCGCCACCGCCGGGTTGGCGGAGGACCACGTGACCGCCTGATTGGTGGCGTTGGGGGGAGAGACCGTGGCGGTCAGCTGCTTGGTCTGCCCAACCTCCATCGACCAGTTGGTGGGCGCCACAGAGACGCCGAGCGCCGGAACGGAAGGACCCGCGCTCGGGACCACAAAGCGGATGTCATCATAATGCACCACCGCGTCGGTCATGCTCCCCCAGCCTCGAATCTGCAGACGCCAGCTGGAGGACACCGGGGGTGATGCCCACCCGTTGAACGGGATTTCGACGCGGGTCCACTCGTCGGTGGCGACGATCGATGTCACAATCGGAGCACTGTCCGGATTGAAGATGATCGCGTCACCATTGGACACATCGCGCACTTGGAAGCGGATCAAGCCGGCCTTGTTCGAACGATACCAGAACTCGAAGTAGCCAGCACCCGCATACGGCGTCAGATCGGCCATCGTCGCCGTGGCGCCCTGCGGATTAAAGTTCGAGGTGGCATAATCCCCGTTGTAGCTGATCCGCCAGCTCGCGGTGCCCGAGCGATAAATGCTTGAATCCAAAGCACCCGGCGCGCCGTAGGCCCAGGCGCCGGCGTCGGAGAAAATCGTCGCCTCGAAGGTGTTCGGCACGCCGCCTCCGACCACGACTTGCGCGCTCGAGGTGAGCCCGCCGTCATCCGTCGTCGCGGTAATCCAGGCCTGGCCCGCCGCCACACCGGTCACCGTCCCCGTGTCATCCACGGTCGCGACGCCCACATCGCTGCTCGACCAGTGCACGAGCGGATTTTCCGCGTTGGCCGGCAGAACCGTTGCCGTCAACGTGCCGGTCTCGCCCACCCCGAGGTTGAGTGAGGACGGCTGGACCGAGACGGACGCCACCGGAATCGACGGTTCGCCCGTCGCCACAAACCGGATATCGTCGTAGTAAACCGTGGCTCCCTCCATTTCACCCCAGCCGCGGATCATGAGCAGCCAGCCGGTGTTGGCCGACGGCGGCGACACCCACCCGCTGAAGGGGATCTCCACGCGGGTCCACTCATCCGTAGCCACAATCGACGTCGCGATCGGCGCAGCGTCCGGGTTGAAGATGATGGCATCACTGTTACCCGGATCACGGATCTGGAAACGGATGACACCCGCCTTGGTCGAGCGGTACCAGAATTCGAAATACCCTTTGCCGGCGTAGGGCGTCAGCGAAGTCATGCTCGACGCGACACCGGAGGGGCGAAACGCGGAGGTCGCGTAGTCGCTCGCGTAATCCACCTGCCAGCTGGCCGTCCCTGAGCGGACGATGGACGTGTTCGGCACCCCTTGATTGCCGTACGCGTGAGTCGCGGCATCGGCGAACAAGGTGACGGCAAAATCCTCCGCGTCCACCCGAGCGACCGCGAGGAACGGAAGCAAGGCGACAGCGCATCGCCACCAAGTGAGGAAACGGCCGAAGCGAGAACGGCCGGAGATCGATCGAACAGGGGTTTTGATCATCGTAAGCGGGGTTGAACCCCCACCGCCGTGTTCCACCAAAGTCGATCCCCACCACGCCCGTGTAGTGACGGGCGCATGACACGGTCAGCTCCGGGGCTTGGGGCTGGCGGGGTAGCGCAAGGTTTTCAGGGGCTCGGTAAGACTAGCGGGGGCTCAACCAACGAGCCTCCCGAGCAACGACAAGCGATCGCCTTGTTACACCGTTAAATTGTCGCCGAACAGGGTTGTCCTGAGCCCATTTGCCCCCGGTGAAAACAACGACATGCTGGGCGCACCGAGGAATTCACCCTATCGTCGGTGAACCGCGTTTCATGCGCGTATTCATCCGCTGGCTACGTCCGTTTCGCGTGCTCGTTTCCCTTCGCTCCCTGGAATGCTGTCCTCAGCTCAGCGCCGGGCCCGGCGACAGGCGCCCGCTGAAAACGCACTCCGGAAGAGCATGCGAATCGTGGGCACGACGTCGCTTCACGCCTCCGACGCGGCGTCGAGCGAGCCATCGGTGCATCCACGCATAGCCGCGTGCCACCGAGCGGCAGCACGGCAAACCCGTTGCCAAGCCGCCCTCCCCCGGCCGTATCTCAGACGAGCGTCTTCACCAGGGTCTCGCGGTCCCCCGGCAGCAGATCCATTGGCGGGATCTCCGGCATCGTGTACGCACCCGGACGAAGGTGTCGCGCCGCCGCCCGGGCGCACGACACCATGATCTGAGCGGTCAAGGCCGGGTTGTTGATCGTCATCCGGAATTCGAAGAGCTGATTGTGCGTCAGCCCGCTCACGCCCTTGCGCTCCATGCGCACGCCGTGGCCCACGTCCTTCAACGCCTCGATGCTCGGCACGGCCTGGACCCGCGTGTCATCATTGACGAAATACTCGTCCGATTTGATGGCGCGCTCGACGGCCGCGAATTCCGCCCCGAACTCGAGTTCGACATAAACCATTCTCCGATGCACGCCGGTGCCGGTGGGGATCGTCATCGACAACGCATCCTTCACGCCCGGTTTCGACTTGGCGCAAACCGAATGCCCCATGCTCATGCCGGGGCCAAAGTTGGTGTAGGTGATACCCCGGGGCGCCATCGCCAGCAGCAGCGCGCGCAGCACGGAATCGCTGCCGGGGTCCCATCCGGCGGATACCACGGCGACGCTGCCATGCTCCCGACCAATCGCGTCCAGCTGCTGTCGCAGGTCCCAAAGCTTCTGCCCGTGAATGTCATAGCTATCCACCGTATGGATACCGCGCCGCAGGTACTCGGGCGCCGTTTCCGGAATGCTGCGCGTGGGCCCGCAGAGGAGCGCTGCGTCCACCTGGCCAAGCTGCGCCGGATCATCGGAAATGGTCACCCCTGCGAGTTCGGGCGGGTTCGGAGCACCCGTCGAGGTGCGGCGGCGGACGACGCCCGCCAGTTCCATGTCAGGCGCCGCCTGCACGGCTTCCACAGCCGCCCGCCCAATGTTGCCATACCCCACGACTGCAATCCGAAGCGTCTTCATGATGAGAAAACCATCAATGAAAGCGGTTCATCGGGTGGACTGAAGCCAATTGCTGAGCAATTTGAGAGTCCGCGTCGCCCCAGTGCAGTCTCCGAGCGTCAACGGCAGACATGCGTCGGGAGGAATCCATCCGTTGAGATCGTGCACCCCAACGCTGGCTCAAGGCGTCTCCAGCCGGTGGGACCTTCGGCGGCGGAAGCATGGCTTCGTTGAGCTGAACCACGTCGCCGGTCTGTCAGGGATCCGCGCCTGCCGCGACCGTGCGCGTGGGGATGTCGGCGCGCTTTTCGCGGACCTTTGTCGACTCGAGGTTCACATCGTGATCCCGGGCCGTCACCAGCTCCGGATGATCTGACGATCGACCGGTGGCCCATCATGAGCTACGGCAGGCCCAGCGGGAGCATATCTCCTCGATCCACCTGCCAGGTGCGCCGCGTCTTGACGTACGGGGTGACGAGTTCGGTCATCAGCGCCTTGGTTCCGTCAGAACCAAATTGCGCGCCGTGTCTCATCAAATTCAGGAACCCGTCCGCCCAATCATGCCGGATACTCCCGTAGAGCGGTGTTACTCTGCCTGACTTCACCATTGGAATCTTTGGCCGAAGTCCTCAACCTGAAGGCCGGCGCACTCACCTGTTATTACCCCCATGCGCACGCTTCGTCTGCTTCTTGCCCTGGTAACCTCGTCCTGCGCTATCAGCAGCACTGCCACCGCCCAAGCGCGGTTCGAATCGGCCGTCTACGCCTACAGAAGCCCCGAATACAAACGTGAGGTCCAGGCGAACGGGGGTTACGCCCGTGAATACTACGCCATCAGCAACGCGGGCGCTGCTCAAGGGACAGTCCGAGGCCGATTAGTCGACGAAGTGACGTTCTCGCAGCTGTCCGGGGTGCTCGCCGAACATTTGGGGCGCAAGAACTACTTCCTCGCCCGCAATAAGGAGCAGGCTTCGCTGCTGCTGGTGGTGCATTGGGGGGCGAGTCTGCCTTATAAGGAAGGAAGTTATCGGACTGACCTCAACGCTGCCGCGTCCGCATTCTCGCGGGTCGCCTCTGCGGAACCGCCAAAAAGCACCTTGGAATACTCTGAACGCAGCGTGGCAGAGACCGATTTTGAGCGCGCCCTCGACCAGATGTTGTTCAGTACGAATTGGCGGGATTACCAGAACGGCCAAACCGCCCGGATTCTCGGGCTACACGCGCGAGCTCGTGGAGGCCAACGACATCCGTCGCTACTATGGTGGTGGCCACCTGTTTCACGACTTGATCCAAGAGATCGAGCAGCCGCGCTATTACGTATTCGTCTCCGCTTACGACTTCCGCCGTCTGAATAACAAGGGCGAACGCAAGCTGCTCTGGCGGACGCGTGTCAGCATGCGAACGCAGGACAACCGCTTTGCCGAAAAACTCGGTGCCTTGATTGCCAGCGCGGCGCCCCACTTCGGTGAGCAACGACATCATCTGATTCGAAAGCAGATGCCGAACGTCACCGTGGAGATCGGAGAAGCGACGATTGTACAGGATCGCACCCCGTGAGACACGCGGGCCGAGATGATCGCATCGTTGCTACGATTCGCCGGCCCGCCGCCCTGGAACATCCGATGGGCGACCACAGGGCTGTACTAAAAGCAATGAAGACCCTCAGCATTCTCCCGATCGTCTGCTATGGACTCATCGTCGCCTACGCCTGCTACGCAGCGGCTGTCGTGGGACACTGGCCCTACTATGCGCATCCCGACCCCAAGGACCTGCCGTTGCGCGGCCTTGTTTACGTTGCGGACATCATCCTGTTGATCGGGCTCGTAACAGTGGTTTTAGTCCCAATCGTCTACGGCGCCTATCGCGCCAAGGCCGCGTGGAGCAAGGTCCAGGTACCGCCTCACCGCGCTGCCGTTGGCTTATATTGTTTTGGTGCACTGAGCTGGGTGGCCGACGTGGCGGCTGAGTTTGCCAATCTGCCGTGGAAATCGCTGGCCGGCTGGGTTGCTGACTGAACGCCATCAGACCTCTACACGACCCGCGGCTTGTCTCTCCCAGCAGAACTACATCTCGCAAGGAGTTCAAACAACCTCCAGTCGTTCAGCGCTGTCCAAAGCGCGGCGATCACAGGCTCCTGTTCGCTGGTTCGATGCGCTGGCAGATCCAAAGCCGCGCGGAACTCCGGATGCTCCTCGCGATACCTCGCGAGTTTAGCTGAGCCGCGCCCGGGCGTTGAAGAGGATGCTCTTCGCCCAGCCCTCACCCGCGCCGAGCACGTCGCCCCTCCCGCTGGCCATGTCGGACGTTTGCGAGGCGATCGCTCCGCCTCGTCTCTCATCGCGCCAAGAACGACTTCTCCACCCCAATGGCAGCGCGGGAACTCGGATATCGGAAAACAAGGCAAAACCGGTCGCCAAGGAGGCGTAGTGACCCCATTGCGACGTCAAAAACCCGCCAAAGCGGGCACAGGCGGGCCCCGACCGGCGCCGGACGAGCATTTGCGCTGGAGGCGGCTGACGCCGGACGCTTGTTTCGGCGGCCACTCCATGACGCCCGCCGATGCCGCTTGCCTGCTCGAGCTTCCACCTCACGCCTCGCCCGAGCAGATCGAACAACGTTTTCTTGAGCTGCGGACCAAGCTGGAGGATCGGATCGCCAAGGCGCCCACGCCCGGCCTGAAGTCCAAGTACCGCGAATCGCTGGCACAGGTCACGCAGGCGTACGAAACGCTCTGCCTGGCGGGTGACGCCGCCGCGTTGCCCATGCTCCAACGCCCGGAGCAGGTCGCGGCCGCTACACCTGAACCGGCAGCGCCACCGCCGAACGGATCGGCGGGCCGCGTGCTGACTCACCCGCCTGCCGCGGGTGGATCACGTTCTCCCCGAGCAAAGTCACAAAAGGAATTTGTCATCGTGGTGCTGCTCGCCGTCGCCGTGTTGGGAGGCGGCGGTTGGTGGGTGGTCAAGATGCGCCGCGAAGCCGCCGAACAGGCGCGCGTGGAGGCTGCCGTCAAAGCCGAGGCGGATCGGCTCGCTGCTGCGGCCGCCGCTCGGGCCTCGGAGGAGAAGGCCCAAGCCGAAGCGCGCAACGCCGCGCTGCAGGCCGAACTGGCGGAGGCGAAGATCAAGTGGCAGGTCTTTGAACGTGAACTCACCACCGCCGAACGCCGGTTGACCGAACTGCGCAGCGACCTGCGATCCGCTCGCGATCTGGCGGGTCCCGCCCGGGCCGAGCTTGAAGCGGAGATCGACGCCCAGCGGTTGTTCGTGGAATGGCTTCAATCACACCTTCTCCGCCACCCGGCCCACGGACACATCGCGCGTTTCGAAGCGCTTCTGGCCGCACGGGCCCTCGACGATGCCAGCGCCGTCGCAACTCAGCTCAAGACCGCCTTGGCTTCGCTCGACGTGGACCTGACCGAGCAGAGGCAGGCCCTGCTGACGTTGACCGCGCGCCTTGCCATTACCTCGACCCCGGGTCAGCTGCCGTTCGAATTGCGCGACAGCTACGGTCGTAGTCGGCAGGGCACGACACCCGTTACCCTTGAGGTGCCGCTCGGCGCCGCCAGCGTACGCCTGCAGCGCGCCGGGTGGGCCGATCAGGTTCACGACCTGCTGGCGCGGCGCGGTGAAGCAGCCCAGCTGCACGTCGATTTTCCGTCCGGCAACGTTCGCATCCTCTCGGAGCCATCCGGGCTCCGTTTCGTCGCGAGCAACGCGTTTGGGTTTCGTCGCGAAGGGGAGACGCCAGCGGAGCTCTCTGACGTTCCCGCCGGCCCTTTGCACCTCGAGTTCAAGCGGCCCGGCTGGCCGGATTCTGTCCAAGAGGTAACCGTGTCCAAGGACACGACGGCAGAGGCCCGCGCGTCGCTGCTCGGCGGTGATGTCCAATTGACCACCGAGCCGGCCGGGGCCGAGATCTGGCGTGGCGACGAACGGCTCGGCCGTTCGCCGCTGCTGCTGAGTGAACTGCCGCCGGGGCCCCTCACTGTCCAGGCGCGGCTCGACGGATACTTTCCCAGCACCACCGAAGTGCTTGTCGAGGCCGGCGCCAAGCTGTCGCCTGAGCCAATTACGCTGAAACCGAAACCGACAGGGTTGGTGCGCCCCGACGAGTGGCGCAGCCCCGAGCGCCTGACCATGCACTCCACCATGTCGGGCAGCCACCGCAGTGAGACCGTGTTGGAGTACGATTTCTCGCAGCCGCTGCCCAACGGCGAGTGGGGTCGGGTGGTGATGCGTTACGTCCGTCAGTACCTTTCCTTGAGTACCGATGCGGCCACGCAGATTCGCCCCGGCACAACGCTGCAATGCGACCGCCAGCCCGACGGAACCTGGGCGCGCCAGCTGCTTTCCGGCGGGTTCGGAGATCCCCAGCATAATCAACTCCTGCTCAATTCATTCGCCCCGCCGATTTTCGCGGAGCTCGGGCGACACAACGTATGGCCCGCCACCGAAGTTCCGGTCGGAGGCGAGTGGGACATCCCCACCAACCCATATCCGTTCATGCCTGCCGCGAGCTCAGGGACCGCTCGCGGCCGATTGCTCGCGATCCAGCGGACGGATACCGAGCAATGGGCGGATATCCAAGTGACGTACAACCTTCAGACGGGCACCGGAGTGACAGCGATTCACTACCAAGGAGTGGTCCGGCTGCGCGTTGATCTGAAAAACCACTACGTCGTCCGCTACGAGGACAACGGCCGCCTTTCCGGCGCGGTGGAAAGTCAGTACATGAGCACAACGCAGGTCACCGTGCGTTGAGCGCCGCCCACGCGGTGCTCGGCCGAAATGCTCGCCTAGCCGGCGGAAGCGTAACGCTCCGCCGCGTCGCCCACGGGTCCGCCGCTTGGACCGGCCTGCCTGGCCCCTACCCCTGCGAGTTGCCCGGAGCAGCCAAGACCTCTCCCGAAACGGCAGTGCCGATGGCGGCCGGGGCCAGGTTTGGAGTCTTGGGATCGCGACCGCGCGCCAGTTCCTGATCCACCAAAGCGCGCAGATCAAAGCTTACCATTTGTCCGTGCGGGCCGGTGAGGAGGCGATGATAAAAAGTCAGCACCGCGTCAGTGGCTGTGCCTAGACGAATCTGTTTCTGGCACATCAACGTTTCGCAGAGACTGATGACACCTCGTGCATCGAGTGGTCGCGAGGTCTTTTGGCTCGTTGATATCGCCTCTCCCGCCTCAATTAGCAGCGTCTCGATCCTGGCCTCCACCGCATCCGGACGCGCTCCCCGCTTCACCATGAGGATCAGCGTTTCCAATCCCCGACAGAGCCTCCCAAGCGAGGCTGCGAAAGCAGCTCTGCGAAAATAGCCGAACATGGAACTATCTTCAGGGCAGCAAGTAGGCCTGTCTAGCCAGCACCAGTAGGGATATTTCGGTATCAGCCGCCGGTCCTTTTAGTCCCTCCGCTGGGCAAAGGTTCCTGCGGACATTGGAAGCGTCGCTTAGACGGTGAATTCGTGTCGGGTTGAGCCGCTTGCGGCCACCGACCAAGAGGAGCATGACCACTGACAGCGAGCTACCCGCACAGTTATTTCATGGGTGCAGACTCGCTTTTTGCTGAGGTTGCGCAGCGCCACATCGACCTCGTATACGGCCCAGATCTTCGCAACGGTGTGGCAATAAGGCCGTGTCCGAGGAGGTGACCCAAGCCCTATTCATCACCGTCGTTTCCAAGGGCGCCGCAGTTTTGGAAGTTCGTCAGCTATCAGCGTGGCTGTATTCCAATACCCGATTTACCACCGCCGAAACGGTGCGCACGAATCGGCGATGACACCGCCGGGAGCTTTCCTATGATCTGCAGGTTTCCAAACTGTCGGACGACTCGGCGGATACCTCGGCGATGGCGCCCGATTTGCAAGCGCTTGAAACGGTGGAGGAGCTTGATCCAGTGGCGATTCCTAAGGTTCGCTGAGTAAAATCGACTGTCAACCTCGGCTCCCGAGGCCACTCGGCCACACGTACCTGTAAGCCCAAGCATTTCCCCGCGTGGCTCCCGCTGACGAGCTGCGCCCTGATGTCGATAGACACAATTTGTGTGCGGTTTCGGCGTCTGCTGCTGTTTTACCAATGAGGCATGACGACAACTGACCGCGAACTTCTCCGAACTTTCGCAAGCAAGAGCGACTCAGCTTCGTTTGCCGAGATCGTCCACCGTCACATCGGTTTTGTCTACGCGGTTTGCTGTCGCCGTCTGCGAGATCCGCACTCGGCCCAAGATGCAACCCAGGCGGTGTTCATAGCCATGGCCCGTAAAGCGAGAAAGGTGGCGGATTCCCCAAACCTACTAGGCTGGCTGCACCGGAGCGCCTGCTACGAAACAAATAACCTGATGCGTTCACAATCACATCGGCTCGCACGCGAAAGCGAGGCCTATCGCCTTGGAACCGTTACCCCCGGAACTCACCCTCATCTTGAAGGGTTGGAACAAGTGCTAGATGACGCTTTGAATGAACTTCCCGGGCCGGATCGAGCCGCGGTCTTTTCGCGTTTCTTTGCAGGTCAATCATACGCAGCGATCGGTCTGGATCTCGGTGTTTCCGAAAATGCCGCCCGGATGCGGGTGGACAGAGCATTGAAGAAGCTGCGAGCGCGGTTAAGTGTTCACGGGTGTACCTCCTCTGCGGCAGCACTTGCGGCTGCGTTACCGTCACTTGCCACAGTGCCTACCCCAGCTGCGATGACTCAGATCGTCGTGCAGGCTTCATTGGCCGGGGCCGCTGCTACATCAACCGCCCTGACCGCCGTGACCCTTATGAGTACTCCCAAAGCCTTGGTCGGACTGACAGCGGCTATTGCCGTCACGAGTTGTGCGTTGTGGATCCAAGCCCGCCGCACTAACTCTGAGCTCCGCCAAGAACTAGCCATTGCAAGAGACGCGGCCAAAGCTTCAGAGAGAATGCCGACGCAATTGACACGGCCGTTACCTGAGCCCTCGACGCTCGGAAACTTCGGGTCGATCAAGTCAGATAAGCCTCTTTCCGAGAGCGGTGCAGCTGAGCATCAGCGCCAATCGGCTGGAGGCGGCTTCATGACTTGGAAGCCCTCGGGGCAAACTGACGCAAGGCTTGCAGCAGATGCCCACAACGCCACCAGCCTCCGAGACACGTACGAACCGTTCTTGAAGAACATAGGGCTCACGGGTCCTGAAATAGAACGATTCTTTGAACTCCAGATGGTAAGTCTCGTTTCTCGCCGGGAGCTTTTCAAACGCGCCGTCGAGCAGGCACCGGATCGCGATCCCGCAACGATCAAAATGGTCGCGCAAGCGGTGGCCCAGGAGGCAAGGCAAGCGCTAGAGACGAGTTTGGCCCAAGACTTCGGATTAAACTTTGTTGAGACTCTGCGAAAGTATCAGCAAGAACTGCCAGCGCAGTCGATCGTTCAAAAGGTCGATCAAGCTGTTCGACGTGCTGATACTACGCTGACGACAGAGCAGAAAGACAGACTGCGCGCGGCCATTAAGTCCCACTCATTCGACGATCATGGCGAGTACAACTTGCAAGCAAATGCGGACGTGATCCTTCACGAAGCTGCTCGCTACCTCTCCAACGAGCAATTGCTAGCGCTTCGCGATTCGCTCCTTGGCTACCGACCCAACGATTAGCAGGCTGCAGAAAAACCGTTGAAACTCGCCGAAAGGTATCCCCGTTAAGGATACCATGGGTGGCCGCCGTCAGTCTCAGCGGAGTTTCGTCAGTTCGATGTGGAGCAGGTCATCCCGGCCGATCAGGAGCGGCGCCGGTCGATCCCGCCGAAGACGCTGCTGAAGGGCAAGGTGCTGCAGGCCTTGTTCACTGTGCGCTCGGATCGCCAGCTGACCGCGCGGATGCAGACTGATTTGATGTTCCGGTGGTTCGTGGATCTGCCGGCGGATCGGGGAGCGTTCGACGCGTCCACCTACAGCAAGAATCAGTCGCGGTTGCTGCGGCACCCAGGCCGCCGATCTGCTCTTCTCGGAGGTGATGGAACTGGCCCGCAAACATTGTTGGGTCTCCAATGACCACTTCAGTGTCAATGGTACCCTGATCGAGGCGTGGGCCTCGATGAAGAGCTTCCGGCGCAAGGACGACGACCACGCGCCGGGCAGTGATAATACCTGGCAGGACTTCAAGGGCCAGAAGCGCAGCAACGACACGCACCAGTCGTTTACCGACCCGGAGGCCAAGCTGGTGCGCAAGGGCGCCGGCCGCGAGGCGCGGCTGAGCTTCGGCGCCATGCCGCCATGGAGAACCGCCACGAGCTGTGTGTGCTCTTCGATGTGAAGCCGGCGGTGGGGGCACCGGAAGCGAAGGTGGCCGTGGCCCAGGTGAAGGAACTGCAGCAGCGCGGCTTTAACCCGAAGACCATCGGGAGCGACCGCGGTTATCACACCGAGTACTCCGTCCAAAGGCCGCGGGAGGCAGGCATTGTGCCACACTCGGCGCGCAAGGCGGGCAGAAGACTTTGCGCGTGGTCTGCACGCCGGGCATCAGGCCAGCCAGCGTGTCCGCAAACGCATTGAGGAGATCTTCGGCTGGACCAAAACCAACGGATGTTTCCGAAAGACGTGCTACCGCGGCATGGAGCGCACCCACGCCCAAGGCCAATACGTGGTGGCAGCGTGAAATCTGGTCAGGATGGCGAAACTTCTCGTCACCGGACCACCTGTCATGGCGTGGGCATGACGCTCGCCGGGGCCACGGTGCCCGCACACCGCCACCAGGCCCTTCAGGATGCGGGACGCGCCGAAAGCGCGCGATAAAACCGCCTGTCGTGCTCATCTGATGCCGAAAAACCTTCGATTACTCGCTCTGCAGCGAGCAATAGCTAGTTCTTCAGCGGCCTGCTAAAATGGTATCGACCCAGACCTGCGCCAGCGCCACCGGCACATCGTCCAGTCCTTCGTCGGACGACCGATCTTGTCCACATCGTAGCGCACCTCCTGCAGCATCTTGCGCTTGCGCATCCGGGCGCGAAGTGCCGATCAGGATCGGCATCACCTTGTCGAAGAGCGGCTCTAGAGTCACGGACGGTAACCGGTCCGCGATGCTTCCGCCCGACTCTTGTATTCGAAGCTTGGAGTGCGGCGGAACGACAAAGCCTTTGACGGTGATCTTCGCTCGCCGCCGCTGATACGCGCTTGGGAGGTTGCGCTTGCGGGGGGGGGGGGGCCGCGGGGGGGCCCGGGGCCGCCTCGACCGAGGGCTCACGATCGGAGACGAG
>JAEWIY010000003.1 GCA_023386835.1 Verrucomicrobiota bacterium
GGCATGAATTGCTATTCCGGGCGTGCGCTTCGTCGCACGGTGCGGCAGCCTCCGTCGATTCGTGACCCCTGGCCGCACCGTCCCGCCGATGAGTGACGTCATCTTCGAAACCGAGAACCTCGTAAAGACCTACGGGCGCCAGCGCGCGCTGGCGGGCGTCTCGGTGCGCGTGCCGCCGGGCACGATCGGGCTGCTCGGGCCCAATGGCGCGGGCAAGACGACCTTGATCAAGTGTCTGCTCAACCTGGAGTCGCCCACCTCCGGCCAGGCGCGCCTGCTCGGCCGCGAGATCACGGCGCGCGATCGTTCATCGCGGGAGAAGGTCGGCTACAGCCCGGAGCAGGATTGCCACATTCCGGGCATGGCGGGCTGCGAATACGTGACGTACTGCGGGCAACTCGCCGGCATGTCGTTCCGGCAGGCGCGGCAGCGGGCGCACGAGATTCTCGATCTGGTGGGCATGGGCCAGGAGCGGTATCGCTCGATCGATACGTACAGCACCGGCATGCGCCAACGCGCCAAGCTCGCGCAGGCACTCGTGCACGACCCGCAGCTCGTGATTCTCGACGAACCGACCAACGGCCTCGATCCGGCCGGTCGCGAGCACATCCTGCGCCTGATCGGCTCGCTCTGGAAGGAGTGGGGCACGAGCGTCATCATCTCCTCACACCTGCTGCACGACATCGAGCGGATCTGCGATCGGGTGCTGATCCTCTCGGGGGGCACCGTGGTCGAGCACGACACGATGGCGGCGTTGAAGGCGCGGCGAAAAAAGCAGGTCGAACTCGCGCCGTCGTCGGAAACGGAGCGTTTCGTCACGGTTTTGTCTGCCGCCGGCCTGGCTCCGGAGCGGCTTTCCAATGGCCGGCTGCGGCTCGCCACGACCGAGGAGTCGATCAACCCGCTCCTCGCGCTGATGCATCACCATCAACTTCCGCCTGCCGAGATCTTCTCGAGCCCCGATGCACTGCACGGGCTTTTCCTGCAGGCCCTCGCTGCTGCCGGCCATGACCACCGCCACGCTTGATCTGACACGCTGGGCGGAACGTCCGCGCGGTGTCGCTTACCGACGCTGGGTCATCACCTCGACCGGGCTGCGGCAGCTGTTCCGCACGCGGTTTTTTCGGATCAGCCTGTTCCTCGCGTGGTTTGCCGGCGTGGTGCTCGCGGCTGCGGGTTTTGTCTTCGGACAATCCATTACCGAAGGCGGCTGGCTGGAGACGTTCGCCGCCAACCTCGGCGCGCGTCCGTCCGCCGTGGTCTCGGCGTTCTGTGCCTTTGTCCTGCTGTACCCGGAAATCGTGGTGCAGGGGCTCTTCACCTTCCTGTTCTGGGCGCATTCGTTCATCGGGCTGCTGCTCAGCCTCGTCTGCCTGACCGCGCTCGTACCGCGGCTGGTCACACGCGATCGGGCGAGCCATGCGCTGACCATCTACCTCGCGCGTCCGCTCACGTCCGGGGATTACCTGCTCGGCAAATTCGGCATCATCGTCGGTTTGCTGCTCCTGTTGTGGACGGGGCCGCTGCTGTTCGCGTGGTTCCTGAGCGTGCTGCTGGCGCCGGACCGGATCTTCATTGTGCATTCACTCGCGCCGCTGGGGCGCGCCCTCGCGTTCAACGGTATCGCCCTCCTCGTGCTGGCGGCAATCGCCTTTGGGGTCTCGTCCGTCACGCGGACGGCGCGGTCGGCCACGCTGCTGTGGATCGGGCTGTGGATCGTGTTCAGCATGCTGTCCAACATGCCCGTGATGCCCACGTGGATACGCCACGCCAGCTTCAGCCATGACCTGGAGGTGGTGCGCGACGCCGTTTTCGAGCTCGACAACGCCTTGATCGAGGCCGGCCAATCGCTGCCGTTCCTCAACCGTCAGTTCGCCGATTCGCTGCAGGAGGCCGGCGCGCGGGCCCGGCCCAAGGAGCTGCCGGCGGCCGTGCTGGGGCTCGGGGTCCTGGTGACCGCCTCGCTGCTCGTCTTTTTCCGCCGGCTGAAACCGGAGTGACGCCCTCCACCGCCTCGCCCGAACGTCCACGCCCCGCCATGCCACCGATTGTTGAAGCTGAAAACCTGAGCCGCTTCTACGGGCTGATCCTTGGGCTGAACAACGTCAGCTTTCGTATCCACCGAGGGATTACGGGAGTGGTGGGCCCGAACGGCGCCGGCAAGACGACGCTGTTCCGTCTGCTGACTGGCCAGATCCGGCCGAGCTCGGGTGAAATCCGCGTCTTCGGCGCGCTGCCGTGGAACAATCCGACGGTGCGGGCCCAGCTGGCGTACTGCCCGGAGAGCGAGGCGGTGCCGGCGGGGTTGGGAGCGGTCGAATGGCTGACGGGGCTGGGCCGGATTTCGGGACTGGCGCGGCAGGAGGCGCGACAGCGCACCGAAGCGGCGTTGCGGCAGGTCCGACTCGCCCCTGAACACTGGCGGAAGCGCGTGACCACGCTCTCCAAGGGCATGAAACAGCGCGTGAAGCTGGCGCAGTGCCTCTTGCACGAGCCGCGCCTGGTCATTCTCGACGAGCCGATGAACGGCCTCGACCCGATGGGTCGTGAGGAGTTTGGCAACGTGTTGCGTGAACTCGCGGCCCTCGGCACGAGCATCGTGATTTCCAGTCACATCCTGCACGATCTCGAGGCGCTTTGCCGGGAGTTTATCCTGTTGCGCTGGGGGCGGCTGCCGCGCGCGGGCAATGCAACGGCCAACATCAACAGCGGGCTCCACCCCACTGATGCGACGCGCGGTCCGGTGCGCGCCTGGCCGGAGTCGACCACCATTCGCTGCGCGGATCCCGAGCGCCTGGCCCGCTTCCTCTTTGACCGGCAGTTGTTGCGCGGCTGCGACATCGCGGACGACGGAGCGACGCTGCACGCGCGATGGCGCGAACCGGAGGCGTTCTACGGGCGTTTCCAGGCGCTGCTGCTGGAGAGCGGCGTGCCCATCTACGAGGTCTGCGCCACCAGTTCTTCATTGGAGCGGGCGATCGAGCCTGGTTTTGCCGCATGACGACGCTGGTTCCGCCTCCTCTGCCACCGCCGCCCGCGCCACCGAAGGGCGTGACGCCCCATCTGCTTCATGCCGGCGGTGGCATCTGGCACCTGACGTGGCGCAGCTGGATCGCACCGGGCCGCGCGTGGCTCGGTGGTGTTCTGCTGGCGGCGCTGGGACTGCTGGCTTTTGTCGCCGCGGATGATTCCGCCGGCACGGTGTACCTGGATTGGATCGGGGAGTTTTACCTCGGTGTACTCGTGCCGATTTCGAGTTTCCTGCTCGGCGCCGGCTCGATGCGCGACGACTTCAAACCCGGCACGGTGGACTACATTCTGACGCGACCGGTGCCGCGTCCCTACTATGTGTTGTTTCGTTACGGTGCGCAGTTGGTGTGCGCGACCGGGTTTGGCCTCGCCGCCCTCGCGGTGCTGGCGGGAGTCGGCGCTTTTCGCTCCGTTCCCCGGCTAGCTGAAGTGCTGCCCCTGCTGGCGGCGGCGCAACTCCTCGCGACGGCGGCTTTTGTTGCGCTGGGTTTTGTCTGCGCCGCGTTGACCTCGCGCTACCTGGTGCTGGGCGTTGTGTATGGCGCCGTCGTTGAAGTCGGGCTGGGCCAGATCCCCATCCAACTCAACCGGCTCTCGATCCTGCACCATGTGCGGCTGCTGTTTAACCAGGTGCTGGTCGGCTACGACAAACCGGCGACGGGAGAGAGTCTGGCGAGTGTGGCACTCCTCCTCGTGATTGCCGTTGGGCTGATGGCCATCTCAGCCGCGGTGTACGCACTGCGGGAATGGACAGGTGATCAACCGAAGGACACGTAAGCCATCGGCCCGCGTCGTGAAATCACGCGACCTGTAACCTTCGCGCGGCGACCGGTGAATACCCAGGCAACACTTCTCCTCATGCCACGGTTCCCTCTCCTTCTCATGCCCCTGTTGGCCCTGCTTCCGGCGGTCGGGCTGCAAGCTGAACTCAATCCCGCCCTCGTGCCGGCGGATGCCAAATGGGTGCTGCACGCGGATGTCGCCGCCCTGCGTTCCACGGTTCTGGGTGAAAAGTTGATGGCTCAGGTTTCGCAGGTCGCCCTGACCCCGGAAACCGATCCGTTGCGGCCCAACGTGCCGAAGATCCTCGAGACCGTCGGTCTGATCACGGCTTTCGGTAGCGACCTTTCCGGCAAACCCGAAGCGATCGATGGTGCCTTGGTGCTGCAGGGCACCGCGGACTTGCGCAAAATCGCGGAGGGCATGATGGCCCAGATGACACTGGGCGATCCGGAGAACGTCACGGAAGTCTCCGACCTGCCGTTCGAAGCCTATTCGATGTCGGGTGAGGTCTTCATCGGGTTTCCGGAAGAGCCGATCGTCCTCGTCAGCAAGTCGCAGCCGCAACTGATGAAGGCGCTGGAAGTCTTCCGGGGCCGGGCGCCGTCACTCGCGGGTACGTCCAGCCCGCTGCTCGCGCTTCTGCCCAAAGGCGGCCGCTACTACCTGATGGGAGCCTCGGCCGTGCCGTCTGCCCAGGCGCTGACGCAGGGGGGTGGACCGCAGGCGCGGATCCTGCAGATGGCTGAGTCCGGTTCCTTCGCGGTCGGTGAGGACGGTGAAAAGGCGATCGCCCGTGTGCAGCTCGTGGCGAACTCGTCGGACATCGCGGTCAAGCTCGCGAAGATCGTTGAAGGCATGACCGCCATGCTGTCGCTGGCCGAGACGAGCGACGCGCGGGTGTCGGAGTTCGTCAACTCCCTCAAGGTCGAGCGTAACCAGTCGGCGGTGACGCTCGCGTTCTCGTATCCCACCGAGCGCGTGCTCGAGTTGCTGCAGCGCCCGGAGCCTCCGCCTCCGTCGGCCAAGGGCGGCGCCGAGCCGCTCGCCGCCGATGGCACCGTCCTGGCCGAATGGACGGCGGACGCGACCCTGGGCGGCGACGCCCCGCGTGCCGGCAACTTCACCGAGCGTGTGGTCGACAACGTGGCGCTGCTGCCCGGTGCGACGATTGTATTGACCGGACGACGACATCAGGGCGAGCACGCCCGCTGGGACTACATCGAGTTGACGCCCGTTGGTGGAGCGGCCGGCGCACCGCAGCGCTTTGAGGCCGAATACATGCGGCTCGAAGGGTATTCGATCGAGCGGCAGGACGAAGCCTCCGGCGGCGAGATCATCAAAGCGGATGGGCGCGGCAGCGCTCGCCTGCGTTTCACCGGCACCGCCGGCACGTACCGGCTCGTCGCGCGCTACGTCGATGAAAACGATGGCAGGGCGCCCATGGCCATCAGCGTGCTTCCGCCGGCCTCGCCTTAGCTTTACCCGCTTCCCGCTGGTGTCTGCCTCGACCTCCGAGTGGTCCCATGT
>JAEWIY010000065.1 GCA_023386835.1 Verrucomicrobiota bacterium
TCATCTCAGGCATCGGGTTCTTTCTCCAAACCCTTAACCCAGTGTCCACGAAAACGAGGCAGTCTCAAACCCGCGTCGATACGGTACACGTCGCGGAACTCGACCTGCGCCTTCTCCAACTCTCCCATGGCGGCGAGGCTGAGACCCAACAGGTATGTCGTCTCGACCCACGCGCGCTCTTCTGGTCGGAGGGCCTCCCGGGTCTCGCGCAGTTGGCAGATCGCCAGGTCAAAGAGACCCTGGTGAAACAGCGCCTCGCCGAGGCCAATGGAAGCGGCCGTCCAGCACCGCGGTGTTCGCCGCGCCCGCTGGAACAGCACCACGGCTTGACCCGCCTCGCCTTGCGCCAGCCTCACGCGGCCAAGCTCCAGGAGTGCGTCCGCATCATGCAGTTGCTCCTCCCCGCGGCCGGGGCCTTCCGCCGTCCGCGGCGCACGAAGCGGCGGTCGCGGAGCTGATCGGGTGCCTTCCTCAACCGCACCGGGCGCAAGGGACGACGACGGCGGCGACGGGTTGGGTCGAAGTTTCTCGTGAAAACTCCCCTCTCGTTCCCAGTGCCCGCGCTCCATCGTCTCGGCAACCGACGCCTTTCGCAGCACTTCGTCCGCCCTTCGCTCCCGTGGACACAACGACAACGCCCGCTCCGCCGCCGTGATGGCGTTCGCCCAGCGACGGGCATCGAGCTGCGCCTGCGCGAGCGCGAGCCAACTCCGGCCCTCGCCCGGCGCCAAGACGCAGACTTGTTCCCACATGAGGATTGCGGGCTCGGCTATTCCGGTCTCTTCGAGTGCGCCCGCCAATCCGCGCCACGCGTCAGCGCATGCGGGCTCGCGTTGCACGATCAATCGCCAGCGGGTGACCGTTGCTTCCGGGGATCGCCCTGACTGCAGCGCCAGCCAGCGGCGCCGCAACCAATTCACCCAGCGCAGCCCGATCGGCGAACGCCCGGACGGACAGGCACGCACCGAGCGTATCCAGAGTTTCCACACATCCACCGCGTCAGGATGCGCGCGGAGGACCGTTCCACAAACCTCCACGGCGTAGTCGATCTGACCACGCGCGAGGGCAAGCTGCGCCTTGTCCAACAGAAGCCGCGAGTGCGCGTCCAGGGACGCGAGCGTCACATCGGGCATGACTCAGCAGGCTGCCGCCCTGCGTCCGGGCGTCAACCGTGGACCGGCCGGCGCAACGCGCTGACACATCAGCCGGCCGTGAACCGGCTGAAGGGAATGATCAAAGGACGTTCAAGTCGCGGCGCGCCGCTGCATCCAAGCGCTCGAGCGCCCGGCTCACTTCGCCCGCAGTCGGCCCTTCAACCAGCAGCCGCAGCTTGGGCTCGGTGCCCGAGTACCGCACGAGCACGCGGCCTCGCCGTCCGAGTTCGCCTTCGATCGCCGCGATTTCCGCTTTCAGGCCCGTGCAGGACGCGAGATCGCGTTTCTCCGCCACCGTCAGCGCACGGGTCAGCTGCGGGAACTTCTCCAGACCACGCCGGAGCTGGCTCAAGGGCTGGCCACGGTCGCGCATGACGCCGAGGACCCGCAGACCGGCGACGAGGCCATCGCCGGTGGGCGAGACATCCGCGCAGACGATATGTCCGCTCGATTCGCCGCCGAGCGTCGCACCGACTGCCCGCATGCGCTCGAGGACGTAACGATCACCGACTGAAGTCCGATACGTGGTGCCGCCGGCAAACGCGATCGCCGCATCCACGCCGAGGTTACTCTGAACGGTCACCACGAGTTCTTTCGCACCGAGCCGGCCTTGCCGCAGCGCCTCCAGGCCGAGGATGGTGAGGATCTCGTCGCCATCGAGGACCTGCCCTTGCTCGTCGCAGAGCACACAACGGTCGCCGTCTCCATCATGTGCGAGTCCGAGACACGCCCCGGTCGCGATCACCTTCTCGGCGAGTCGCTGGGGATGTTCGCTGCCGACGCCGGCGTTGATGTTGTTTCCGTCAGGTTCATTGCCGAGTGCGATCACCTCCGCACCGAGACGGCGCAACACCGCCGGACTGGTGCCACAGGTCGCACCGTTGGCGGTGTCGAGCACGATGCGCCAGCCCTGCAAGGCGCCCGGAGGCAGCACGGCCGACATGGCGTCGATGTACTCGGAGGCGGCTTCGGCCCGGGCGAACGTTTCACCGGTCGATGCAGGCGTGTTCTCAGGCAAATGCCCCTCGATTGCAGCTTCGGCGTCGTCGGTCAGCTTCACGCCGCCTTGGCCGAAAAACTTGATGCCATTGTCCCCCGCCGGATTGTGCGACGCCGTGACGACCACGCCGAGCGTGGCTCCGGACGTCTTGGCGGCTCGCGCCACCGCCGGGGTTGGCACCACTCCGAGCATCACCGGACGCAACCCGGCGGCGCGCAGGCCGTGAGCCACGGACAACGCGAGCGACGGACCCGATGCCCGGGTGTCCCAGCCGATCAGGGCGTCTCCCTCACCGCCCGCCCAGAGCCCGGCTGCCTGTCCGAGACGGCGGGCGAATTCCTCATTGATGACCGGGCCACCGTACGGACCACGAACTCCGTCGGTGCCGAAATAACGGCGTTTCATGCCTGCGCGAAAAACTCCCGGGTGGCGGCGATCTTCTCGCGGACGGCACCGCCGAGCAGCAGTTCCCGCGCGGGCGCGACCCCATCGGCGATCGACGTGGCTCGCCCGACCATCCAAAGGCCGAGCGCCACATTGAACACGATCGTATCCACCAATCCACTCGGGCCACGGCCCGCCAAAACGGACTCCACCAACTCCAGATTGAACGGCAGTTCGCCGCCCCGAAGGTCGTCGAAGGGCGACTCGTTCAGGCCAAAATCCCTCGCGCGCCAGACCGCGTCGATCTCGCGCAGCCGCCCGACGCCACGCACGCGATTGGGCGATGCTGTCGTGATCTCGTCGATACCGCGCTCGGGCGAGAGTTCACCGTGCGCCACCACCGCCGCGGGCGTGCCGAGCAAATGCAGGACATCGGCGAGACGTTGCACCCATTCCGCCGCGAAGACGCCGAGGATCATGTGCGCCGGGCGCCCGGGATTGATCAACGGGCCGAGAATGTTGAAGACGGTGCGACGACCTTGGGCGGCGAGGCTCTTGCGTACGGGTGCGATGTAGCGGAACGCCGGATGATACGCCGGGGCGAAAAAGAAACAGTAGCCGAGCTCCTCCAGTGCGCGCCGCTGCTGCTCGGCCGGCGCATCGAGACGCACGCCGAGTGCCGCCAGCAAATCCGCGCTGCCGCACTTCGAGGTGACGCCGCGGTTGCCGTGCTTCATCACCTTCACGCCCGCGCTCGCCAGCGTCAGCACGACCAGGCTCGAAATATTAAATCCGCCCGCGTGGTCCCCGCCCGTGCCGACGATGTCGATGGCCTCGCGTGCCCACAGCTCCACGCCGGGATCCACCGCTCGTTGACGGAACTCCCGTGCAAAAGCGGCGATCTCTGCGGCGCTCTCACCTTTGTCCGATAACGCGCTTAAGAACTCCGCCTTCGCCTCGTCACTGATTTCCGGTGACGTCAATGCTGTCGCCGCCAACGCGACTTCGGGCGGCGCGAGTTCGACTCCCTCGCGCAGACGTGAGCTGAGAGCTTCAAGCTGAACCATGCGAACGCAGATCGAACCGGAAAATACCCAAGGGCAAAGCCAAAAACTCGACACCTGTCGCTGCTTCTGGAACGGACGACCCGTGATGCGCGCGCTTTTCGGCCTCTTGTTCTCCGCCCTGCTTCATGTCGGCGCGCCGATAGCCTTCGGGCAGGAACCAAGCATCCCAGTCGAGACGACCACGCCGGTGCTGACCGAATCTTCCGGCACGCCGGTTATCGTTGCTCCGAGCATCCAAGGCAGCGGGCTTTCGATCAAGGATGCCCTCGTCCTCGGCGTGGTGGAGGGCATCACGGAGTTCCTGCCGATCTCGTCCACCGGCCACCTCATCATCGCGAGCCGGGCCTTGGGATTACATGACGACACCCCGTTGCGGAATGAAAACGGGGAGCTGCGCTGGCTCCGGCCCCCTTCCGCCGAGAATCCGCTCGGTGAACCGCTCACGCTCAAAGTCGCCGCCGACACCTACGTGGTGGTGATCCAGATTGGGGCGATTGCCGCCGTCGTTCTGGTCTTCTGGGCGCAGCTCATGGGAATGTTGCGCGGACTGATGGGTCGCGACGCGGCGGGACTACGCTTGTTGCGCAACCTGATCTGCGCGTTCGTGCCGGTCGCGATCGTTGGCCTGCTGTTCGACGACTGGATCGAGGAGAATCTGTTCTCCATCGGAACCGTCGTGGCTGCCTTGGTCAGTGGCGCGGTTTTGATGTGGGGTGCGGAACGGTGGCGCCGCGGCCGATCCTCCGGCATGCCGTCGCAGAAAACGCCGGCCGACCTGACCGCGCGCGAGGCGGTGACGATCGGTTTTGTGCAATGCCTCGCCTTGTGGCCGGGTATGAGCCGGTCGATGGTGACCATGGTTGGCGGCTACTTTGCCGGTCTCACCCCCGCGCGCGCGGCGGAGTTCAGCTTCCTCGTCGGACTGCCGGTGCTTGGCGGCGCGGCGTTCTATAAGGCCCTCAAAACCGGTCCCGCCCTGCTGGCGGTGTTTGGCTGGACCGAGATGATCGTCGGCACGCTGGTGGCAGCTCTTTCCGCCGCGGTGGCCGTGCGTTTCCTGGTCGCCTACCTCTCGCGATACGGTCTCGGCGTTTTTGCGATTTATCGCATCCTTCTGGCGGCAGTGCTCACTTGGCTGTATCTCGTG
>JAEWIY010000111.1 GCA_023386835.1 Verrucomicrobiota bacterium
CGAGGTTCTCGCCCTTGTAGTAGGCGATGCTGTTGGCCGGAATCGATTCCAGCAGCCAGACGTTGGCGCCGATGATCGAGTTGGCGCCGATGACCGTGTTTCCGCCGAGGATGGTGGCGTGGGCGTAGATCGTGACGTGATCGCCGATGTCGGGGTGGCGTTTTACGCCCTTGATCGGGTGCCCCTCGTTGTCGACCTCGAACGACTTCGCGCCGAGGGTGACGCCCTGGTAGATTTTCACGTGGCTGCCCAGCCGCGCGGATTCGCCGATCACGACGCCCGTGCAGTGATCGATGAAAAAATGGGACCCGATCTGCGCGCCGGGATGGATGTCGGTGCCGGTGCGCTCGTGGGCGTACTCCGTCAGCATGCGCGGCAGCAGGGGCACACCGAGCCCGTAGAGGATGTGGGCGATGCGCTGCAGCGAGATGACGAGCACGCACGGGTAGGCGAGGATGATCTCCTCGGTGCTGCGCGCGGCCGGGTCGCCGGTATAGGCGGCCTGGACGTCCGTCTGGATCAGATCGCGCAACTCGGGCAACCGGCGCAACAATTCATGGCTGAGGTGCCGGGCGTCGTTCGCAGCGTCGGCCCGGCGCGCAAATCGCAGGCACTTCTCAATTTCAGTTTCGAGCCGGGAATTGACCGAGCGCAGTCGCGCCACGGTGACTTCAGCGACGTCTGCCTTCACGAGCGGCTTCTGTTCGAAGAAGCCCGGGAAGAGCAGGTGCATGAAGTCGACGGCGAGGCGGTTCACCGATTCGTCCGAGGGCAGGTTGATGCCATCGAAGTGGTTGATGCCTCCGTTGTTCTCGTACGAGGCGAGAAGCGCGCGCTGAATATCGTCGAGGGACATGGGCGACCGAAAGGGCACGATTGCGCCCCAATCCGACGGCTCCAAGCCCAATTTCGGACCGCCCATTTTCGAGGCTTTACAACGGCAGCGCGATCTTCCTTAGTCCGCCTTCCCTCGTTTGGAACGCTCAGGTGGTGGAATTGGTAGACACACACGTTTGAGGGGCGTGTGCCGAAAGGCGTAAGGGTTCGAGTCCCTTCCTGAGCACCATTTTACCCAGTCTACCTCGAGGGAAAATCGCACTTGTCACCAGTTATTGGGACATGTTTGTGTGAGAACGGGTGAGAAAACGAGGCGACTATCCGCGAGAGGTAAAAGCGGGCAGTGTGACGGTGAAGGTCTACCGGATCCGCCATAAAACGACCGCAACGGGCTGGGTTTACACCGTCGCCTGGAGCACGCCGCAGGGACGGAAGACGAGCCAGTTCGCCGATGAGGCGGAAGCGCTCGAAGAGGCACGCATTAAAGCCGCTCAACTTGCTAGCGGACGGGTGGAAGGGGCGGACATGAGCCGCGCTGACCGCGACGAGTTGGCGGCGGCGAGGGCGTTGGCAGGCACCACGCCACTGATGGCCGCGCTGGAAGAGTGGTCCAGGGCGCGGGAGATCTGCGGTGGCCAACTGATTCCGGCCGCCGAGGCCTGGGCTGCGCGGCAGGGCACGAGCATCGAGATCATCCCGGTGCGCGATGCCGTCACGCGCTTCATGGATGCGAAGGTGAAGGCGGGTGTCGATGTCACCAACTCTTACCAAAAGATCCTGCCGAGTCTCATCCTGGCACTCGGCGACCGTTCGCTGCACACCATCTCCTCGCGGGAACTGACGGCGTGGATGGAGCAGCGCTACCCACACCCGGTGAGCCGCAACACCGCGCGCAAGCGGGTCGTCGCCCTCTGGCGCTGGGCGCGCAAACAAGGTTACCTGCCGCGCGACGTGATGACGGAGGCCGAACAAACGGAAGCGGCGCAAGAAGACGTGGTGACGATCGGTGTGATCGACGCCAAAACCTTCCACGCGCTGCTGGAGCACATCCGCGAGCACCACCAAGAATACCTCGGCGCCTTGGTGATCGCCGGCTTCTGCGGCCTCCGCCGCGCCGAAGTTCACCTTCAGCAGTGGGAGGACGTGAACCTGGAGCGAAAGTTCGTCCGCGTCAGTGCGGCCAAACGTAATACACCCGCGCGCCGCCTGGTGCCGCTGAGTGACGCCGCCGTCCATTGGCTCACGCTCTGCACCACGCGTGAGGGCCCCGTCTGCAGCAACCTCGCGATCGACCGGATCCGCGACATCGGCCGCACCGCCGGCTTCGAACTCCCGGAAAACTGCTTCCGCCACTCGTTCATCAGCCACCGCGTCGCCCAGACGGGCAACGTCGCCGTAACCGCTCTGGAAGCCGGCAACAGTCCTCGCGTAATATTCCAGCACTACCGCGAGTTGTTCACCAAAGAAGAGGGTGAGGCATGGTTCGCTTTAGCGCCCCGGTAGGGCGGGGATTCCACTCCCCGCCGCCTAGCTTCCGCAGCAACTACCGGGAAGACGGTAGCTCATCTCGCCTGAACACGGCAGACACGAGCCATTGCGGATCGCAACGACGGGAATGGACTGTGTGTCATGCAGAAGACCATCACGATGCGGAGCACTGGGCCGCTGCTCACTCGGAAGTTCCTCAAAAGCTCGGTCGTGATGGAAGCGCTTGGCTACACCAACCGAGCTGCCTTTTGGGACTTCGTCCGCAGTGCCGGTGTCCCACATATCCGCCTCAACGCCCGCCGGATCATCTTTGAAGAGGCGGCATTGGCGGATTGGATTGAGCGTCGCAGTTCGGCGGCTGCACCACGCCGCTGACGCGCGTGTAGTTCGTCGTTTGTACGAAAAGGACGATTCACGCCCTCGTGCATCACAGCAGTCGGGCGCGAATTGCGGCCGATCACCGGCGTCGTAGCAGCAGATGTTCGGGCTGCGCCGGGTTCCAATCGGTTTTGAGGATCCGGCGAAGAGATTGCGGACACCGTCTTAGCCTGATCGGCGGGAGGTAGCGAAGGGCGCGAATAGCGCGAATGAACCAAGCGCGCCTAGAATGGCCGATCCAGATCGTCAGACAGCGAGGTGGGGATTGTAGGCAGCGGAATCTGGCGGCTGACCGCCAGATCGAGCAACTCCGGTCGATCCATGAAGATGATATGCCGCCGCTTCGACGCGTTGAGTTTTTCACCCAGCCAGTTGCGCGCCTGCTTGGTGATCTCGCCGCCGGCGATAATGTAAACGTGATCGAGGAGCTGCTTGCGATTGGAGAGCGTGTCGAGAATTGGGTAATCGAGCATCATGTTGATTTGGTTCAGTATTTCCGCGACGTTGGTTTCGCTCTTCGCCGTCGCGTCAATTTTCCCTTTCTTGATCTGGCAGCCGAAGAATAAGACGTGCTGCGTGGGCAGCGTGAACTTCATCCAGAGATCGGTGCCGAACTCCAGCCGCTTGTCGGAGTGGCCGGCCACCGAGATACGCTCGAAACCCAGGTGTAGAAAAAGCGGGAGCAGGAAAAGTTCAGTGATCTGGTCTTCGCTCGCGCGATCGAGAAAACTTGCGAAGGCTTCGCGCTGCCGGGTTTCGGTCTCGGTCCAGGCTCGGCGCAGATGATGAATGTTCCCGGCGGTCTTGGCGCCCGTACCGGAGGCTTCGATCTGGATGATCGCGTCGGTATCGGCCACGACGCGCAGACCGTCCCACTTCAGTACCTCATTGACGTCTCGAATGGCGGCATCGCGATCGAGCTTAGCCTCGGCGTACGTGCGGGGGTCCAAAAGTGTCTGCAGGATCACGACGAGCGAGTCGGACGGCAGGTGTGGGTGGGATCCGGCGGTGAGGTTTTCGCGGCTCAGCACCTCTTCAACCCAGAATTTTCGGCTGGCGCTGCCGGGATGGCGGTGCGGCAAACCTGCGTCACGAAAGAATTCACCTAGGCGCGGTCCGGATCGGTAGACGAAGTTCGGCCAAGCAAAGCCGCCCATTGATCCGTGGCCGCCACAGATCATCTCGGCGAGTTTGCTCAGGCTCTTGGCGCTGATTTGCATGCCTCAGCGGCGCGTCCGGCGCGGTGATGTTTTCGTCGTCTTCGGCGATTTGGCCGTCTTGGGCGCAACCGGAATAGCCGGCAGCGGCGGCTCGGCCGCAGGTTCGTCCATGTCCGTGGCCCGGATCTCGACGACGCGCGCGAGGAAAGTATTCCACAGGAAACGCTCGATCTTCGGCTCGAGTTTTTTGAGCACGTGGTATGGATTCAAGAGCAGAGCGTAGGAACGCGGACCCCGGGGGCCGTCGGCCAGCCGGATGAATCCAAGTTCCGCCAGAATGTCCAAGCGGGCGAACCACGTGCTCACGGCGCGCTCGCCGGAAAAGCCGGAGGCGGTCGCATACTCGTGCTCCTTCCCGGTGAGTATCAAAACGGATTCGTCGTGAGTCCGGCACCACAATTCGAGATACGTGCTGGAAACCGGACGGCCTTTGCTGAGGGCGTCCATCATCACCATCGCGAGTGACAACGTGCGGGGGATCGTGGAGTAGCCGTCGCTGCGTTTGCGGTGCCAGAGCATCTCGGGCGTGACGTTCGGCCAAAGCTGACCCCGCAGCTTTTCAACGCTCTCGCGGATTTTTTGAGTCTTGGGATTCATGGAGGCAAAAGTTCGGCGAGGCGAGTTGTGGAGGCTCGCCTCTGGCAATTCGCCGCAGTGGGCAGTTTGACGTTGTGGAGGCGTCATCCCGCTGCAGCGACTTGTTGCCCATTACTCTACACGGTCTCGGCGAAATACCGTAGGTATGTTGTAACGGAGGCGGCTGGACGACGCCGTGATGGAGGCACTCACCATGCAATTACTCCGTTCATTTTGTTACAACTCGAAAGGCGAGTTGGCATGAACGGCGCGAAAAGAAAATCCGGCAGTGTCTCCGAGTTCTCCTCGTAGGATCGCAGTTTCGGCGGTGGGTCGCGGCCTGATCCTCTTGTGCTCCTATGTGCTCCAAGTCCTCAGTTGTTCTCCTTCATGTGCTCTTATGTGCTCCGGTGCTCGGTCCGGTTTTGAACGGTGCCGTCGGAGTTTTGGCCAGATTCTGGGCAGAATTAGTGGCGGCGGACCGTACGGGCCACGTCCGTTAACCAAAAGGAGGAACGAAGTCTTGCCGGCGTAGCGCGCTGACGACCCGCCATGCCGCGTCGTGCATCGTGCGGCGGACGTCGTGCGGCGGACGAGCCTCATCAGTGCGCCGATTCAACCTGACTAGTGGCCTTTGTAGTAGCTGATCAAAGGCGGATATTTCTCGTCGTCGGGCGCCATGTGACGCTCGGAATAACTGCGAGCGAAGTCCGGCGGGGGAACCTGCTGTTCCTTGTCGACGATGATAAACTGCGTTTGTTTCAACTCACCCTGCGCCAGATCGAACAACATTCGGTAGAAGCCATTGAATTGCTCGACGTTCTCCCGCTCGCTGATGTTTTTCATCGGTGAATCGATGATCAGCAACGTCGGCAGCAGCGCGCCGATCTCGACGGCGAGTCGGTGGACGGCGACGGCAAAACAGCATTTGAACAAGGTTTTCTTGCCGCCGCTCCCGAGATTGGAAAACGAAGTAGTGGCGAGGTCGCCGGACGTGATGCCGGTGATTTCTGGGAGGAAGTGCGGCGCTTTCATTTCGACCACGTCCGATTCATCAAACCCGGGAATCTTTGCGCGCAGAAGCGAATCGAGGAAGAGCTCTTGCAGTCGTTTGAGATTGGTTGTGTCTCGTTCGGCGGCGACCTGCGCGTCCTTCAGCTTGGCGCGCACGATCGCTTCTTCGCCGATCAACGCCTTGAGCTGTTTGTCGAGCAGATCGAGGCGGCGCAGGATCTGCTCGAAGCGGGTGAGGCTCACGAGTTCCTGACTCAACGAGGCGCGATGACGTTCGAGTTCCAACGCGTTCGAGAGATAGGTCGAGTCGTAGTCCCGACTGAGCCGCGCGATTTCGTCGTCGACGCGCCTCTTTTCCTCGGCGCGTGCGATTCGATCTTCGTCGAGCTCGCGCGCGGCAGCCTGCTGACGTTCGATCAATTCGTCGATCTCGCGAATGCGGGCCGTCGTGTCGGCGTCGACGGCCGCGACGGAGATACCCGGCGCGGGCGTATCAACCGGGTCGGGCTGGCCACAAACCGTGCAGTGATCTTCCGGCCTCGGTGGCAGCGCCTGGGTGCACTTAGGGCAGGCGGTGAACTGCACTCCGCGCAGGACGGCGCTGGCCGTCGATGCTCGTTTGAATCGAAGGGAAAGAAACTCGATCTCATTGCGATGGGCGATGTCGCGTTGGATCGCAGCTTGGGCGTCATGGCGGGCATCATCGAGCACCGCGAGCGCCTCTGCCAGTTTACGACCGCGCGCCTGCGCTTCGTCCAGCGCATGGGACCGCATGGACGCCATCTGAGCGCGGATGGCATTGATCGCGGCCTCCGTCTGGTCGATCTCACGATTCAATTCGTCCCGGCGGGCGGCGATCTTCAGCGCGGAGCCGACCTGCGTTTCGTCGAGAGCATCGCGCATCGCGGCGAGGGCGCCCTCGGCGCGGTCCTTTTCCATCCGGATTTCCTGGAGTCGAACCTGCAGGGTCGAGACCTCCGCTTGGTGAAAGCCGATCAGCAGCCGAAGCACGTCGAGACTTTTCAGCTTTTTGAATGGGTTGGTATGGAGCTCCAGATTGAAGAAGCTGCTGTCGAGGGTGTCTTGGTCGAGATAGCAGTACCAAAACAGATCGCGGAAGCTGAGCCGTTGGAGCGGCGACTCCTCGTCAAGCTTGCTGCGCCGCACCTGCGGCGGCGTCTTGTTCGCGAGATAAAACAGCAAGTCCGACAAGACATAAACATCCTTGCCGTAAACCGGTTTTTCCGAGGCCGTGCGAGCGGACACCAGGAGCTCGACCGAGTCGTTGCCCTTGGTCCAAGCCGCCCGCACTGCCTCGGAGTCCGGCGCGCGCTCGAGCGTCACCGGCGTGTTTTCAATCGTGAGCGACAGGCCGACTGACACCAACTCGTTTTGCAAGGCGGGCGTCATTTCCAAACCGCCACCGAAGCAGTAGTCGATCAACCGCACGATCGAGGATTTGCCCGCGCCCATGCGACCGTAGAAGTACGAGAAATCGGCGAAGGGGATTACCTCCTTCGATTTCTTGCACGAGACGGTGAGCGCGTTGAGCCGCAAGTTCATAGCTTGATGTATTGGCCCATTTTCATGTTCACGATTTCCGGAAAGCGCTCGTAGATGTATTTCATCAGTTTTGTCGGAGAAAAATCTCCCACGGCGCGCGCGACGAGCACGCTGCGTTCGCCGAGCGGCTGAAACTCCGGCATGGCCTTGAGCTGATTGGCGAGCGCCAGCCCCGGTTCGGTCAGTTGCACGAAGACCGTTTTTCCTTCTAGGAACGTGGTCGCCAATCCGCGGGCGACCAAGAGGCCAATCCATCGACGGTAGCGGCCGTCCCACGGGCCGTAACGATAGCGGACCATCTGGGCCTCGATCGTGTTGCGCTCTTTTTCAGACACGGCCGCCACGTCGTTCGGACGGCGGTCGGCGAGGACGCGCGCCAAGCAGGAAGGATAACGGAGAAGAAAATCCATCTTCGCCAGCTTGGTGATCCCGTCGACGGCCTTGTTCGAGCGACCTGAATTCGCGTGGAGCAACAGAATGAGGCGCGCGAGGTGAAAGTCGTCGTTGGTCTCGACCGCGGCAGCGGCGTGAATGGCCCGCAGGCTCATGACTTGCCCTTCAACTTGAATTTCTTGCTCCACCAGACCTTGCAATCCTCCGCGAGCAGGCCGGCCATGCCGAGCAGCGCATCGTAGGGTTGATCACAGATTTCCGGGGCTTTGGTGTCCGCGAGCTTCTTGAGCTCAGCATTGGCGTCTCGCATCATCGCGATGCCGAAATCGCCGGTGTCGTTGACGTGTTTGAGGTGGGCGTCGCTGCAGACGCGCAAGACCACGGACTCAAGTTGCGCGGAGAGCTTGGCCCCGGCTTCGGGTTCGCGCGCCTGCAACTCGAGGAGATGGCGTTCGGTGGAGATGGCCTGCCGCTGCATCCCGTCGAAATAATCCGCCAGACCGGCGCCGGTCATTTTTTCGCGAAGAATCGAAGTCTCCTGACGATCGGGTTGGAACTTCAGCGTGGTGAAACGGCTGAGATACTCGAAGCGCGAGAGCTTCAGCCCGTCGATGTACATGCGCATCGCCGGAATGTCGATTCGCTTGAAACGCAGTTGGGGATCCTCGCCAAAACGACCGTTGATGATGGCGTAATGGCGCGCCGGATCCTGGCACTCCTTCGACGAGGCGGCGCGAACCCGCGTGATGAGCGCGAGCAGGAGATCGGCCAACTGGCGAGCCGTGAGGTTGGCGCAACCGTCGACGTGAGACAGGTGATTCATTTGAATCTCCGCGTCGACCGAGGATTCGGGCGGCCCGAGCGACACAGCGACCCGGGCGAGAACTTTTGCGACCGCCTCCCGCGGGCGCTCGGTCCGGGCGGCGAGATCAGTGAGGCAACGCTCGCAGTATTCCGGATGCGGCCCGTAGGGCTGGCTGCCCAACAGGCTCAAGACCGGGATCGGCGAGAGGTGGATCTTGTCGACGGCTTCGGAATCGCTGCATTCGGCATTCGAGACGAAAAAAAACTGGCGGATTTGATCGGGGAACTGCACGTCCAGATCGATGAAGCGCTTGATGCCCTTGACCAGCTCGGCGTCGTTCCATTGCCAAACGCCATTTTTGCGAGTCTTGATTTGGTAGGCGTCGAACAGCCGATCGTTCACCTGTCCGAGAAAGTCTTCGTGCTGCTCGCACCAAAGCGACGTGTAGTCACGCTGCGCGCGGTAGCAGGCGGCCCAGAGAATCACCCCGTAGGCGTACTGATACCGGTACTTCTTCGCCGTCTCATCGCCCGGGTCTGAGTCATTGAGCGCAGCGATGGGAGTTGAATCGGCCATGGTGACGGTACCGGCGCGGTCAACGGCAGGCCACCAGCTCATCGTCGCAATAAGGAAAATAGGAAGTTGTGCGCATGCTGGCGGCCGTTGCTGGAAGGATCCCAATCGCTTGGTCACCGCCGAGCCAAATGGTAACGGCGGTATTTTGGGTCTACTTGTATCACAAAGGTAAGCAACGGTTTTTGCCCAACGGCTCAGTGATAGTTGTGGCTCGCCTGCCCCGGCAGGCCGAAGCCCCGCAACCCCACGATTTCCTCTGAGATCACATGGATCGCGCCCTGCTCGTTCTGCAGCCGCTCTGTGATGACGAGCGCTGGCTCCAAATCGATCACGAGCCGCGCCCGTTCGAAGAGCGACGGCCGCACGACGGGCGTTGCTTTGCCGGGACGTTGCCGACACGCCACCGAGCCGTTGATTTTCACCCGCGCGCGTGTTCGCATCGTCTTCAATTCCGCCGCCCGTACGCATCACACATTGCGCGCACAGGTTTTCAGAGCGTGTGCGTCCCCAGGCGATGGTCGTTCGCAATACCGGTGCGCGGGAACGTCGCGTGGATGATGTGCCGAGCGGTGTGCCGCGAGAGCGCCCGTGCCGTCCCATCGGCGCAGTTTCGCGGGAAAGGAACAGCGGTAGTTCCGGCGTACCCAGGGGCAGCGTATGTGGCCGGTCGAGGAGTCGAGCGCGCGACGGAACTCGGGCAGGACCGGCCGCCAGCGCGTGCCGCGCTTTCCCGTCGCGTGCCGGGGCGCGGCGCCGATTTCGTCGACGATCGTTTCATCGCGGAGGACTTAGCCAACCGTGAGCGACAGGATCCCCGAGATCCGAAAGCCGGTCATCCACTGTGCGGGGACAACCGCACAATCGCGTGGGCCGAACCTGAGGGGATGGCGAGCGGCCACGGCGGGGAGTCGAAGTGACGTTGATCTCCTCCAACGATCTTCCCTCCTGGCCCGCTGATCCAAATGGCAGGCTTTCGTGGCGGCGGTAAACAGAGCGCCGTTGCCCATCTTTTGGCTTACTTCGCTTGGAGGATGTGGGATAGCTCGCTGAAGGTGATGCCCCGCCCAACGTCGAAGCCCGACGCTAGTGTCGTCACACCAATTCCTCCTTTCCGCACAAAGGGGAATTGAGCTGCGAGTTCGATTTTGTCGCCCCACAACATCTGGCGAAAGTGGCGCGGAAGTTGAGCCAGCGAGTCTACGGTTCCGCGTGACGAAAAGCTTGTGGAGCTCGCAAGACCGCTGGTTTTCCCGGTCCAGCGTCGAACGCGGGGTTCTGCGTCTGACAGGAAATGAAGAATTGAAGCGGCGGATGAGGATGACGCTGCGCTGTGGCTGGTAGTGCTCCGGGTGTTACGGGCTCCGGGTTGAGGTGACGTTGCCTACCGTTTTTTCGGGAGACGCGGCCCGTTGCGAGGATGCGGCCGGCGCGATCCGGTAGTGGCATGATCACGATGGGCATAATCCGAAACGGGGCGCGGTATCTATCGCGGCACCTGCGGAAGAATGATTATTGGTCGGAGGGCGAGAAGGAGGTTGAAGGCAATTGGGCTGGCGAGGTGGCCCGGCTGTTGGACCTGGAGGGCGCGGTGCGGGCGAAGCAGTTCGAGGCGCTGCGCATGGGGCGCGATCCGCGGACACGCTTGCGCCTGAACACCCACACGCCGACCAAGCGTGTGGCGTTCTTCGATGTGCAGATCTCGGCGCCGAAGGATGTCAGCGTGCTGGGTGTCGTCGCGAGCGATGAGCGGGTGCGTCGCGAGTTCTACGCCGCCGCTCGGGTGGCGGTCAGTGAACTGGAGCGGTGGGCCGCGGTGCGGGAGCGTCGCGGCAAGGCACACAACACGGAGGCCGTGCGGCTGACGCGCAACCTGGTCGCGGCGCTTTTTCTCCACGACGCGAGCCGGGATCTGGACCCTCAACTGCACGTGCATGCTGTCATCGCTAACGTGACTTGGGACGCCGAGCGCCAGGTGTGGATGGCACTTCAGCCGGCGGAGATGATGCGGGCGTCGCGCTTCGTCCGGCAGGCGTTCTACCGCGAACTGGCGGGGCGCATGACTGCGCTCGGTTATCGGCCACACGACATGTCGTCGCGCGGCTTCGCGGTCGCGGGTGTCGAGCACTTGCGCGAGCGCTTCTCGAAGCGGTCGCGGCACGTGGAGCGGTTGGCGGAGGAGTTCGCGCGGGAACACGGGCGCAAGCCGAGCAAGCGCGAGGTGCAAATCCTGGTGCGCGATTCACGCGACGACAAGCTGACCGAGGTCAACACAGCCGAGGTTCGGCAGCGTCAGCGCGCAGAGTTGTCGGAGACGGAGCAACGCGAGCTGGACGATCTGGTGCAGTCGGCGCGCGAGTCGCCGGACTCCGTGCAGATCTCGCACGGCGCTCCGCGTGTCGTGCTCGATTCGGCGATCCGGCACGTCTTCGAGCGGTGTAGCGTCGCGCGGGAGGGCGACGTGCTTGCGGCGGCGCTCGAACTGCATCCCGACTTCTACCGCTGGCGCGAATTGCGCGAGGCGCTCGACGTGCACCCGGACGCGGTGCGGCGCGAAGGCGAGATGACGTTGAAGCGGTTTGCGGCAGAGGAGAGCCGAGCGGCGCAGCGGGTTCGTGAAGGCAAGAACACGCGGCCGTCGTTGGGCGATCCGCATGCGCTGCCGGCCACACTGATGCCGGGACAACGATCGGCCGCGGGAGTGTTGCTCTCAAACCGGGACTTCGTCGCTGTCCTGATTGGCGACGCCGGCACCGGCAAAACGACAGTGTTGTCGGCGATCGAGGCGGCGCATGTGGGAGCGAACGGCAAACAGTTCGTGTCGTTGGCACCGACGACACGTGCTCGCGATGCGTTGATCGAGTCGGGCTTTGCTGGCGCCAACACCGTTCAGCGTTTCCTGATGAGCGAGGCCGATCAGCGGGCCGCCGCCGGTCGTGTCTTGCTAGTGGACGAAGCCGGTCTGCTCTCGAGCCAACAGATGGACCAACTGACGGCCATTGCCGTCGCTCAGCGTGCCCGGCTCTTGCTCGTGGGCGACACCAAGCAGCACCAGAGCGTGGAGCGAGGCGATGCGCTGCGCGGGCTGGTCGAGCGCGCCGGCGTCGCCAGCGTGCGCCTGAGTGAGGTGCTGCGGCAGCGAGGGGAGGGGAATCGGAAGTTCAGCCGTCTCCTCGCCGACGGCCAAACGCTGCAGGCAATGTTGCACGCTGAGCGGCGCGGGCTGATGGAGCAGGTGACACCCAATACAGACGTCTTCGCCGAGGCGGCCAAACATTACGCCGAGGCCATGGCGGCCGGTGACGAGACCCTCGTGGTGATCCCGTTCTGGGAGGAGATCGGCCGGTTCAACCAACATGCGCGCCAGGAGCTGAGGAAACGCGGTCTCCTGGAAGGAGAGGACATCGAGCGGGAGTCCTTGGACCCACTGTCGTGGACGGATGAGCAGAAGATGCACTGGGATCAGTATCGGATCGGCGACCGACTGCTGTTCGTCCGTCCCAACCGGCTCATGGGCAAAGGATCTTCCGGCGAGGTGGTCGACGTGCTGAAGGACGGCCTGCAAATCCGCGACTGCCGCGGCGTGCTGGTCAAGGTCACCAAGCGCTACCGTACGACGTTCGAGGTGGGACGTCGACGAACGCTCGCCCTCGCCGCAGGTGATCGCGTGCTGATCCGCGGCGGCTACGATCCAACGAACCTACGCAATGGTGACCTGAAGGTCGTGCACACGATCGACCCGAACACCAAGGACGTCCGCTTCACCGACGGTTCGGAGATGCCGGCCGAATTCGAGTCTTGGACCTACGGCCACGCCGTCACGTCCTACCGGGCGCAGGGCAGCACGGCCGAGTCCTCGCTGCTCGTGCTGGGCGAGACCTCCGAGCGCCTGTTGACCCAACGCCAGTTCTACGTCGCGAACACCCGCTTCCGCGGCGCGCACCGAATCCTGGTTGCGAACCGCGACGCGATCTTCCAACGCCTGCAAACGGCAGACCGCGGACGTGAGCTCGCGACGGAATTCCTCAATCGTCCCAGCCTCAGCGAAACCGAACGCGTAATTCGGCGGCATCTGCAACGGGCGGGCCAGCACGTGCAAGCCGCGTGGCAAGCGATCGTCCACCGCTGGCACGAGATGATAGGGCGGACGGCCGGCGAACGTCAGGAGGTGTAACATGGAATCCACTACGTTCAAACGAGCGCGGCAGTACTTCACGACCTCGGCCCGCTGCAGCCACGTGATACTCGACGACGGCGCCAGCGCCCGCTGGATCCTCCCCTGGATGCACTTCTCGCACGCCCGCTGGAGCTACGGCGATCCGACCGTCCTCATCCTCTTTATCGGCGAGTGGCAGGTCCACCTCGCCGGCCACAACCTCCGCCCCCTCTTCGACGCCATCGCCGACCACTCCCTCTCCGCCGTCCAAGCTCGGCCCGACTTAGCGCCGAACCACCCCGACGACTCCTTCGTCACCCACATCCGCCTGCTGCGGCCAATGGCGATGGATGTTCCAAAACGCAGCCACCGGGAGGAATCTCCTCAGTTGAACTTCGAGTTAGGGAGCGATTGAAGATTTCGGTCTGAGTTAGGCGTCGCGAAGGATCCGTGCGACTGCTTTAGTCAATATCGTCCAGTGTTCCTGCTCTCGTCGAAACTGTGTCCGGCCAGCTGGCGTCAGACGGTAGTATTTCGAACGACGATTGTTTTCCGACTGCGCCCACTCACAAGCAATCCAGCCATTGCCTTCCAGGCGGTGCAGCGCCGTATAGAGGGAGCCTTCGCGAATGGTCAGCACGGATTCTGATATCTGATCCAATCGTTTTGCAATAGCCCAGCCATGCATCTTCCCTCGCAAGAGTGTGCGAAGAATCAGCAGGTTGAGCGTTCCTTGGAGATGATCGACCCGCTTCATTACTTCTCCGATTTCAAGAGCTCGCTGCAGCGATGTCTCCAAGCCGGAATCGCGCGGCCTGGGGTCATCCGAGGTCTTGGTTATTCCGAAGCTTCGAAAATGAAGGTCGGTGTTGCGCCAACGAGAACGGAAAGCCTGCCTTCGCTGACATTGACGTTCGGTTGAGCTCCGAGGACGTCGAGCGCCGCGGCCCCTCTCCAGTTGGTGGGCCAGGTGAACTCGATCGGTGGAGCATCCTCACCGCTAAAACGGTCCCGCCGTTCCCACACCGCCCAGGCCGTTCCGCGCGAACCGCGATCGACTTTGAAGAGTAGAATCGCGGGGTGTTGGGGCACGGAGACTTGTGTGACCGATTGAACTCCCGCCATTACGCTAGTCATACGCTGAAACGCGTCCGCAGTCTCTGTGAGCTGCATGGTATCGCCGCGACGGTCCAGCAGCGCGAATTTGCCGAACATCAGGTACATGATGTCGTCCCGCTCGTTGGTCGCTGGAGAATAGTTCCAGTAGAGGCTGCGCTCCACCCCAGCGGCGAGGGCGAAGAGGTTTTGCATGACGAGCGTGCGCGACTGGATTCGGCGAAGTTTTGCATCCAGCTCAGGAGGGCATCCCTGCATGAACATCTGCGTCTGTGGCGCGAGGGTGGACATCTCGTCGTACATGCGGGCGATCGCCTGTCCGATTGTGGGGTCGACCGTCGGGCGGCCTTGCTCGTCTGTCGTGACCGACCATCGAGTGACCAACTCGAGGTACTTCCAGTTTTCCGGAAATTCAAAGAAACTGGGGCCGCCGTATTCTCCACCGATGATGGGCTTCTCGTAGCCATTGGCCCGCATCCGAGCGCGGATGTACTCCACGCGCGGAACGATCGTTTCGGGATCGAGGTACAGTCTGAGGTCAAATACATCGAATGCGTCCGAGGCTTCCCGAAGGACTTGATCGAAGAAGGCGAGAGCCACGTCTTGGTGGGGCATTGGCGGAACCGGGTCTCCGTTCGGCAGCTTCAGACCGGGCGGGATGAAGAGTCCGTCGCAACCTCCGAGGACCACCAATGCCTGCGGGTCGGCATCCTTCACCGCGCGGTGAAAAATCTGAAGCTGCTTGATGAAGTCGTCCGCGCTTCCAGCCCAGAAAGCAGGGTTGGTTGGCTCGGCGTCGTTTCCCCAGTAGCGGACCCGGCCGGCATGCCGCTTCACTGTCTCGAACACAAAACGATAGTAGTCGTCCGGGTCTTTGGCCGGAGCTGCCGGCATGAGAACTGCGGAGACCGTGGTCGCCCAGCTCGATGTGGAATAGAGCGTGACGAAACCCTCGTCGGGGCTCCGCAACTCTTGGACGTAGTTGTCCAGTGCTGACCAATCAAAACGACCCTTTTGTGGCTCGAGCTGCTCCCAGAAGAGAATCACTCGACTAAGGTCCGCGCCGAGGCTTCTGACGCCGGGGAGATAGGGCCCGGGCTCTGCCCCGAAGTGATCGTAGAGATAGCCCCAGGCGATCCCAAAGGGCGAGCGTGCGCGTTTGTTCAGCTCCGGTTCTCCGCGCGACTGGGCCGGGGTGACGGTGACGAGAGCGACGAAAAGTGCGGCGAGGCAAATGAAGGATTTCATCAGAGGCTAGGTTTTGTTGGACGCACCGGAGCGAGAGTTTTCGGTGGCGAGTTCGAAAATGGTCACCAGTTCATCCGCGTACTCCTTCAGCGACAGATTTGGATCCGCGACCCACTGGCTCAGGGCACCGTTGACGGCGTTCAAGATGGTGGCCGCCATGGGACGTACGGCGAAGGTGCGAAATTCTCCGCGCTTCTGGCCGTCCTCCAGGATCGACCGGATCGCGCCCATCGCGTTTTCTTCTGCAGTCGTGCGCAGATAAAACTCACCGCGACTATTACGATGGTTCACGAGGATGTAGGAAACGGTCAGTAGGTGCGAGCGGTGCTGCGCGAGGAACAGGAGCTCGGATTGGATAAACGCTCGGAGTCGGCCTTGAGCCGATGATTCCGCCTCGATTCGCGGCACAATGAAGTCACGCAGCTCGGCGAAGATCGCGTCCACAGTCGCGCGGACGAGTTCGTCTTTCGTCCGGAAGTGATAGAGAACGACTCCCTTGCTGACACCCGCCCGCTTCGCGATTTCCGCCAGCGACGCTCCTGCGTATCCGTTTTCCGCTACGCTAGCGATCGTGCAGGCGATGAGCTGCTGCCGACGCGCCTGCTCTATGAAGGTGCCTGAGGGCTCAACGGGTGGATGAATTGACCGCACAAACAGAAAACTGACCGATCGGTCAGAATAAGTCAACACTAGGATCTGTTTGGTGACTCGCCGGCCTTGATCTAGCGGGTTTCAGCGGCGGTAGAAGTGAGTGAGGAGGCCCGGGCTTGTCGTCCATGATCCTACGCGTATGATACGTGCATGAACCCGCTGCTTTCCCGCATCACCGTCGAACCCGGCAAGTGTGGCGGGCGCCCGTGTATCCGCGGCTACCGGCTGCGGGTGAAAGACGTGCTCGAACTCCTCGCCAACGGCGCGAGTTGGCAGGAGATCATCGGGGATTACCCTTTTCTGGAGGAAGATGATATTCGGGCGTGCCTGGAGTTTGCAGCCGTCCAGAACGATCACGTGGTGCTTCGCGCCTCGTGAGGCGTTTCCTCGTCGACAATCAATTGCCAGCGGCGGTGGCGCGCTGGCTGATGGCCCAAGGATGCGAGGCTGAGCATGTGTTGGCGCTCGATCTCGCACAATCGCCGGATCAGGTGATCTGGGCACACGCTGCGAAAGCTGGAGCTGTCATCCTTTCAAAGGACGAAGATTTTGCGCAGCTCACGTATGTCCGTCCTGAGGCTGTGACCGTCGTGTGGTTGCGCGTCGGGAACTGCCGTACTGCCGTGCTGCTCGAAAAGTTGGAGCAACTCTGGCCGGAGATCGCGAAGCAACTGGATGCGGGGGCCAGGTTGATTGAGATTCAGTAGGCGATGCGAGGTGTCTACGGGTCAAAAGCTGAATGAGATCTGTGTGAGACTTTTGGCTCTCCTCTGAGGAGCAGTGCCCTTCCTGAGCACCAAATTGCCGCTCGGTCGTGTGCCGTGTCAGGCAATTCCGACCCTCAACGCTGACGGTAAAATTCCAGCGCGGTCATCGAACGGGGCGGGAGCGTATGCGTCAGGCTGGCGCCAGTGAGCGTGAGCGGGCGGGCGGTGGTCGTTTCGCCCACACCGTCGGTGCTGAGCAGGCTCGGCCCGGTGACCTGCCACTCCTTGGCCGAGTCGGCAGGGAAATCCTCGAGGTTGATCGTCAGGTCGATCGCGTCGTCAGCGCTCTTGTTGAAGACAACCACATAGAGGGTGTTTCCATCCTCCGAAAGTGTGGCCGTCGACGTCACGAGCGAATAGGCGGGAAACTGATCCTGGCTGTAGACTTCGACTTTGAAATGACGGAATTCGAGGCGCCCGGACACTTCGTGGCCGAGGGTTTCGAGCTGGGCTTGAATCTGCACGCCTTGGGAATCGATCAACCCTTCGCAGTAGGTCCGGAACGTCCTCCATTCCGGGGAGGTGACGCCATTCACTTCCGTCGCCATGGAGGAGAGGGAGTGTTGCTGGCCCTGCGGTGTGCGGTTGAACCCGCGACCGTCGGCGATCCGGGCGCCCAACGGGGCGATGAAACTGCCAACATCCGGGATGAAGCGGGCTTCGAAGCTGACGTCGAAATCGTAGCCGCCATCGTCGCCGAACTGGGTGGCCGGCAACGTCGCCATCGCCGGGTAGGCCTTACCGGAGAACTTGTCCAACTGGATGACGTACGTGTCTCCTTCGCGGCGAGCCGAGAGCCCGTTGGCATCAAAATCGGAGAAGTCGGCGTGTGGCCAGAAGTCCAGTTCACCGAGTCGGACTGACGGGATGTACTGATCGCCCTCCGCGCGGGCGGTCATGGCCATGCCGGCAAAGGTCGCGCGGGGGCTGTCGACGATCGCCGAAACGAGCTCCGCACCCAGGTGTTGGGTCCAAAGCCGGTACAGGTGGTACATCGGCTTCTTCTCATAGCTGGTGGCGTCGCGGGGTTTGCGCAGCAGACCGAAGTAACCGTTGAAGTACTGCCAATAATGGGCCGAGAAGACGCGGCTCTCCGGCTTCAGAAAGACCCGGAGGAGGTCGGCCGATTCGAGAGCCGCTCCGTAGGTGAAACGGAAAGGCAGCAGTTGGTTGCCATGGTCCTCGTGATAATCGGGCGCCAGGCTGTTGTATTCCGTCACGGCCAGGGGCAGGTCCCGACCGCACATCTCCCGAATCATCCGGTGGTAGGATTGAATGTGGTGTTCCACCTGCTCGGGCGCCGCCATGCAGCCCTGCATGAACTCACGCTCCAGACCGCGGCGGAGCATTTTGGGGGAGTTGGGCGAGTAGATGTGGATCACCACGAAATCGGCACTTTCCCCGGCTTCGCGCATCACTGTCGTGTTCCAGCTGGAGTAAACGTCTGTCGCATCGCCGGGCACCATGATCACACCGATCTGGATGGTCGGATCGACCTGGCGCATCGCGGCCGCCGTGGTACGGGCGTAGGTGGCGTACTCCTGGGGGGTGAATTTCCGCTGGGGAATAACGCTGTGGTTGCCGTGGTCGGACTCGTTGCCGAGCTCAAACCAGCGTACGCCGTAGGGCTCGGGGTGGCCCCCGGCCGCCCTCTTCATGGCCCAGGGATGTTCGGGAGTGGCGGGGGCATTCAGGTACTCGACGAGGCCCGCGGCGTGGGCCGGCATTTCCTCCAAGGGAAGCACATACGCGCTCACCGTCATCATCGGCTCGGCGCCAATCGCGCGGCAGAGTTTGATCCACTCATCGATGCCGAACATCCAGTCGCCCCGCTCGTCGACCGGACCAGCCGCCATGCGCCAATCGAAATTATGCGTCAGGCAACCGCCGGGATAACGAAGCGCGGACATGCCGAGATCCCGCGCATGTTCCACCACCTCCGCGACCGGAACCCGGTTAACAGGGTCCCAGTGTCCCTTGGCCGTCTGCAGCAACCAGAGATCGGTCGTCGGCTCAAAGATGCCCTTGTTGTCGGCGGATTCGATGTTTTGGCCAAAGACCAGCCGCGGCACCTGACCGAGCTTCTGGCCGGCGTTCACCGTGAGTGTCGCCGAACCGCCGGCTGGCGAGGTGGCTGGCGAGAGAAGCGCGAACGCGGCGCTGGCCAACACGGCACAGAAGGACGAGGAAACAGGGGTACTCATAGAGCGATGGAGGCGCCGCTCGGCGCAAAGGCTGAACGGAGGGAGGATTGACAAAAAGCCGACGGTCAAAAAGACATCGGTGTCACATTATTCAAGCCCCAAAGCCCCGTGATCGAAATCCGGCCCTCAACGGCACGGTTCGCCCGTCGGACGGACTCTCGCCTCTGTCGCGTGCTGTGGCTTGCGATGGGGTTCGGCTTCGCGGCCGTTTGGCCCGTCTGCGTTGGCGCAACCCCCTTCGATCAACGGTTGATCGATCAGGCGGTCGCACGCGAGCTGCACGCCTTTCGCAATGATCTGCAGAACGCGCCGATGGCGGCGGCCAAGGCGATCTACTTCATGGCCCTCGTCGCGCATCGCGATCCCACCGCGACGGCGAGCGACGGCACCCTGGTGCGCGACCGGCTCCTGAGCCAGTTCCGCAGCCTCATCACGGGCGGGCGCGAGCCCAATGCGAACGGATCCCTGTCAGGCTGGACGCATGGCAGCATCGCGCACGCCTTCGCGCTGGCCCGCCACACTCCGCTGGTTTGGACGCAGCTGACGGACGAGGAGCGCTCGCGCATCGAATGGCTCATGCGCGCGATGGCGATCGCGGCTCACTTCAATTTCGACGACGACAACGACTACCGCACCGGCGTCGCCTACGAAGGCAACTTCCACAAGCAAGCCAATCCCAACTACCGCGAAGCCTACATGGGAGTGCTGATCGCCGCGCGGCTGTTCTTTGGTGCTGAGGAATTGAATACGATTTTCCTGTCCTTCGACTACGCGGTTTATCACGCCCAGTTCACTGAGTTTGGATTTTCGAATGTGCTCGCGCGGTGGGACAACGCGACCAACGGGGGTCTCGCGGGCGGGGAGTTTGGACTGCGTTCCGTGCTGGAAAACGGCGGGAAGGCGCGTGCCGGCGACGTGGCGTTGGGGGAGGGGCGTGGGGTGCGAAATCGGTTCACCTACCAAGGCGTGGGTCTCGAGGATCCCTTCGCGCTGTTCAAGAAGCTGGCCGATTACATGTATGGCCCGGATGATACAGAGCCGGGAACGCCTTGGTCGAAGGACGACACCGTGACCAATGAGCTCTGGTCCCAGGGTAAACGCGTGGCGTGGACGCATGCCGACGCGATCTCCCCATTCACGGGGGAAAGGGGAATGGCCCTCGAGTTTCGGGCGCACCAAGGCAGTTCGCCCAATCTCCGCCCGCGCAGCAGCCTGAAGTATGTCGCCGACGGTTGGAACAACAGCATCACCACCCGGGCGACGTTGCAGGCGCTCGGCTTTTGGGCCGGCTCCGGTGAGCGCATTCATCAGCGCGACGAGATCGAAGGACGCATGCACGTCGGCTCCGAGGACTTTCTGTTCAAGGCGGGGGCCGGTTACCACGCGGTGCATGGTGGAGCGACGCTTCCCATGCTCTCGTTGTCGAGTGATGGCGGTGCAACGCTCAATGCGCATGGCTTCGACTATAACCGCGAGATCTGGCAGCGCTTCCTCCGCTGGTTGCCGGGGCGGTTGAATTTCGCCGTTGATGCGATCGGAGTCGATGGTCACGCCGCGTACGAAAGCGGTGAGCTGCGGATCCACCTCAGCGACCGCGAGGCTGGAGACTCAAACGCATCCGGTTTTGTTTTTCAAAGCCTGCAGGGCGATGGGGTGATCACCGCTCAAGTGATCGACCGACCGAGCGGGAGCTCGGGCGTGGCGCTGCTCGAAGGAATCGATCGGACGTCACGCCGGGTCATGCTCACGCTGGATCCTGATCGCATCGCCCACATGTTGGTGCGCGGAGAGGACGGCGTCGTGACGATGTTACCCGCAGCGGCCGGATCGGAGCGAGCGACGCTGACGGCCACAGAAGCACTGCCGCGTGACGCGGAAAATCATTGGGTGCGCCTGGAGCGGATTGGAAACCTCGTGCGTGGTGATGTGTCCGCCGGCGGGCAGGATCCCGAACATTGGGTACGAATCGGAGAGGTCGAGCTGGCTTGGCCCGAGACAATCTACGGCGGAGTGGCTCATCAGGCGCGCGCCGGCGGTACGCCGGGGACGATTCGGCATCTTTCGATCGTTTCGCTGCCCGCGCCCTGGCGCTCGACCCTGGTTGGGCGCTCGGGGACGGAGGCGGGTCACGCCCGGAAGGTCCGGGAGCAGTTTGTCGTCGCTGGGGCAGGGAAGGGTTTCGGCGAAGCGCGGGATGAGCACCGGATCGTTTACCAAGCCGGACAGGGTGACGCGGAGATCTGTGCGCGCATCCTTTCCGTCGAACGAACCCGACCTGATTCGCTGGGAGGCCTGATGATTCGCGGTTCCCTGGACGCCGCGGCGCCGTTTCTCGCGGTGCACCTGCAGAACGGCGCCGGTCTCGCCGTCAGCTGGCGGACTGAACACGGGGCAAGAGTCGTCACTGGTCCAGCGCTGCCGGCGCATCCGCCCTATTGGCTGCGGCTGCAGCGTAGTGGCGGAACGGTGACCGCCAGCGTGCGCGCGGATCGCGACGACTCCGAGTGGGTGGAACTTGACCGCGTCGATCTCAACCTCAGGCCCGAGTCCATTCTCGGATTCGTTTCGGCCAGCGGCGCCAGCGATCAGCTCAGCACGAGCGTCTTCGATCAGGTTTCGGTCGCGTGGTGAGCGTGGGTGTGGGTCGACAGAAGACACCGATGTTAATGAATCGGGCTCGGGTGCCAGCCGAGACGAGGCACGTTGCGGGCCGGCGAGCAGAGGGTAAGTCCCCGGCGGGAGCGATTAGGGTCTACGTCGCAGTGAGGGAAGTGATGACTCCGGAACTCGAGTTTGACATCGATGCCAAATTAATCGGAGTACAGGGCCCTGCGGCGACCTTTCGGGCCACCGACGTTCGTCCAGCCAAGTCCCCCCCCGTGGGTTGGATGGCTGCCGTTAGCCTTCCAGTCCGTTTCTCTCTTCACCGCCCCATGACCCCGTCAGCCCCTTTCCAAGGCCAATCAGTGACAGATGCCGAGCCGGTTCACGTGCCGCGGCGCAAGCCTCGCACCGCGCGCATCGGCCTCTTCGGCATCGGTTATCATGTCTATTGGCCGCAATTCCCCGGGTTGCTGGAGGAACTCACGGCCAAGCTCCAGGTTCTCGAACACAAGGTGCGCAGCCGCGGTGTGACGGTCGTCAACTTCGGCATGGTCGACAAGGCGCAGGACGCGTACGCGTTGCTCCCCAAGCTGAAGGCCGCCGACCTGGATTTGGTTTTCTGCGACATGGTCACCTACGGGACCTCGGCGACCTTTGGCGCGATTGTGCGCGGCCTTGATATCCCAATCGTGCTGGTCGCGCTGCAGCCGTTGGCCGCGTTGGACTACGCGAAGGCCACGACCTACATGCAGCTGGCCAACGACGATTTCTGCTCCGTGCCGGAGTTCACGGGTGTCGCCATCCGCATGGGGCGGCGCCCGCCCGAAGTCATCATCGGCACGTTGCACGACGATCCCGCAGCGGAGGCGGAGATCACGGATTGGTGTGAGATCGCGATGGTGCTGCATGACCTGAAGCGCGCGCGGCTCGGGCATTTCGGTCATCCCCTTGAGCACATGCTCGACATGCAGACGGACCAGACCGCCCTGACGGCGGCCTTTGGCCTGCATGTGGTGCAGACCGAGGCGGAGGACCTCCTGCGCGTCAGCGAGACCATCAGCGCGGCCGAAATTGAGGCGAAGCGCAGCGAGATTCTGCATCTCTTCGATACACCTGATCCGCAGAGCGACCCGCTGACGCGCAAGCTGACACCGGAGGATCTGCAAACGGCCGCGCGGGCCGCGGTGGCGCTCGACAAGTTCATTGCGCTGCACGAACTCGACGGTCTCGCCTATTACTATGAAGGCGCGCCGGGCAGTGCATTGCGTGAGATCGTGACCAATCTGATCGTGGGCAACTCCCTGCTCACCGCCGCCGGCTTTCCGATGTGCGGCGAGTCGGACCTGAAGACGTGCGTCGCGATGTTGATCATGGATCGTCTCGGCATCGGCGGCAGTTTCGCCGAGTTTCATCCGATCGATTTTCGCGAGGGTTTCGTCCTTGTCGGCCATGACGGTCCGCACCACATCAACATCGCTTCCCGGAAGCCGGTGTTGCGCAGTTTGATCAAGTATCATGGCAAGCCCGGCAGCGGCGCCGGGGTCGAATTCAAGATCAAGGAAGGGCCGATCACGATGCTCAGCATCGGCGTGAATGCGCACGGGCGTTTCAAATTCATCGTCGCAGAGGGCGAAAGCGTGGACGGGCCGATCCCGGCGACCGGCAACACGAATACACGGGGTTTCTTCCGGCCGGACGTCCGAACGTTCCTCAAACGGTGGGTCGCCGAGGGACCGACCCACCACTTCGCCCTCGGAGTGGGTCATCGTGCTCAGACCATCCGACGGATCGGCGAGGCGTTGAACGTGGAAACCGCAATTATCAATCCCGAGAAGTGATCCGACTTAACCGCTCGCTGGGCGATGGGTTAAGATCGGTGCTGTCCGCTCCGGCGGTCGCCGGAGCCAGTCTGAACAACCCTTGATTCTGAACAATGAGATCCGTCCTTTTTATTCTCGCTGCACTGTTGGTGTCGGCCCTTCACGGCCAGGGAACAGCCCAGGCGGTGTCCCGGTGGGAGGAGCAGGTTTCGGCCATCGAGGCGACGCGGCGGGAGTCGCCCGCTCCGGAAAATCCGATTCTGTTTATTGGAAGCTCGTCGATTCGCGGGTGGAGAAACCTGGCGAGTGATTTTCCGGATCTGCCGGTCATCAACCACGGTTTCGGCGGCAGCCAGATCAGCGACGCCATCGACTTTTTTGATCGGCTGGTCCGGCCGTTCAAACCGCGCCTGGTGGTTTTCTACTCGGGGACCAACGACCTGGCTAGCGGCAAGACCGCCGAGGCCGTGGCGGCAGACTTCCGGACGTTTTGTGAACGGCTGCATGCCGAATTCCCCGAGACGCAAATCCTGTTCATCGGATTGGTCATGGCTCCGGCCCGCTGGGAACTTCGGAAGGAAATGGCGCTGACCAATGCCTTGGTCGCCGCCTATTGCGCCGCGGATCCGCGTCGGGACATCATCGACATGAATCCTCTGATGATGACCCCGGAGGGCGAAGCTCGCCCGGAACTCTATATCAAGGATCAGCTGCACATGAACCGCGCCGGTTACCAGATCTGGCAACGCGCGCTCGACCCCTTGATCCGGTGATCGTGGGCGGGCAGGGCAGCCGAAAAAGCGCGAGGAAACCTGCTCGGTTGGCGTATTGATCCGATGGCTACTGAGCCCCAAATCCGCGACTCTGCAGCGGACGGCGCTGCGGACACGCCGTCATCCGCGAGCGCGAACCCGCGGCACGTCACCGCGCCGCAGGATGTCGTTCCCAAGACGACGAAGGTGTTGTTCGGTCTCAGCCTGACGGCGGACAACACGATGGGCAATGGCGCGCACCAGCTCGTCAACCCGATCTACAACATCGCGCTGGGCGTCAACCCGGCGTGGCTGGGCATGGTGCTTGCCGGCGGTCGACTGTTCGACGCGCTCACGGATCCGCTGGTCGGAAACTTTTCCGACAATTTCCGCTCCCGCTTCGGGCGGCGCCGGCCGCTGATCGTGGCCGGTGCCGCGCTGTGCGCCCTGTCCTTCATCCTGATGTTCTCGATGCCGCGGGGCTGGAGCCCGACGGCGTACATCGTCTACTTCGCGCTCTGCGCGGTGCTTTATTTTACCGCCTACACGCTGCTCGCGGTGCCCAAGGCGGCGATGAGCATCGAGTTGACGCCGGATTACCACGAACGCACCCGGGTCAGCGCGATTGGCGCGCTGTTCAGTCCCATCGGCGGCATGATTGCCGTGTGGCTTTTCGCCCTGACCAAGCTGGATATCTTCACAGACTCCATCGAGGGCGTGCGATTCGTCGCGCTCGGGGTGGGCCTGTACATCCTGTTGATCGGGGCGCTGCCCGCCTACTTCGTGAAGGAGCGCGGTTATGCCCAGGTGCAGAGGCAGCCGAAGGTCGGCTTCATCGAGAGCCTGGCGACCGTCCGACGCAACAAGCCCCTGCTGCTGATCGGCATGGCCGGCCTCTGCATCATGGCCGGCCTCTTCACGGTCTTCAGCCTGGGGTTGTATTTGAATATCTATTACGTCAACGCTGGCGACGCGAAGGCTGCCTCCGTCTGGCATGGCGCAACCGGCACCGCCTATCAGGCGGTGAGCATGCTCGCAGCCGCACCGATCGGTTACATCGCGACAAGGTTGGGCAAACGGACGGCGCTGATCGGTTGCATCTCGGTCGCGTTGGTCGGCACAGTCGCGAAGTGGTTTTGTTTCACGCCCTCCGCGCCCTGGCTGATGTTTATCCCGTCAGTCATGATGGGGACCGGCATGGCGGGGTTCTGGGTGTTGACCGTCGCGATGCTGGCGGACGTGTGCGACTACGAAGAGGCCCGCAGCGGTGTGCGACGCGAAGCGATGCTCACGTCGGTCAATACCTGGATCTACAAAAGCGGGATGAGTGCGGCTTATTTCCTCTCTGGCCTGGTGCTGGTGTGGACGGGTTTCCGGCAGGAGCTGGGCGGGGACCAAGCCGCGTCCACGATCCTCGGAATGCGCGTCCTCTATACGTTTGTTCCGGCTGTCGCACTCGGTTTGGCCTTGGTCTGCATTTGGTTTTATCCGATCACCGAACAGAAGGCCTATGCATTGCGCGAGGAGCTGGAGGCTCTGCGCAAAGCGAAAGGTGTGTGAGCCGCTACTCCGCCAATGCGACGTCTGGTCCTTGAGTTGAGTCTGAAAACGTTCCCGCGGACGGGCGACGCCGAGATCCGGGAGGTCTGCCGCGATATCCTGCGGCAGTGGCAGGCGTTGGTGCACGAGGCGGAAGAGATCGCTTTCCTGATCTGGGCGGCGGATGGCAGTGAGATTCTCGATTATCGCGGCCGCCTGTCTGATCGGTTCGAGTGGGCGCAATGGATCGGGGTTGCGAACGGCCCTTGGGAGCAGGAGGAAGCCAAGCGCTGTCTGCACAACTGGCGGACGGCGTACATGGAGTCGCCGCCCGTCTTCACCTACGAGCGGCTCGCCTGTGTGGTGCGGGCGCTGAAGGAGGAAACGCAGCGCACGGCCGGGAAACCCTGCCGCGTCGGCGCGACGTTTGATCCCGGTCCCGAGTTCGCCGAGTCGTCCTTCAAGTACGAGCGCCACCCGGAGATCTCGCCGGGCGATACGATGGGGAAGGGGCGCTGGGTTTCCTGTTCGGCGATTCTGCGGGGCGACCAGGAGGCTTATGCGGGATTTCCCAACGGCATTCCGGAGGGCACGCCGCTGGGCGTTTTTCTGGGACGGCAAAGCCAGCACTTCCTGACCGATCTGGGTTTCGACTATTTGTGGTTCTCGAACGGATTCGCCTTCGCGCTGGCCGCGTGGAACGTCACAGGTGAGGTGTTTGACGGAACGTCGTTCGACACCTCCGGTGCGCCGCGGGTGCGGGAGTCCATTCTACGGTTTTGGCACGACTTCCGCCGCGAGTGTCCCGATTTCCCAATCGAGACCCGGGGCAGCAATCTCTCGACTGGCATGGATCTGTCCGCGCACGCCTCGCCCGTGCGGGAGATCTATCGCGGCGGTTTTAACCTGACCGCGCCGGTCAATTCCCCCTGGGCCGCGCTCAATGGCGACTACGGCCTCGAACTGGTTGGATGGCTGTCGCACATCGCGGACCTGCCGGCGAACGGGCTCGTGCCGTTTCGGTTCTACATCCACGACCCGTGGTGGGCCAACAGTCCGTGGCTCGATCGTTATGGGCGCGAGCCACACGACATCTATCTCCCTCTCGCGGTGAATCGGATCGCTGCGGATGGAGCCGTCAGCCAACCGGATTCCGTGGCAGTCCTCACGGTCGACGACTCGTGGGGGCGAAGGCCGGACAGCGTACCCAACGAGGTAATACCGCACCTCCTCCGCGCCCTCAACGACTTCCCTGACGCACCGGGTTTGGTCACGTGGATCTATCCTTTTGACGAATATCACGAGTGGACCTTCGGCACAGCGGGGCGGGTGAAGGAAGTCTTCTTCGGCGACTGGTTCATGCGGGCGGCGGTGAACCTGGGTTTTCCGCTGAGCACGGTGGTGACCACCGAGAATTTCCTGAAAGCCCGAGCGGCGCGGCCGGCCTTGTTTAGGGCGAGCGTTCTGACTTGTCCGGCCCCGGCATCCGGTTCTCCGTTGGCGGCGGCATTGATCGACGAGGTGCGGAATGGCGGACAGGTTTTGCTCTATGGGCCGCTGACCCACGCCGATCCCCAACTTTTGCGCCTGCTGGGATTGAAGCCTGCGAAACCCTTGGTCGGCGAGCTCACGATCAGGACGTCGCTCGAGCCGGATCGGATCTCGGCCCCGGCGACTTCGCCGAACCAACTTCAGATGCGGGAGATCACCTCCGGTGGTGGAGCGGACGCGGTGCCGGTCGAGTTGGATGGCGATGGATTGCTCGCCGAAGTCGCGGGGGCCGGTGAGGTTCGCGCGTTCACGGTCGTTCGTCCCGTGGCAGCGCTTGGCGGGCGGATCGGTTGGGTTCGCGGCGCGCTGTGCGAGGAGATCAAGCCCGGCGAGATGCTGCCGGTGCGTGACGATCCGAATACGCGGTTCCAGGCGGAGCGGCTGATGCGGCTGGTGCTGAGCGAGTACGGCGTGCGTTTGCGTTATGTGAAGCCGGTGTCCGCGCTGCCGGATCCGGTGGTGATGGTCGCACGGTGTCGCCACGCGTATTACTTCTCCGGGTACTCGCCCTCCACCAACGTTCGCCTTGAGTGGAGTCTGCCGGACGGCGTCCCCGTGCCCGTGGGCTGCGACGTCTGGATGGAAGGCGGTTTGGGCTCCTTGGCTTTGCCGCGTGCGTGGCACCGTGAGTGCCGGGTTTTGGTGCAACAATCCTCGGCCGGCGAGGTGAGTTGTCGGGAAAAGTATCCGGGCGCGGGGGGGGGGGGGCGCCGG
>JAEWIY010000161.1 GCA_023386835.1 Verrucomicrobiota bacterium
GGTGCAGACCCGAAGCTGGCCCGAATGCCTGCAGGCTGCCCGGGTCGCTGCACGCGACGGAGCGACGGTTGGACAACTCGCCCGACTGGGTCGGATCAGCGCCCAGCCCGGTCCAGAGCTGACGCCGCGAGTCGAGTTTAACCGTGCCGCCGAACCGTTTGAGGCGTTGCGCGCCCGCGCCGCGACCCTGCCGGAAAAGCCCCGCGTTTTTCTCGCCAAGATGGGGCCGGTCAGCCAGCACAAGGCGCGCGCTGATTTCTCCGCGGGCTTTTTCGCCGTCGGCGGTTTTGAGGCGATCGCGAAGCGCAACTTTGAATCGGCCGAGGACGCCGCGCAGGCCGCCCTCGCGTCCGGCGCCCCTGTGGCCGTGCTTTGTTCAACCGACGACACGTATCCGGAACTGGCGCCGACGTTCGCTCGGACCATCAAAACCGCGAAACCCGGCCTGCGCGTGGTCCTGGCCGGCCTGCCCGGCGATCCGTCGTTATCTGACGGATACAAAGCGGCCGGCGTCGACGACTTCATCCACGTGCGCGCCGACGTGACCGCCACGCTCGGACAGATTCTTTCCTCGCTGGAGGCCTCCGCATGAAACCCGCCGTACCTGACTTCTCCTCGCTCGATTTCGACGCGATTTCGGTTCCGCCCGCGACTGCCGAGCGGCCGTCCAACGCCGCCGTGGCGGACACGGACGAGCAGATCGCCATCAAGGGCGTGTACGGCCCGGGCGATCTGCCGCCCAGCCAGGCGCTGGACACCATGCCGGGTTTTGCGCCTTTCACGCGTGGCCCGTACGCGACCATGTATGTCGTGAAGCCCTGGACCGTGCGCCAGTACGCCGGCTTCTCGACCGCGGAAGAGTCGAACGCGTTCTACAAACGTAATCTGGCCGCGGGACAGGCAGGTCTCTCCGTCGCCTTCGACCTCGCGACCCACCGCGGTTACGACAGCGATCACCCGCGCGTGGTCGGCGACGTCGGCAAGGCCGGTGTGGCGATCGACTCGATCCTCGACATGCAGACGCTGTTCAGCGGCATCCCGTTGGACAAGGTCTCCGTGTCGATGACGATGAACGGCGCGGTGCTGCCCGTGATGGCGTTCTACATCTCGGCCGCGCTGGAGCAGGGCTGCAAGTTGAGCGATCTCTCCGGCACGATCCAGAACGACATCCTGAAGGAGTTCATGGTGCGGAACACCTACATCTATCCGCCCGCTCCCTCGATGCGCATCATCGCGGACATCTTCGGCTACACGTCGAAGCACATGCCGAAGTTCAACAGCATCTCGATCTCCGGCTATCACATGCAGGAGGCGGGGGCCACGGCTGACCTCGAATTGGCTTACACGCTGGCGGATGGGCTCGAGTACCTGCGCACGGGTGTGGCGGCGGGGCTCGACATCGATGCGTTCGCACCGCGCCTCTCCTTCTTCTGGGCCATCGGGAAGAACTTCTTCATGGAAGTCGCGAAGATGAGGGCCGCCCGCACGCTCTGGTCCGAGATCGTCTCGAAGTTCAACCCGAAGAACCCGAAGTCGCTCGCCCTGCGCACGCACTCGCAGACCTCGGGTTGGTCGCTCACGGAACAGGATCCGTTCAACAATGTGGCGCGGACCTGTCTCGAGGCGCTGGCGGCGGCCTGTGGTCACACCCAGAGCTTGCACACCAACGCGCTCGACGAGGCGATTGCGCTGCCGACGGACTTCTCCGCGCGGATCGCGCGCAACACGCAGCTGCACCTGCAGCAGGAAACCGGGATCTGCAACGTGGTCGATCCGTGGGGCGGCAGCTACTACGTCGAAGCGTTGACCCAGGAACTGATCACCAAGGCGCGCGCGCACCTCGAGGAAGTTGAAACGATGGGCGGCATGACCAAGGCCATCGAAGCCGGGATCCCGAAACTCCGGATCGAGGAGGCGGCCGCGCGACGTCAGGCGAAGATTGATTCCGGCAAGGAAACGATCGTTGGCCTCAACAAACATCGGCTCGAAACCGAAGATCCATTGGACATCCTGGAGGTGGACAACACGGCCGTGCGGGAAGCGCAGATCAAGCGCCTGAAGGAACTCCGCGCGACGCGTAACGACGCGGCGTGCCGCAGTGCCCTGGCGGCCTTGACGGTGTGTGCGCAGACGGGAGAGGGCAATCTGCTCGAACTCGCGGTAGCCGCCGCGCAGGCGCGCGCCACTCTCGGTGAGATCAGCGATGCCTTGGAATCGATCTTTGGCCGCTACCAGGCGCAGATCCGCTCCATCTCCGGTGTCTATCGTCAGGAGTTCGGCGAAGATCCGACGATCCAGGCTGTGCGTGAGAAGGTCGCGCAGTTTGAAGAGCGCGAGGGGCGGCGCCCCCGGCTCCTCGTGGCGAAACTCGGGCAGGACGGTCACGATCGGGGCGCCAAGGTGGTCGCCACGGCGATGGCGGACCTCGGGTTCGACATCGATATCGGGCCGCTCTTCCAGACTCCGGAGGAAGCCGCGCGGCAGGCCGTGGAATCGGACGTGCACGTCGTCGCGATGAGCTCACTCGCGGCCGGCCACAAGACGCTGCTCCCGCAGCTGCGTGATGCCCTCGCGGCGCTCGGCCGGGAGGACATCATGATCGTGTGCGGTGGCGTCATCCCGGCACAGGACTACGCGTTCCTGCTGGCCAATGGCGCGAGCGCCATCTTCGGCCCGGGCACGGTGATCCCAAAGAGCACGCTGCGCATTCTCGAGCTGCTGCTGGCCCGGCTCGAGCCTGCCAACGCGTGACGCGCGAGCACGACCTCTGTTGTATCCGGAATTCCCTACATCGAACGCACGGACGGCCCGCCGTCCGTGCGTTTCGCTCCTGTGCCTCTGCCGAGTCCCCCGCGCGCGTCCGCGCGACCGGACTCTTCCCGCTCTCACCCTGATCGTACGTTGTTCGCTGCCCTGTCGATGACCTCTCCTTCACCGACCCCTCCCACGCACGAAGGCTGCCCGCAGCCGCGCCCGGATTGGGTGCCGGAAGAGGGCGGTTCGGCTTTTGCCACCTGGGTGGTGGAAGGCGTCCGGACCGCCGGTGTGACGGCGCCCCGGCCGATGCCCAGGCGCCGCGAACTCTCGGTGGATGACTACGTCAGCGGCGTGCTGGCGCGGGACCCCATGATCCTGGCGCGTGCGATCACCCTCGTTGAGAGCAATGCGGCACGCCACCAAGCCGAGGCGCAAGCCGTATTGAACAAGCTGCTACCAGAAACGGGGCGCTCGCGACGGGTCGGCTTCACCGGGATTCCCGGGGCGGGCAAGAGCACGTTCATTGAATCGTTTGGCTGCCACCTGGTGGAGGAGGGGGCACGCGTCGCCGTGCTTGCGATCGACCCGTCGAGCAGCGTGCACGGCGGGAGCATCCTGGCCGACAAGCTGCGCATGGAACGGCTGTCGCGGCAACCCAACGCCTTCATCCGGCCATCGCCGTCAGGCGGCTCCCTCGGCGGCGTGGCGCGCAAGACGCGTGAGGCGATCCTGCTGTGTGAAGCCGCCGGATACGATGTAATCATCGTCGAGACGGTGGGCGTCGGCCAGAACGAGGTCGCGGTGCGCAGCATGGTCGACATGTTTCTGGTGCTGATGATCGCCGGGGCGGGCGACGAGATGCAGGGCATCAAGAAGGGCGTGATCGAGCTGGCGGATGCGCTCATCATCAACAAGGCGGATGGGGACAACCGTCCCCGCTGCGTGGCGGCGCAGGCGGAGATGCGGCGGGTGTTGCACTACCTGCAGCCACCAACGGAGGGGTGGGAAACGCCGGCGGTGCTGGCGTCGGCGCTGACCGGCGAGGGGATTCCCGAAGTGTGGAAGGTCGCCCAGGATTTTTGCGCGACGACCCGTGCGAGCGGCGTGCTGGAGCGGCGTCGTCGCGGCCAGGCCATCGAATGGATGCACGCTCTGATCCAGGAGAATTTGCGGACCCGGTTCTATCAGTCACCCGGTGTGCGCGCGCGACTCGATGCGCTGGAACGGGCGGTGGGAGACGGCCGGTTGACCGCTCTCAGCGCCGCGCTCGAACTCCTCGGGGAGATGAAGGTGCCGGCTTAGCGCGCGCCGAGGTTTGGGTCGCGTCGGGCAACGGTCGGATCTCAAGCCGCCGGATGCGGACCTCGCTCTTGGGATCGTGGCCCTGCAGCGCGATCGTGCCGCGGCTGAGCCGCCGACCAGCATAGCGCGGCGCGCGTCGGACGTTCTCCGGCTCGAGGTAGTCGACCATCAAGGTGTCAGCGACCCAGATCTGGATGCGGCGATCCATGACGCGCACCCGCAGCTCGAACCATTCGTCGTCGCGAGCCGGCGAGTCGCGGACATCGTTGATTCCGTAGAGGCTGCCGGTCCGCCGCCAGTCGGAGTGCGAGTTGTTGATCTGGACCTCGTAACCGTGGCGCGGCCAGCCGGACGGTTGGTAGTGAGTGTGAAAATACAATCCGGAATTCGCGCCCGGTCGCGTCAGCACGTCCGCGCGCAGTTCGAAGTGGTGGAATTCCGCATCTTCCACCGGCCCGGCGTAAAAGAGGTGCGCCCGCGGCCCGCGGATCACGAGAACGCTGTTCTCGACTCGGAAAGTCTGCGGGTTCTCGGCGGGCTGCCAATGCTCAAGGGAGCGCCCGTCGAACAGCGGGATCCAACCGGCTTCGGCGGCGGAGCGCGCGGCGAATAGCAGAAGGCACGCGAACAACAGCCGCGGTTTCATCAAGAGCCATCCTGACTAGAGGCTTCGGTCTGCGCGAGACGGAGCCCGGCTGAGAACACTCAGCCCCGCGACGGGCGCGAGCCGGGGGGGAGGAGACGTCGACGCACGCCGCGGAGGAGCCGCCGTGCAGGCCGGAGCGGGCTCAGGGAAAAGGCGTGCGGCAGACGTTCCCCAGGAGCGGGATAGTAACGTTGGTCGCCGATGCAGATGACCGGCTTGCCGGAGAGCGCAGCGATCACGGGCGCCTGCCGCGCTTCGCTTTCGACGAAAACTTCCGCGCGGCGGTCGTCGCGATAAACCTCGCCCTTGAAGATGGCGTGGGCGCCGAGCCGCCGACGTTCTGCGGCCGATGGCAGGTCGAGCATCGAGAGCTTCTCGAACTGAACATGGTTGGCCTGCAACCAGTCCTCGGTTTCCGCGCGGTATTTTTCGAGCCGGCTCGTCACCAAATGGTAGACCCGCGTCTCGGGTTGGAAGCGCGGTTTGGCACACCGGAGGAACTCGCGATAGAGGGGCCCATCGTCGTTCTGCTCGTTCGTTGGATCCAGGCAGAGCACGCCGTCGATATCGATGCAGGCTTCCGAAAGCGTCGCTTGATGGAGGTAGTTCCATTCGAACACCCGGGGAAACGGGCACTGTTCGAAATGGAAGTCCACGTGCCGCACGCCCTCGGGGCTGGCGTAAACCGCGGCGTAGGTGACCTTCATGGTCAGGCCGAGCGCGGCCAGGCGCTGGCGGGCGTCGATAAAGTTCCGGCCGGTGTGGACCGTGTCGTCGACCACGAGCACGTGGCGGTAGGCGGCGAGTGATTCCGAGAATTGGCGGAAGCGCCGGGTCTGACCCGTGACAATCGGGAGCTGAGCCTCAAGCGCGTCCAGATCGGTCGTCGGGAGATTCAGCGCGAGTGCCAACATGCAGGCCGGAATCGTGCCCGAGCGCGGGAGCGCAGCGATCAGGTCAACGTCGGCGGGGATCCGCCAGAGGTTGTCCTGCAGCAGGCGAGAGAGATCGGCGTAGGATCGAAACTCCATTACGGAAACGCGCGGGCGCGGTAAAAGGGGTCAGGAAGGGCGGCGGGCAGAAGCGCCGGCGGCGGCCGCGGGGTTGGACTCAGCCAGTTGGGCGAGGGCGCGAGTCCAGAGACGCCGGCCCCGCTTCTTCAGGTTACACCAGGCTAGCGGGTGTGGCTCGTAAAGCACGCGCTCGCGGACGTCGATCACCGGCTTGCCCGAGCGGGAGGCGATGCGTTGACCATCACCGGAGCTGCCGTCGAGGAAGAGCGTCGCCCGAGTTTCGCGGCGGTACGCCCGCGCCTTGTGGGCGAGCGAGTCTGAACTGCGACGGGGAACCCGATCCCGCAGGATGAGGTGTTGGAAGGTGATGCCGTGCCGTTGCAGCCAGGCTTGCAGGTCCGCTTGCCCCGCGCTGACACAATCGGTGACGAAGCCGAGGATACGCGCCGTCGGCCGGACGCGGGGTTGGAGGCCTGCCAGGTAGCTCGCGCGCTCAGTGGAGGAGGCGGCGTTGAAGAGCTGGCTGTCCACCCCGAGCACGCCGTCGAGGTCGATCAGCGACGTGGCGAGCACGTGATGGTGCAGGTAGTTCCATTCGAACACCCGCGGCCGAGGGCAGACCTCGAAAAACAGGTCCACGGCCGCCGCCGATTCCGGCGTGGCGTACACGGCGGCATAGGTGACGCGCAAGGGGAGCTGCGCCGCGCGGATCCGCTCCTTGATGACTGCGAGTGTGCTGCCCGTGTAAATGCTGTCGTCCAACACCAGCGCGTGGGAGCAGTCCCGCACCGCCAGGGCGCCGCAGCCGATCCGACGTGTCAGCCGGGTGACCGCCAGGCGGCCGGCCAGCAAGCCTTCGATGTCGGTCATGGGCAGGTTCAGACCCAGTGACACCACGCTGGCGGGAATTAGCCCGGAGCGCGGGATCCCCACGATCAGGTCGACGTCCGACGGTACCCGGGAGAGGTTCGATGAGACGGCTCGAGCCAGATCGGAGTAGGAACGAAACTGCATAAGGCGGCAGAGATGGGGCAACGCGAAGCTGGAGCATGGAGGCCGCGCGCGGCGTTGCAGCTGGAATCGCCGTCCAGACCGATAGTAGCGGCATTGGTTCTCACAAGATCGATCTGATCCGTGCGTCCCTTATAGGGGATTAATGCCAATTGCCGGAATGGCCATCGACATAGAACGCCCGGAAGCGGAGGTATTTGGAGAGCAGTACGTTAGGTGGCTGGAGGAGGTCGCGGTCGGAACGGAAATTTTCGTAGCGATACTCCTCCTCGCCGTACCGAATCACCGCCGTTCCGCCGGGGTAGTGTTTGGCAATCACCCGAAGCTCGAACAACGTCAGCATTCGACCCTCTTCCGCATAGCTCAGCAGCCTTGGATTGGTTGTGTGCAGGATCTCGACGCACTGCTTCTGGAAAGGGAAGACCTGCAGGCTGGCGGGGATGAGGTAGTGATTCGAGCGACCGTTCTCGGTCTGCAGATTGGAGAACATCGCAAAAGAGGACTCCGTCTTCAGCCCCAGGTAAGGATTCATCCCATTGAGCACCACCAGGGCGGGCGAGGCCCACAACAGGGGATGAACCATCCGGAATCCCCCTGCCAGGCTCCGCTCACGGCTCCACCAAGCTCCGGCGAGCGCAAAAACCGTGAACGCCGGGCCGTACAGCATCCAAAAGTACCGGAATGGCGCCTGGTTGAGCGTTCTCGCAGCCGGGCTGATGAAGAAGACCATGAACAACACGCCGGCGCCCACGATCGCGAAGAGCCGGTACTCGAACGCGACGGAGCTCAACCGCACGAACAGCGGGTGTTCCCGCCACCGGGCGAGCATCTCCCGCCAGCTGCTCAGCACTCCTTCCGGCAGGAACAACGCGTACATGGCGTAGATGGGGCTCGAGAAGTCCCAGAAGCGGCCGAGCGGGCTCAGGCCAACAAAGAAGTGAAACACCAGACCGATCAGAAGTCCGAGCCACCGGGTCCGCCCGAAGCAGAGGAAGATCGGGATGGCCGCTTCAGCGATAATCGTCGTGTAGAGCCCGAACATGACGCCCCGATGATCGACGGGCAGGAAGGGCAACACTTCCTTTTGCGCCGTCCAGAAAAGCGCCCCGGCACTCACGTCCGGGTTCATGAAGTCCGGGTTCAGCTTGTGGAAGACGACGTAGAAATAGAGCACGACCAACCCCACGCGTCCGGCCGGGGCGAACCACCGCATCAAGTCGTTCTCGTCCACGTGCCAGCGCCGGGCCCGGAGCGCCAGCAGCAGGTAGGCGACAACGAGCCCGATGTTCACCAGGCCCATGAAGAACCAGTGGTTCGAGACGACCGGAGCGCGTCCGGCGACCGTAATCACCTGGAGTCCCGCCATGCAGACAAGAGGGATCACGGCACCGCCCCGGAACAGCGTCGCAAAGGTCGCAACCAGCAGCGCGAAGTCGTAAACGGATCGATCCCAGCGGTGGATCGAGCCGAAGTCGAAAAGTACCGCGATCGCCCAAGCGATTGCGAACACGCGTAATGCGTCAGAACGCGGGGAAGCGGGAGCCATGGCTATCCAGACGCCTTTTGCACGAGTTGGTTCTGTAGAATCCTCCGAGAGTGCATCGGGTTTTCTCTGAGATGCCGCGCGGGACCCGGACGCGGGGCGGGGGTGCTCAGTCGATGCCCGACGACATGGGAACTGGCAATGCTTTATGATGACTGTCAGCCTCTCCCGCTTCCCGCCCACTCTCCTGGCGCACATGCAAGACCGTTCCCAATCGGCTCCGCACGACGATCACTTTGACGTCGTCGTCGTCGGCTCCGGCATCGCTTCCACCTTCTTCCTGCAAAAGCTCCAGCAGGATCGCCCGCACGCTCGTGTGCTCGTCCTGGAGGCGGGCTCACGCCACGAACACGCCGATCTGGTGCGCGGCCGGACGTCGTTGGTGAAGGAGTCGCCGCGACACTTCCACAACCGTTCGCCGCACAAGGTCTGGCACTTTAGCCGCGCCTTTGGCGGCGGGACGAATTGTTGGTTCGGCAGCACGCCGCGGATGCTGCCGATCGATTTCCAGTTGCAGTCCAGGTTCGGCGTGGGCGCGGACTGGCCGTTGAGTTACGAGGACCTCGAACCCCACTATGTTGAGGTCGAACGCTTGATGCGGGTTTCGGGGGGGGCGCCGATGCCGTACCCGATGTCGCGGCCGTATCCACTTCCTCCACACCGCTTCTCGGAACCGGACCGCCTGCTGCACGCTGCGGATCCCGAGCGTTTCGTTCACCTGCCCACGGCTCGACCCAGTCGCGGGGATGAGCGCGCGCCGTGCTGCAACAGCGGCGTCTGTTCCCTGTGCCCGGTGGACGCGAAGTTCACCATCGCGAACACGCTTGCTGCGGTGTACGCACATCCCGGCACAACCTTGCTGACGGACGCGCCCGCGGTGCGACTGACGCATTCGAGCCGCACGGTCGACGGCGTCGTTTACCGCCACGAGGGCCAGGAACGCCGGGCCACCGCTGACCTGGTGGTGTTGGGAGCAAACGCGCTCTTCAACCCGTTCCTGCTTCTGCGCTCGGGTCTGCCGCATCCGCAGACCGGACTCGGCCTTTGCGAGCAGGTGGGCGCAACGATCCGAGTCGAACTGCGCGGGCTGAAGAACTTCCAAGGCTCGACGATTACGACCGGCCTCGGGTTCGCGGATATGTTCGGCGAACATCGCCGGCAACGCGGCGCCTTCCTCTACCATACGGTCAATCGCGCCACGAACCTGCGCCTCGAGCCGGGGCGGGAACTGGAGTTGCTTGAGATCATTGTGGCCATCGAGGACCTCCGGTTGGCGGAGAACCGGGTCGAAGCGGGGGACGATGAACTGCGGCCGGTTGTGCACTATCAGACGCACTCCGATTACGCGCAGCGCACACTCGACCAGCTGCCGGAGATTCTTGGGCGCTACCTTGCGCCGCTGCCGATTGAAAAGCTGGAGGTCGTGGGGCTGCGTCCGACGGAGTCGCACATCCAGGGGACGACCGTCATGGGAAGCGATCCGGCCACAAGCGTGGTGGACCGCGCCTGCCGGCATCATGCCTATCGCAACGTGGTGGTGCTCGGCAGCGGGAACTTCCCGACCGCGTCACCGGCCAACCCCTCGCTCACGATTGCCGCACTCGCCCGTTTCGCGGCCGCGCAACTTTCCGCATGAACCGTCGCCATTTTATCGCCTTGGGAGTGGCGGGCCTCGCGGCGGCGGGCGCGGCGTGGATCGCCGGTCCGCGTCGTCTCTGGCAGCGTGCCCGCCGCGAGTACGACGCGCGGTTCGGCCCCGATGAGGACGAACTCGTGGCGGCCTTCCACCAGGAATTCGCCTACCTGCAACTCACCGAGGGCACGGCCGCCCACTTCGTGCGCGACTATCGGGCGCGGTCCGATCTGTATCCACTCACGCTGCCCCTTGGAAAGGACGTGCGGGTGCGCTTCCTCCTGTCGACTGACTACATCGCGCACAAGGCCGACCCGTCGCGCCCGGTCAGCTACGCCGCCTTCTACGATCCGTATGCGTCGGGCTGCTACAACCCGTTCATGGCGGTACCGCGCGACGAAGTCGGCGTGGTGATCTGAGCGGCCGACTCAGGCGGAGCTTGTGGAAAACTCCGCCCGGGCGGCGGCCAAGCCGCGCTCGTAGGCCGCGATCAACCGGTCCCAGCGTGCGTCGGTGGCACGATCGATCTGCTGCCGTGCCGGGTCCGCGTCGAACCACTCGATCGTACGCTGGATGCCCCTGCGGAAAGAGGTGCTGGCCACGAAGTCGGGCACGAAGCGCTTGATCTTCGAATTGTCGAAGACGGCGGAGTTGGACTTGTCGCCGATCAGCGTGCCCAGCGTGTCCGGCAGGCACGTGGTGATGAAGTCGGACGCGATGTGCACCAGGCGCGGCGGTGGTGCTCCCGCGGCGGCCGCGACCTGCTCGTAGAGCTGGTTCCACGTCAGCACCTCGTCGGAGGTGATGTGAAACGCGTGGCCGAGCGCGCCGGGGTGGCCGAGCAGCCCGACCAGGCCTTTCGCGAAGTCCGTGTTGTGCGTGATGGTCCACAACGAGAGCCCGTCGCCAGGCACGATCACGGGCGCGCCCCGTCGCAAACGCGCGACTGCGGTGAAGCTCTTTTCCCAGCTGTTCAGGATGAGTGGAACCTGGGTGTCGCCGTAGGTCAGCGAGGGCCGGACGATCGTGACGGGGTAGTTTTCCTGGCGATACGCCTCCATCAGGAGTTCCTCGCCGGCGATCTTCTGCCGCGAGTAGTCCCAGAACCGGTTAACGAGTGGGGTGGATTCGGTGATCAGGTAATGAGAGAGCGGTTTCTGGTACGCGCTGGCCGAGCTGATGAAGACGTACTGCCCGATTCGTCCGCGAAAAAGTTCCAGCCGCGGACGGATATCCTCCGGTGTGAAGGCCACAAAATCGACCACGCTGTCCCAGGTGCGGCCCCGCAGAGTCGCCTCAACTGCCGCCGGGTCAGCGAGGTCGGCGACAAGGGTTTCGGCGCCGCGTGGAGCGGTTGAGCGGCGCCCTCGATTGAGGACCGTGACGCGAAAGCCGCGCGCGAGCGCGAGTTCAACGCAGGCCGTGCTGATGATCCCGGTTCCGCCGATAAAGAGGATGTTCACGCGGGCACGGTGAACGTGAGGGCGCGCCCTGACAATGGCGCGCAACGGCATTGCCAGTGCACCGAGGCAGCCTAAGTTGCCCGATGCATTCGTCCGACACCTACGCGCAGGCGCGGAGGGAACTGGTGGAGACCGTGCGGCGCAAAGGGATCTCCGATGCGCGGGTCCTCGCGGCTCTCGGCCGCGTGTGGCGGCATCGTTTTGTCCTGCCGGAGTTAGTTCATCAGGCGTACGCCGACGAGGCGCTGGCGCTGATTGAAGGACAGACCATCTCGCAGCCGTACACGGTCGCTTATCAGACGGAGTGGCTGAGCGTCGGTGCGGGCGATCGGGTCCTCGAGATCGGAACGGGGAGCGGCTATCAGGCGGCGGTGCTGGCGGAACTCGGTTGTGAGGTTTGGTCGATCGAGCGCCACCAGAGGCTGCATCAACGTGCTGCGGCGGTGTTGCACGATCTCGGCTATCGGGTTCACCTGCGCGTGGGCGATGGTACGCTGGGCTGGCCCGAAGCGGCGCCGTTTGACGCGATCCTCGTGACGGCGGGCGGGGAGGAGGTGCCGCCCGCGCTCATCGGTCAGCTCGCCGCACCGCAACCGGGCCGGCGCGGCGGGCGGCTCGTCATCCCGCTGGGACAGCGGGATGAGCAGATCATGACCCGGTTCACACGCGGCGAGGCCGGGAAACTGCAGCGCGACGACGGCGCGGTGTTTCGCTTCGTGCCCTTGGTGTCGGACTCCGGACCGGGCACGTGAACGCGAGGACCTCAAGCGCTGGTGACCGCCACTTCGGCCCATCCCCGCTGCGCCGCACCCATCCGCCCGCCGAACGACCGCTTCCGCCGGCCGAATCCTTTGTCACTTATTAAGTGACAAACCCCCCGGGGCGGCCAGCCGCGTTTGTCACGTAATAAGTGACAAACGCTGGCGGGGCCTGCAAAAAAAAGCCCGACCGCGAGGACGGTCGGGGGAGAGGTTGGCGAATGTCGCGGAATTCTTAATACAACTTAACGTACCCGTTGCGGCGGAGACGCTCGAGCCAGCGTTCCTGGGCCTGGCGGGTCATCTGCTGGCGCAAAATGTTCTCGATTTCCTGCCGCACGTCGGCGAGCGGCTGGATGCCCGCGTACTTGCGCTCTTCGGCGAACAAGATGAAAGCGCCCTGGTCGCCCATGAAGATCGGCTCGGTGGCCTCACCGGGCTTGAGGGCAAAGAGCGGTTCGCTGAACTCGGGACGCAGGTCTGTCTTCTTCTGCCAGCCCCAATCGCCGCCGCGGGCGCGACGTGAGTCCTCGGACATGTCACGAGCGATGTCTTCGAAGGTCTCGCCGGCGCGCAGGCGCGCCTTGACCTGGTTGGACTTCTGCTGGAGCTGCTCGTCCGTCTCGCCGTTCTTGCGCGTGAACTGGATCATGCGCATGCGGACGCTATCCTCCTGGTAGAACCGTTCCTTGTTCTCGTTGTAGAACGTTTCCACCTGGACGGGGCTGACCACGTTGGCGGACTTGCGCTGCTGCCCGCGCATGTAGCTGTAAATGATGTCCTCTTCGACTTCGCGCCGGTATTCGAGCCGGGTCAGTCCGCGGGACCGGAGGTAGGCGAGGAACTTGGAGCGATCTCCTTCGAACTGGGTGATCAGGCTCTCGGCGACTGCGTTGTCGACAAAACTCTCGGGGATGCGGCGCTTCTCGTCCTTGTAGAACTCCTTCACGATCAACACGCGGTCGACCAGCTGCTGGATGATGTCATCCTGCATGGCTTCGAGCCGTTGGTTGAACTCCTGTTCGTTGCGGGCTTCGCGCTGGAGTTGTGGGATCAACGGCGCGATTTCGCGCCGGATGTCGTCCACCGTGATCACTTTGCCTTCGGCGATGGCTGCGATGCCGTTGGCAAACCGGAGATTAAGTTGCCGGTCGACCTCCTCAGCCCCTTGGGCGGAAAGGCGGGGGGCGAGGGCGAGCAGACCGACCAGCACGGCCAAGCCGGAGCGAATCGGTTTACGTCTGCTGTGCGTCATGGAGAGGGGAGGTTGTTCAGAAAAGTGAGTATTTCGCGCAACCGTAGGAGGGGCCGGGGGGCGGTCAACCTTGGAAACCGGGTGCCCAACATGACCCAATCGTCGCGTCGTCCGCTGCCTCGCAAGCACTTCAAACGGGAACCCTCCGTTTCGACGGAAACGATGTTCTTTTGTTCCGCGCGGATGCGGATCTCCGTGATCAACAACAACGCGCGGACTTCGTCACCAAACTTGCCGAAGCGGTCGCGCAGGTCTGTCTCGATCTGCTTCAGCGCCGCCGGGCTGTCGGCCATTGCCAACCGGCGATAGAAGTCGATCCGCAGCCGGACCTCGCCGATGTAGCTGGCGGGCAATCGCGCCTGAACCTGGGCGACTTCCACCGCGCCACTTTCGGCGTGTTCGGCGTCCCGCACGGCCGTGTAGGCGTCCTCGTAACGGCGCCGCGTTTCATCCGGCGCGCCTTCGCCGACAAAGACGAAGTCCAGCTTCACGGTCGCCCGGATCGACGCGGCCTGCTTCTCGCCTTTCAGCCGCGCGACCGATTGCCGGAGCAGCTGGCAGTATAATTCGAAACCGACGCCGACGATGTGGCCGCTTTGCTCCGAGCCGAGCAGATTGCCGGCGCCGCGCAGCTCGAGATCGCGCATCGCGATGCGGAAACCCGCGCCCAGTTGGTTGTGGGTGCGCATCGCGTTGAGACGCTCCCGTGCCACCTCGACCAGGCGGGTGTGCCGGTGCAGCAAGAGGTACGCGTACGCTTGGTGCTTAAAACGACCGACGCGACCGCGGAGTTGGTAGAGCTGAGACAAGCCGAAGCGATCCGCGCCTTCGATGATGATCGTATTGCAGTTGGGGATATCGAGTCCGCTCTCGATGATGGTCGTGCAGACGAGCAGGTGATAACGGCCGGCGACGAAGTCCGTCATCACCGATTCCAGCTCCGTTTCATCCATCTGACCGTGGCCGACGCCGATCTCCAGTTCGGGCAGGAGCTCGCGCAGGCGCGCCGCCACGACCTCAATCGTTGCAACACGGTTGTGCAGGTAGAAGACCTGTCCGCCGCGCCGAATTTCGCGACGCACCGCTTCGACCACCAGCTTTTCGTCGTACGTTTTGACGATGGTCTGGATCGGATGCCGATTTGTTGGAGCGGTCTCGATCACGCTCATGTCGCGCGCACCGGTCATCGCGAGGTAGAGCGTGCGCGGGATCGGGGTCGCGCTCATCGAAAGCACGTCGACGGTGGCGCGCATGGCCTTGAAACGTTCCTTGTGCTTCACGCCGAAGCGCTGCTCCTCGTCGATCACAACCAGCCCGAGATCCTTGAAGACGACGTCCTTCTGCAGCAGCCGGTGCGTGCCAACGAGGATGTCGACCTGGCCGCTCGCCGTGGCGGCGATGATCTTTGCCTGCTCCTGGCGCGTGCGGAAGCGGCTCACCATCTCGATCGCGATCGGGTAACCCGCCATGCGTTCGCGAAACGTGTTGAGGTGCTGTTGTGCCAGCACGGTCGTCGGAACCAGCACCGCGACCTGCCGACCGGCTTGCACGGCCTTGAATGCGGCGCGGATGGCGACCTCGGTTTTGCCGAAGCCCACGTCGCCGCAGATTAATCGATCCATCGGGCGCGCGCGCTCCATGTCGGTTTTGGTTTCCTGAATCGCGCGCAGCTGGTCGGGCGTTTCGGTGAAAGGAAACGACGCCTCGAATTCCTGCTGCCAGGTGTTGTCGTCGGGAAACGAAAAGCCGGGCTGAGCCTCGCGCGCGGCTTGGATCCGCAACAACTCGGCTGCGAGATCCACCGTGGAGCGTTCCGCCGCCTTGCGCGTTTTTTCCCAGCGGCCAGAACCGATTTTGCCGAGTTGGGGTTTGGTTTTGCTCAGGCCCACGTACCGGCTGATCAGGTGTGACTCCTGCAGCGGCACGTGCAGGGTCACGTGGTCGTCGAACTCCAGCGAGATGACTTCGCGCACCCCGTCGCGCGTTTCGAGCTTCGTCAGTCCGCGATAGTGCGCGATGCCGTGCTGCAGGTGGACGACAAAGTCGCCTTCAACGAGGTCTGAGAAATCGAGCAGTTGGTCCACTTGCGTGCGCTGCACCAGCGCGCGCGAATGCGCGACGGCCCGACGCGGTCGCTGCCGTCCGAAAACCTCCGTTTCCGTGACCAACACCAACCCGCGCGCCTTCGCTGCGGACAGTTTTCCATGCAGCCGTGCGTCTTCGCGGAAGGTGATCCGAAAACCCTCGTTCAGGTGGCCGCGGAGGAACAGTGGCTTCAGTTTGGCCAGTCCAGTTTCCTCCTGCAGGATCTCACGAGCGCGTTGCTCCTCGCCTTCCTTGGAGCTGACGAGAGCGACCGTGTATCCATCTTTCTGCCACGCCAGCACCCGTTGCAGAAACTCGAGCCGCGCCTCCGCCTCGGCATGCAAGCGCTCCTGGGCCACCAGTCCGTCGCCCGGGTAGCGCCGATGATGCCGCAGGCTTTCGGTGTCCCACGTCACTTCAGCGAGCCCCGACTCGTCACCAAGCACGCCCGAGGCCTCGTCGAGATCCTGCAGCGCGATCCATTGGCGAACGCGCGCCTGCACGGCTGCGAAGGCGGCTGGATTGGCGGTGGCGTCGTCGCGACTGGCGTCCGAGAGCGCGTTGTCGAGCGCGGCCGGCTCAAGCAACACCAGGTGCGCGGCGGGAGAGAGGTAATCGGCCAGCCCGGTTTTGGCAGGATCGAGCTTCAGGCGCGGCGAGGCGGAGAGCGCGATTGATTCGACGCTCGCGCCGGAGCGTTGTGTCACCGGATCGAACGCCCGGATCTCCTCCAACTCGTCGCCAAAAAAATCCAGGCGGTAGGGTTCGTTCGCCGTGATCGGATACACGTCGATGATGCCGCCGCGGACCGCATAGCTGCCGGGCGTTTCACAAACGGCCTCCGAGTCGTAGTCCAATGCCTGCAGTTTCTCCAGCAGCGCGCTGAACGGATGCGTTTGTCCGCGCGTCAACGTGATCTCGTTGGCCGTAAAATCTTCCAACGCGGGGACTGGCTGGAGCAAAGCGGCGGCCGTGGTGACCACCACCACCGCCGCACCGCCGGCGTGCTCGCTGACGCGCCGCGTCGCCCGCAGGCGCGACAGCACCGTCATGCGGTCTGCGGAAGCGGCAAACGCCTCGCGCATGTCGCGCGCGTCGGGCATCGACTCGGGCAGGAGGAGCACATCGGGCGCGGGGTTCAATCCCGAGGCGGTGGCGAAAAAGGGGATGTCTTCCACCAGCTGTTCGGCCAGCTTCAGCTCGGGAACGAGCACGAGCCAGACCGGCGACGGCTGCGCGCGCAGCAATTCCACCAGCACGGCGCCGCGGGCCGGAGCGGATACACCGGTCAGCTTGCGACGTTGAGCGGCGACAGCAGTCGACATGAACGAGCATTAGGAGCGCGGATCACGCCGAAGAGCAAGTGGGCCTCGTGAGGCAACCTGCGGCGGCCGGGCGTCCGTCGGTTGTTTATTCCGGCAGGTCGGGCGACTGCAGCGCCTGGCGTGCGGCGGCTTCTTCGGCCGCTTTTTTGGAACTGCCACGTCCCAGGCCGAGCAGGCGCTCGTGAAGAAAGACGCGCGCTTCGTATTCGCGGGCATGATCCTCACCTGCGATGTGCTGACAGTCGTACCGCAGGGCGGCGTTGCCGTGCACGGGCTGGATTTTCTCCTGCAGGCGGCCTTTCGGATTTTCGTGCGGTGTGACCCGGCGCAGGCGTTCGCCGAGCGGGCCGTACAACGCCAGCACCACGCGCCGGGCGATTTCGTAGTCGCTGTCGACGAAGATCGCCCCGACCAACGCCTCGAATGCGTCCTCCAGTGCCGCCGGGCGTTCGCGACCGCCGGAAACCTCCTCGCTGTGCCCGAAACGCAGGTACTCCGACAGCTCCATCTCCGCCGCGAGCTCGGCCAGGAATTCCCCACGCGACAAGGCCGCGCGCCGCTTGCTCAAAGGCCCTTCCCGCTCCTCAGGATAAAGCGCGAAAAGCGACTGGGTGAGGACCAGCTGGAGAACCGCATCCCCCAGGAACTCGAGCCGTTGGTTGCTTTCCTTCACCTCCGGGCGTTCCTGCAGCAGGGACGAGTGCGTCAAGGCGCGCCGCAAAAGATCAAGATTGCGAAACTCGTACCCCAACCGTTGCTGCAAGGCGTTGAGCTCCTTCGAGTCCATCTGCTAGTCAGCCAATGCAGACGTTGACCCGCTGAAAAGCCCGGAGTTGCGCGCCATCTTGCTGCAGCACGCGACCTTCCGGGGGAATCAGGCCGCGCGGGCCGTTCGACGTCGCTCTCGCGGGGCGGTGGCGGACTTTCGGGCGGCTGCCGCCGGCCGCCCAATTACCTGGGCGGGTTTTGTAGCGGGCTTCCAGCTACGGAGGAATTTCAACACGGCGCGTTCCGACGCGGAAAGCGAATCGGACGGATGGTTCAGGTCCGGCGGCACGGCGCGACGCGGCAGGATCTCGCGACCTTGCGAGTATGCCTCGAGCACGGCTGGGTGGATGTAAGAGGAACGGCAGACCGCCGGCGTGTTGCGTAGTCGTTCCGCCACGACCTTGACCGCGGCGAGCACCTGTTTCCTCGCATTGGTGGCGCTCGTGGGCGCGGGCAGATGCGACAGCGCGACCGCCGCCCAAACGGTGCCGGACCATGTACGGAAGGTTTTGGCCGTGAATGCCTGGCCCATGTGGCGGCGCAAGTAGCGATTGACCTCGTCGGAGCGCAGCCGGTGCTGACGACCATCCTCGCCGACGTATTGAAACAGCTCCTGTCCGGGCAGGTCCTGCGCCTGCTGGACAATGCGGGCGAGGGTGCGGTCCTTCAGTTCCACACGATGGCGCACGCCGCTCTTGCCCGGGAAGTTGAGGCGAACCGTCCGCCCTCGGATCGTGGCGTGATGATCGCGGAGCGTGGTGAGGCCGTAGGAGCGGTTGGTCCGGGCGTACTCCTCGTTGCCGACGCGGATCAAGGAGACCTCGAGCAGTCGGACCACCACGGCGATGACCTTCTCCTGGCTCAGCCCCCGGTGGGCGAGGTCACGGCGAACGGCGCGCCGGAGGGCAGGCAGGGCGTTGGCGAAACGGACGAGCTGGCTGAACTTCGCGAAATCCCGGGTGGCGCGCCAGTCATCGTGATAACGGTACTGCTTGCGGCCGCGCGCGTCGCGGCCACGCGCCTGAATGTGTCCGCGGGCGCTGGGATTGATCCACACGTCCGTCCAGGCCGGGGGAATGGCGAGGCGGCGAATCCGGGCCAACGTATCCGGATCTTTGATGCGCCGGCCGCGCGGATCCACGTAGCTGAACTTGTTGGGCGAACCGACCCGCGAGATGCCGGGAACAGAGTCATCGGTATAGCGCAGCCCCGCGGAGCGGGGCGCCCGCAAAAACACCCCCGCGGCGGCCCCCCC
>JAEWIY010000137.1 GCA_023386835.1 Verrucomicrobiota bacterium
CGTTGGACGGAACCGGGGTTTACAACCTGCAACCAAGACGATGGCCCGATTGTGACCCCGGCTCCAATTTGAATCTGTTCGCAACCTGCTAAGCGCGCCGGCGGAAGCAGAACCGAGCGTGCACCAAACTCACTGAACGCATTTCGTAAGGTCCAAGTGTAGATTTTCCCGCGAATTCGGCCGAGAAGCCGGAATACTGAGAGCAGGTGCAAGCGATTGCCTTATAGCGCCCGGACCAAGGATTACTCCGCGCTGGAAACGCGCAAATCCTGCGGCGCATTCGGTGGCAGAAGTTTCAAGTCCGAGCTGGACGCCCTTGAATACGCGCCGATGTCCCAAGGGGTGGAGCGGGCGGATCCGTCAATGGCGGTGGCAAAGAAGCTGCTCAGGTCGACTCCGGTCCCATTAAGGGGGGACGTCGAGGCAGGTTTAAGCTTCCAAACGGACGCATTGCCGGACAGCGATTCGAAACTGGGGTTATCCCAACGGCTGTTGCGATCCTTGGACGTCTGCGTCTGCCACTCAGAGAGGCTGCGATAGCCAGATCCATCGTGGAAGCCGCGGGCGGCGTTTCCGTTGTAGTAGACGTTGTTGTCCATCACCAACGTGCCGATGTCTTTCGGATTTAGGCTGATGATGTCGTAGGTGTTCGTGCGGTAGAAGGCGTTGTTCCTGATCTCTACCACGTCAGCATTGCTATTCCCCGGTGTTACCTTGATCGCACGAGTTGATCCGACAAACGTGTTGTTCCAAATTCTGATCCGTTGGAGCATGCCGCTTGCCTTTGGATAACCAACATTGATGTAGGCGTTACTATGATTGTCGTCCGCGAAGATACAGTTGTAGATATCCGCACTTGAACCTTGGCTTAGGTAGATCGACGCCGTGCCGCCGGCCGAAGTTTGATCAGAGTAGAATCGAGAGTTCCGGATGACGATGTTATCCCACGTAGACGCCATTCCAGCTGTGCGCAAGAAGATGCCGTCCTGGTGGGGCTTTTCATCGTAACCCTTCCAGTTGGGCTGATCGAACTCCTTATAGTCGTAGAACTGGCAGCCGTCGATTAAAACATTCCGCAAGGTCGCTCCCGCCTTTCGCGGAGCTATGTCAATCAGCCAATTCATGTAATTGTGAAACGAGGAGTCGCGGACGGAAATGTCGGAGATTACATCAAGCGCTTTAATCGAAACGCCGGTCTTCATGCGAGTGAAATCGCAGTTTGCCACCGTGACGCGGATATTATCCTGAAGCGATACTCCGGTTCCGCTAACGCTCGTAGTGCCGCTCATCGGTATGATGTTCTGCCATTGACCGATCTCGGCGAAATTGCAGTTCGAGATGGTGATGTCAGAACCACCACCATGAAGAGAGATGCCGCTGCCGCCGGGCGGGTTTGAGACCGGATCGGTGGTCGACCAGATTGCATCGTTCTCGGCATACCCGCCGATGTCTTTTATGTCGAAGCCGGCAATCATCAGATGACTGACAGATCGACCTTCGTCGGTGAAGCCGCTGGTGTTCGCCGCATTCTGTGTGGTGATAGTGGATTTCGACCCATTCCACGCGGAACCATCATAGGTGATCGGGGAGCCACTAGCACCTGAGTACTTTAGAGCGATAGAACCGACGTACGTCGTGCCGCCCTTAAAGAGCACTCGATCGCCGGGTTTAAGCGCAGTGGCGGCGGGGACGCCCGTGGCTTTGGCGTCACCTGGCGCGCGCTTCCATGCCGCGGTGGGGGACGTACCAGTGTTGCTGTCGGACCCGGTCGCAAAATCGATGTAGTATGTTGCGGCGCGAAGGATTGGTCCTGTCACGCAATAAGTAATCGAGATAAGAAGAAGTAGGCTAAGCTTTGCTGCTGCGGTCATAAGACTTCGATATGCCATGTACCTTGGATCTAGCATCGAGTTCCCTAAGAGTCGACACCCGTTGTCGGAATTGGACGCGAAAACGAGTTTTGAGCGCTTTTTTACGCCTCGTGAGGTCCTTGGTTTTCTACCCAAGGTCCCTGTTGAGGGGAGGGCCACTGCTCGATTTCGGATGATTGCCCCAGTATGTATGAAGTAATGGCAGAGACAGCGGCCATGTGGAGTAGCCATAGCAGCCAGAACTGATCCCAATATGTTATTCCTAGGAAATTAGATATGTGCACCGTCACAGTGGCTCCAAGTCCCCAGAGGAGGTATTCGTTTTCGACAGAGTAGCGTTGGGTATCCGACCGAAGCGAGGCAAGGGCTCTGCCAAGAAACTTATACGCTTGGGTTAGAAAGACTAGGAAAAGTACGATGGCGGCAATTCCGCCTTGAAGGCCGAGTGCTATGAACTGGTTGGTCATGTCCGCGCCCCCCGTGGAGGCGAGGTTGTACGGGAACCAGCCGCGCGTCTCGCTAATTGGCAGCCCGACTAACCACCAGCGATCAAAATGCCGCATGCTAACTTCGATTAGATAGGATCGATGCCATCCGGTGCCACCTGTGATACTGCTAACCCTGGCGAAGATGTACCAGATGGGCGCTTTCATAATCAGCGCCAGAAGGCTAATTCCCAAAACCATTGCCCAGCGGAGGTGCTTCATCTTTTTCCGTAGCGGCCAAATTGCCCAAGCTACGACGCCCATCGCCAGCGCGCTAAGTGGTCCACCGGAGTTTGAAAGATACACAACTCCCAGGCAGAGGGCTGCTCCTATGGCGCCCCATTTGCGTGTATTCTGTGCAAGGCCTAGGGCCACAAATAAAGGAAAGAAGCTGGCGCCAACTGACCCCATAAGACTCGGGTGGCGAAAACTGCCGAAGCAACGCGCCACGCCTTCCCTGAGCCATGCAGTCGTATTGCCACCTATGATTGCGAATGGGTTGCGTCCCGTAAGACGTTCGACCATCAAGAGCGCCACGAACGGGATCAGGAGAAGCGAGAATCGAATCAGGAAGTCCTTAAGTTCATCTGGGCTCTGAAGTAACGCTCGGAAAGCGAGATACCCCGTCATCATATCCGCCATTTTAGCAAAGCGGAGGGGGATTGGCTCATCCGGTCTAAATACTAAAATCGTGGTGGTGTATGCATAAACGAGCAAGAATGCTATGTCCAATCGGTTTAGCGAATGTATTAATAGCTCCTTTCGGATCAATACCCTTGCAAATGCTATGTACGCAAGGATCCTAGGGACATGAAACGCGTAGCCGAAGACTTGGAGGGTGTGTCCTTGCGTCAGGAAAAGCGCTCCAGCGGCGATCGCTACCGCCGCCCACCGCCTGGGCAGTGTTGCGGTAAAGACGGCAAGAATCAATAGCAGCGAGGCACTAAGACCGCTCATACGTGTCTCGCTACCGCGGCGGGGTTTGTTTGGCGGTGGATTGCGCTTCGAAGGGTAGGTGGCGCAAAAGGTCGTCCTTAACCCTGCAGGGCTTGTAACGGTAGGTTAGGCTCCATTGTAGGACCCAAAGCCATTTCAAAAGCGCACTGCGTTTGCTTCGCTGAAAGCATGATCCTATCAAAAGAAACGGAATCCGTATGATGGCGCTAAGAAGCTGAAGCGTCCGGTAGATAGTTGCGGTTGATGCGCTGGAGTTCAGTGCGAAGTATAGGTACCATGATGTACGCATCATTTGTACGCTCGTTTTCTTGGGCTGTCGTCCTGTGCTTCCTCCTCCATGGTGAATCACCGTCGCTTGCGGGCAATGGAGGATCTTGTATCCGAGCTTTCTGGTGCGGGCACAAAGATCCATATCTTCCCCGTACATAAAGTAAAGTGGATGGAAGCCTTGCAGTTCTATGAATAAGTCCTTTGGCATTAGCATGCACGCGCCCGAAACGGCCTCTACTTCGACGATGCGAGATGAGGAGAATGCCTGCGCAGTCCCGAAGAGCGCTAGGTTGGGGAGGAGGCGGCGCAGCCAGTCGCTATCGAAGGCTCTGTTTAGAGGGGTCGGTAGGGCGCGCACGCAGCTTGATTGCAGTGTGCAATCAGAGTTTAATAGCTTGGGCGCAATAATTCCAGCAAGATCGCTCGACTCGAATGCGTGGATGAGATGATCCAGCGCTTCTGGTGACACGACGGTGTCCGGATTAAGCAGCAAGACCAAGTCTCCATTAATGTGTGGTATGGCAAGGTTGTTGCTGCGACCGAATCCTAGGTTGTGCGTGCTTTGTATAAAAAGGATCTCGGGGAATTGTGCTGTGAGGAGTTCTGCGACACCATCGAAGGAGGCCGCGTCGACTACTATAATTTGGAGGGTAGCGCGGGATTTCGAAGCGCGAAGACTCTCAAGACAGTTCGCTACGTACTCGCGTGAGTTCCAGTTTACAATAATTACGCTGACCTTCATTGGCGAATCGACCAGAGGCTTTTTCGACCAAGTAGTTTTCTTAGTTGCTGGTCTCGGAGGTAAGCCCGGAGGTCTCTGTCCGGAATTTGTTCAACGCCTTTTAGGGACGAGTTGATGAATCCTGCGCACAGCCCGAAGGACGCGAGTGGCGCTTTGAACAACCGGCGCGCCGCTCGGGCCAAAAGGAAGAGCGGGTGGTAGCCGGCAATGTAGCTCCCGCGGCCATTTTTGAACGCATCCTTCCATGTGCCGTCAGCGGCGCCGGTCGGCTTCAGATGGAGCATTCCGAGCGAAGGGATTCGCCGGGTCGTCCAGCCCAACATGTTCGCTTTGACCTCGTCCAAGGTGTCCCAGCCCGTCACGGAGAAGAGGCCTCCGATCTCGGCCCAGCACTCGTGCCAGTAAGCCTTATTGGCCCCGCGAACGTGGAACGCGGGATCGCCCTTTGACTCGATGACGCGGGTCCCGTTCTCGAGGTGGAAAATGTCTCCACCCGTGATTCCAAGACGCGGGTTGGCGGCAAACTGAGCCGTCACTTCGCGAAAGTAATGCGGCTCAAACTCCAAGTCCCCGTCGAGCTTCACTACGAAGTTCCAGTCGTGACACCGGAGTTGCTGGTAGCCCTCGTAGAAGGCTTCGACGACACCTGCGCCTGCTTTGCGAAACCCGCGGTCGGCTCGCTGCACCACCCGGACCCAACTGCATGCACCGGCAGCTCCTTCGGCCATTTCGCGGGTACCGTCCGTCGAGCCATCGTCGACAATGATCCATTCTCGAGGAGGATCAGACTGCGCAAGCATCGAGTTGATCGTCCGCTGGAAGTGCTTTGCCTCGTTACGGACGGGAGTAATGACGACGTAGCCGTGTCGGCTAGGTGCGATGGAGTTGGCCGGAGCGCTGTTCATCTACAGAGTCTCCGCAACAAGAGGCGCCGGACGCGGAACTTCGATTTGCGGGGCGGCCGCGCCGTAAGCGATCACGTTATCGGCAATTTGCAGATAGTCATCTTTGCGCCGCGACCATGAGTGTTCCGCGACGTAGGCTAGGGCGTTCTCGATGAGATTCCGCTGAAGCGCGGGGGAGCTGAGCACTTCAATCAGCGCTTCCGCCAACTGCTCCACGTTGCCTGAGGGGAAGAAGCGGGCGATCAAATCGTTGAAGTAGAAGCGGTCGATTTTCGTCTCGGAGATCACGACCGGGACCCCCACGGACATGAACTCCATGATCTTCGTGCTGTAGGCTTCGTTACCGAAGGAGTCTGCCCGTTTCGGGACCACACCGACGTCGGCGTCCGCCATCAGCTGGGCGACTTCACGTACGGGCACAGGATCGAAAAAGCGAACGCAGTGCTCAAGCCCCAGTTCAGCCGCGAGACTCTGCAGCGCGGCCTTTTGATTACCATCGCCGTAGATGTGAAACTCGGCTTGAGGGACCGCGTGGCGGACTGCAGGCATGGCACGGATTGCGAGATCCAAGCCTTGGTGCCACTGCAAGCCGCCAGGAAACACGATCACTTTGCGTTCGTCACGACGCGAACGCTCGTGCGGACGGAAGACTCGTGTATCCACGTTGTTGATAAACACCGATGCCCGGTCGGCAGTACCGGTGCGTTGGGTGTACTTTTCCAGCCAAAGGTGGTTCGAGATAATGACGTGATCGGCGAGACGCGCGGAGATTCGCTCGGTCCAGCGAAGCACAGCTGGTGCAAGACCGCCCTTGTTCGAACCAAATTTGCTGGCGTAGAAATCCGAAGTCAGGTCGTGGATATCAAGGATCACCCGGGCGCCACGAAGCTTCCCGGGGAGCGCCGAAAAAATCAGGAAGTCGGGCATGTTGTGCACATGCACCAGATCGTAGCGGTTCTGCCTTGATCCCCGCTCGACGTGCACGGTTGCCGCCGCCAAGAAGCGAAGCCACGACCAGAGGTAGCCCAGTTTCGACCGCTCCTGTTTGCCGCTCCGTGGGACAATGCGGTGCAGATGGACCCCTTCCAAACGCTCTTGCTTGGCCAGCGAGGCCGATCGTCGCAGCGCGAATACGTCAACATGATCGCCGCGCTCAGCCAGCGTTTCGGCGTAGCGGGTGACGCGATTGTCGTTCTCGTAAAACGAATGCGTCAGCATGGCCACCCGCCGTTTGCGAGGGCGCAGGCGAGGTTTGCAACGTGACACGTACTCGGCCAGATCGCCCGCAAGGGGCTGCCAGAACTGGCCGCCAAACTCCCGCCGGGCGTACTCCAGCAGCTTGAGGTAGTGACCTACCGGGTACGTGCGCGGCGATGCGGGCTCCCCTTCGAGTTGGATGTAGTCCGGATGCACGTTGACCAATGCAAGTCCTCCGTGCCGTGCGATCCACTCGAGTTTCCGGAGCCAAATCTCCGGACTGTTCTCCTGCAGGACCAGGAACAAGGTCGAGTCTTGGGGCAGCGTATAAGGGAGTTCAACATATCCGCCCCGCGTTTCGGCAGCTGAGGGCGTGCTGTCTGGCGCCGGTCGCTCCGAGGGGACCCAGAACGGGAAGATGGTTCCGACTCCGTCGGATTGGGGCTCGAACGGGTCGGTGTCGAACGTTGACGCGTCGTAACGCACATCGAGCCGTTGCAGCCAGCGCAAGTTGCGCAGCATGAAACCCGAGCGGAATCCGTGCGCTCGCCAGTCCTTCACGTAGCGGTTGATGCGCTGAGCGTGGTCCTCGAAATGGGTGCGGGAGCGGTAGAGCCAACCATCGTGCTTGAGATCATGCACGCCGATCTCGAAGCCGCGATGCTGGAGCGATTGGACGAACTCCGGAGGTACCTTGTATGGCCCTTCGGGAATCAGGTTGAAGGTCGAGTAGTACCCGCGTTCCTGCTCAAGGCGGGCGAGCGCCTCGCATTTGGCCAAGCCAGACGGCCCTTCAACATCATGGGTGAGGACCAGCGCGAAGCGTTTTCCGTCCGGCCAGCCAGGCCAGCCTTCGGGTTTGGCTGCCGCCGTCGGATCGATCGGCCATGTTTGCTGGTGTGCGAGCCGTATCTGGCGTGCCCTTACGCGACGAAGGCCCATCCGCAAGCGCCACGGCAGATAGGGTTTGAGGGAATAATAAATGCGATGGCTGAGCATGGCGTCGGCAGAGCGAAGGAGGGTCGTGGCCCTCCGGACGAACGTGTCAGAAAAGCGTACTCAGCCGAGCGCGACCGGTTCGAGTCGAGCCGGGACGTACTGGCGGTTCTTGTTCAGAACGACACCCACGTTCGCCCCGGTTTCGGTGAGCATGTCAGCGGCACGCTGCACGGAATCCCGGCTCGTTTTCTCGGACTCCACCACCATAAAGACCATGTCCATGTATTCGGCCAGACGCGGCGTGATGCTGATCTGGCTGACGGGTGGCATGTCGAAGATGATGTAATCGAAGTCGCTCGCGCGAAGCTTCGGCATCAGGCGCGTGAACTGGCGCGGTAAGGCACGCGCGAGCTCATCACTCTTCGCGCCACCCGCGAGGTAGAGGTTCTCCTGCACCTGAACGCGTTCGGTCTTTCCTTCGAGCGTCTCCTCCAAGCCCTGAACTGGCTTTCCGTGCTGGAAGTGATGCGCCGACTTCTGCGCTTGAGTCATGTCGACCAGGAGGACGTTGCCGTCACCGGTGCGGGAGAGGGAGCTGGCTAAGCCGGCCGCCGTCGTGGACGCACCTGCGTCTGACCCGATGCTGGTAATGGCGACGAGCTTCGGTTTATGCGTCAGTCCCTTTGCATCGAAGAACGAGATCATCCGGTCACGCAGCGTCTCATGATAGGGATGGAGCGCATGGGAGGCATCCCAGACCGCGGGCTGAGTGCCATTCTTCGACTGGGTCTCAGCCAGCACCAGGTCCGTCGATGACGCGTTAGCGGCTCCGTTCAGCTGCTTTGCCTTCAGGCGCGGAATGGTGATGAACAAAGGATAGCGCCCGAGCTTCGCGATATCGCTCGCGCGGCGGACCGAACGGTCCAGATAGAACTCGATCAACGCCGACCAAAGCAGTCCAAGCGCGAGTCCCCCGGCCGCGATGCCGCCTGCGACTTTTAGGCGAGTAGAACCATCGCGGAATGGCGGTGAGGGCGTCTGCACCTGGCTGATGTTGGACACCTTGCCGTCGCCCAACGCTTCGTTGATGCGTGCCTGTTCAAGCGACGCCGCGAAGTAGCGGTAGTTGGCCTCTTCCAACTCTTGGCGACGCCGCAGTTCGCGGATGCCGATCTCCAGCTGATCCAGAGCCGAGGCTTCGGCTCGGATCTGTTCGAGCTGCGCATTCAAGGTTTTGATACGCGATTCGAGGGCGGCCAGTCGCGCTCGCTCCGTCGCCGGGTCGAGCCCGCCAGCCGAACGGGATGCACCCGGGGTCGAACTTGGCAGGTTCATTCGAGCGAGGGCCGGAAATTCGGATTCCAGTTGACGCACTTCCTTCTCGGCCGCGGCCAGCAGGTCGCGCGCTTCCTTCACTCGGGTGCTTTCGGGAGTGAACTGCATCAGAAGTTCCTGCTCCCGACGGCGCATGAATTCGAGACGCGCGCGGGCAGCGCGGTACCGATCGAGCTGTTCGCTGGAGTAGCCGGAAGCTTCCGGACCGGCCTCAGGCGCAGCAGGCTTCTCCACCAGCGCAAGGGTGGCTGAACGTTCGGCGATCTCCGCTTGCGTATTCAGAATGTCCTGCCGGATGCGGGAGAGCTGGACCGCAAAATTCGCTTTCGCGTCCTCGATTGAGATCACACCGGCGCGGGCGATGGCGCGTCGCAGTTCTTCCTCGGTTTGCGCGAGTCGCGCTCTCATCTGATCAGTCTCCTGGGTGAGGAACGTGTCGACCAAACCCACGGAGCGGTGGATCGCGACGTGCATCTTCAGGTACTGGTCCACGACCTCGCGCAGCACCGGCTGAACGATTTCGCGGTCGGGATGCGTAAACGTCACGAGAATGATGCTGCTCTTCGGCGGAGTGACGATCTTGAGCCCGCCTTGCACTTGGGCCGCGGCCGCGGTCAGATCGGAACCTCCGCCGGAGTGAGCCAGGATGCGTTCGGGCCCGACGTTGGCGGCGACTTGCCGGGCAAGGTCCAAACTGGCCAAAATCTGCACCTCCGACGCCATGATCGTCTCACCCCGTTGATCCGGCGACTTGGTCGTCGCGCCGTCCGGCGACGGGCCGACAGATTTGCCGTCCGAAATGACGAAACGAATGAAGAGCGAAGCGAGTGACTGATACGGCGGCGGATTCAGCTTGTAGTAGGTGCCTGCCGCGATCAGCCCGGCCAGCGTGCAGAGGATCAGCTTCCACTTGTGGCGGAAGAGCAGATAGTAAATGTCGCTGATGGAGATCGAGCTGGAGGCGTGCGCGGTCGCGGCGGGGCGGGGGCCGGGAGAGTAGGGAAGAGGACCATTCATGGTGGCGGTGGTCAGGCGACGTGGCGGTACAGAAGTGCCCCGATCGCGGTGGAGACGGAGAGCGGAAGATGACGGAAGAGTGCCGAGAGCCGGTTTTGAGAGCGATCCGGCGCGGACACCCAGCGTTCTTCCGCGTAGTTATAACGAAAATACGAGAGGACGCGTTCCTCCGCCGCCCAGCTCAGCTTGAACCGGCGGAGTCCGTCGTTGTCGAGCGAGGTGCGGCCAAAGTCCAAACTGCGGCAGCCGCGCTCGATCAGTGCAACGATGCCGCGCCACATCACGAGGTTGTTGGCGCGCAGATGTTGGTGGCGTTCGTCGGACGCGCCGTACTTGTAGACCGCGTGGGAGCCATCAAAAAGAAACACAGCCGCCGCGATCGGTTCGGCGAGGGCGCGGGCGAGAACGATGAAGCCGCGTCCGGCGCTGATGACGTGCTCATGGACGCGGCGGTAAAATTGGAGCGGGGGCGTGGGCATGCCATGCCGACGCCGGGTGCGCTGCATCAGGCGGAAGAACTGCGGCACCGCCGCCTCCGCTTGGCTGATCTCAACCTCAACGCCGCTTTGCTCCGCCTTGCGAATAGCGCGTCTGTTGGACGGATGGATCAGCGCCAGCACCTGATCCGGGCTTTCACTGAGGCTGAGTTGATGGCCCCAAAACTTAGTTGAAGCCGGTACGCCTGGCGCCGGGGTCGATCCTCCGCGAATCTCCAGGTAGCGCCACGCCCGCGAACGACCGAAAGCGGCCGCTTCGCGGACGAGCGCAGCGGACGTTCGTTCGTCCGACGCTACGGGCGCGCATTCATCGGCGAAGGGGCGGGCGACGCCGCGTCGGCCGGTCAACCAACTGTCCACTTCCATCACCGGCAGCGAGCCGATCTGGTGGGACCCTTGCTCCGCGATGAAACCGTGGCTGCGGTAACCGTAAGTTTCAGCAACCGCGCGCAGCCATCCTGAATCCTGAGCGAGTGTGCTTCCGGCCGCATTGACCGCGGACGGGCGGGCTTCGCCGTCAGCGAGGAGGTCGACCTGTCGCACCCGGACCGGATCGGCCAAGCCGCTCCCAGCGTCGCCGGCGCGCATCTTCGTTGGTGATGGCACGTCGTCGAGCATGTGGGCACATACTGTTGGCTTGGCGTCGGTCACTGCAAGGGTGCGGCAGGAGCAGGAGCTATGCGTGATCGGCGAATTAAGCCGTAGCTCGTGCGACCTCGTGCCGTTCGGCCATGACGGCTTTGACCTCACGCACCACCTTGTCGATATGAGCCTCGGTCAACTCGGGGAACATTGGTAGCGAAAGCACCTCGACGGCGCAACGCTCCGAAACGGGGAAACTGCCTTCGACCAGTCCCAAGTGGCGGTAGGCCTCCTGGCGGTGGATGGGGCACGGGTAGTGAATACCGCACGACACACCGCGCTTGCCGAGCTGATCGAGCACACTGTCGCGATCCGCCACCCTCACCACGTACAGATGGAAGACGGGCGTGCCGTACTCGGCCACTGTGGGCAACAGAAGCCCTGGCGTACCAGCCAGCAGCTGGGAGTAGCGCTTGGCGTTGGCGAGGCGGGCCGCGTTTCCTTGGGCCAACTTCTGGAGTTTGATTGAGAGCATGGCTGCCTGCATGCCATCCATCCGGGCATTCCAGCCGATGTGCGAATGCACGTAGCGCTTCTCCTGCCCGTGCTCACGCAACACCCGGATTCGGGTGGCCAGGTCTGAGTCGTTGGTGACGACTGCGCCGGCCTCGCCGAGCGCACCCAAGTTCTTGCCCGGGTAAAAACTGAAGCATCCCGCCGCGCCGATGGAGCCAGCCTTGCGCCCCTTGTACTCCGCGCCGTGCGCCTGACAGGCGTCCTCCACGACCGGAAGCTTGTGCCGGTTGGCGATCTCCATGATGGGGTCCATATCCGCCATCTGGCCGTACAGGTGCACCGGCACGATTGCCTTGGTCCGAGGAGTGATCGCGGCCTCGAGAAACTGAGGATCCATCGTGTACGTGCGCTCGTCGATGTCGACGAACACCGGCTTGGCGCCGCAATAGCTGATCGCTTCGGCGGTCGCCATGAACGTCGCCGGGACCGTGATCACTTCATCGCCGGGTCCAACTCCGAGCGCCAGCAGCGCCAGCCAAAGGGCGTCCGTGCCATTGCCGACTCCGATGGCGTGAGTCGTGCCGCAGAATGTGGCGAAACTCTCCTCGAAGCGCTGGACGAACGGTCCGCCGGCGAACGCGTTCTGATCAATCACCTGTTCAATCGCGGCCAGGAGCTCCGACCGGATTGGGTCGTGCTGGGCACGCAGATCGAGGAAAGGGACGTGAGTAGGGGAGTTCATTGACGAGACTTGATTGGGCGCGCCGGGTTGCCGGCGACGGTCGCACCGGGTGGCACATCCTTGGTCACAACGCTTCCAGCGCCGACGATCGCGCCTTCTCCGATGGTGATGCCACAAAGCAACGTGGCGCCCGAGCCGATCGAGGCGCGGGCTTTGACGATCGTAGGCTCACACTTCCAGTCGGCGTCCGTCTGCAGGCTGCCGTCGGGGTTGGTGGCCTGCGGCCGGCGATCGTTGGTGAACGTGACGCCGTGCCCGATGAAGACCTCGTCTTCGATCGTCACACCTTCGCAGATGAAGGTGTGGCTGGAGATCTTGCAGCGGCGACCGATGCGTGCGCCCTTTTGGATCTCCACGAAGGTGCCTACCTTGGACTCATCGCCGATCTCGCACCCGTAAAGGTTGGTGAAGGCGTAGATTTTGACACCCTCACCAAGTTTGACGTCTGGAGCGATGAGCCGGGGCGGCGTGTTCATGCGGCGACAGACGTACCATTCACCTTGGCGGCGCCGCTGCCGACGGTGACCTTGGTGGGAATGACGCGTTTGCCGTTCGACGGAATTTCGATCGAGGCGCCTTGCTGGCGCAGCGATTCGGAAGACGCAGCGAGAATGCGCACGATCTCGAGACCGGCGTAGCCGCTGGTGATCGGGATGTCTCCCTTCTGAATACAATCGAGGAAGTGCTGGCACTCCGTTTTCAGCGGCTCGTCCTGCTTGATGTACGGCGAGTAGATGTCGCCGTAGTGGTAGGCGTAGTGGAACTCCGCGAACGTGTCGTAGTGCGGCGGACGCTCGACCCGCGCATCGAAGACCTTGATCTTCTCTTGGGCCGCAATGTCGTCGTAGACGATCATCCGCTTGCTGCCGACAATCGTCATCTCACGCACCTTGCGGGGATCATGCCAGCTGCTGTGAATGATCGCGGAGCGCTGGCGCGAAAATTGGAGGCTCATCGACGTGACGTCCTCAATCCCCGGCGTGATGTGCGCGGCACCGCGGCAATTCACGCTCAGCGGGGTCTCCTGCATGATGTACAGGATGATCGAGATGTCATGGGGGGCGAGATCCCACGCCACGTTGATGTCTTTCTGGAACAGGCCCAGGTTCAACCGGCGCGAAGAAATGTAGCGGAGCTCCCCGAGGTCCTGATTCTCCACGATCTCCTTAATCTTCCGGACGGCCGCCGAATAGAGGAAGGTGTGGCCCACCATCACGATCAACCCCTTCTCCTCCGCGATGCTGATCAGCTCTTCGCACTCGGCGGGGGAGCTGGCCATCGGCTTCTCGATCAGGACGTGCTTGCCGGCAAGAAGGGCCGCCTTGGCCATCGGGTAGTGGAACCGCACCGATGTGGCGACGATGATGGCGTCCAGCTCCGGATCGTTGAGCAGCTTGTTATAATCCGTCTCTCCTTCCACCTCCGGATAGAGCGAACGCAGGTGGCGCAGCCGATCCTGGTTCAGATCGCACATGACCTTCAGGCGGCAATCCGGCAGGGCGCGGAAATTACGGATGAGATTGGGGCCCCAGTAGCCGCAGCCAACAACGCCGAGGGAGATGGTTTTTTTCATGGGCAAAGCAACAGACCGCGGGCGGAAACGCGCACGCGGGCGGACCTATATCGGTCGCTGGTGGCGCAAATTAAGGTGTACTCCGCGATTCCGGCGAAGGCGCGATCACTCCGGTCGACGCGTCAGTTGGGGCGGCGCCCTGTTTCCGGCCCCGGCGCGTGTCCAAGATCTGGATCAGCAACGCGGGAAGCGTCATCAGCATGATGCGCAGGTCCATCAGCAGCGATTTTTCGCGGGCGTAACGGACGTCGTACCGAATCATCTCATCAAACGTCGTCCGGTTCTTTCCGGAGACCTGCCAGAGGCCGGTGAGCCCCGGGACGGCGTCGAAACGATTCCGCTGCCAAGGCAGGTACTCCTCGTATTCGTACGGCAAGCACGGACGTGGCCCGACCAGGCTCATTTCGCCGCGCAGCACGTTGATCAGCTGGGGCAGCTCGTCGAGGCCCGAGGCCCGCAGGATCCAGGCGCCGGGGATGAGTCGGGAATCGTTGGCGGCGTCCATCTTCGTCATCGGCTGCCCCGAGCGCATTAACTGCGCCAGGTACGCCTGATGCACGGTGGTGTCCGCCCGCACTTTCATGGTGCGAAACTTGTAGCACATGAACCGCCGGCCCTTCAGGCCGACCCTCTCTTGACGGAAGAACACGGGACCTGGCGACGTCAGGCGGATGATCACCGTCATGATCAGCGTGCAGAACGCCAAAAGCGGAAGCGCGATCGCACAGCAGAGCAGGTCGAGGCCCCGTTTCCACGGCGGGAGAGGATTGGATACGCCTACGGTGGGCTCCGGAAGGGAGGTCTCACGGTAGACCGCGTTCATGCGGGGGCTAACTGGCGTTCGAGGAGCTGAAGACATGCGGAGACGGCAAAGAAGCGAGGACCGAGGCAGGGGTGGATCAGGCCACCGCGTGGGGAACAGCGGAGGCCCGGCAGGGAGAGTTCCGATGCTCAAGGAGGCGGACACCATGCCGCGCCACCGTTCCACGAGTGTGCCAGACGGGGTACAAACACACTGCCGACGGACTCTTGTCCGCGGCGAAGGTTCGTACAAACGGTCGGCACCGTCGTGAAAAGTGAGGGGTCATGCGTTAGTTGAAGCTGGGAAGGAAAAGGGAGGCGGGCGGCGCGCACCGAGGCGCACCGAAGCGAAGAAGTCGAGGGAGGGTTTTTCTGCCGCTAGGCTGGCTCCTCCCACACTATCAAACTCGTTCCATTACAAAAAATAAGGGAATCGCTGAGCGGGAAAAAGCAGGCCCAAACGGGTGGGTCTCGACTAGGCTGGAAAGAACAGGAGCTTTGTCCAGATTTTGGAATCTCCAGTCCCCGGCGGTGCGGAGAAGATTCCCGGTGTGGACGTACAAATTCCGTAAATTGTACTTTGCCCACGCAAGGTTAATTCCGCGGGGCGAATGCTTAGAAGCAAAGCGCGGGGAATGCTTACCCTTTCGCCCCTAGTGCCTCGTTTCTTCGTAGTGGCTCTGCCACGACAGCACCTCTCCCGGTTTCCGTAAACCTCAACGAATGGGTGAATTGCTGATTGACAGGTAGGTGGTTGTGCGTAGAACTCGGCACTCATCTGCGGCGCCGCTCAGACTATGGCGTAGGGGTCGGTGCCGCGACTGTCCCCCCCACGGCTCGATTGGACGGGATCTTGCGCGGCCGTTGCGCTGCTCAAGTTCCATCCGCCCGGGCCGATCCAGTTGTTGATGACGAGCTTTCTTCTAGGTGCCCTGGCCGTGACGATGCTGCCCAGCTTGATCGCCCTAATCGGCGCGTGGGCGGGCGCCCGCGACGGCGCCGCGGACGCCACCCGCTTCGGCGGCTATTAACTCGAGCCCGACGCGG